>CAZLZD010000004.1:0-48993 GCA_964563925.1 uncultured Roseivirgaceae bacterium | reverse complement strand
CCGGCCAGTGGGGCGTTGGTATTCGGGTTGGGTATCAGTTCGGCTTCCAGCACCTCAGGCGGAGAGGAACAGGACAGGAACAGGGAAGTGATAAACAGGAATAACACGCTGGTATTACCTGCGCCGGAAAGGGTACGTTTCATTGACGTTGAACGTTAGGTAAGAGAATTAATTAACTGCCATGATGTTTTTACAAGATATAAAAAATACTGATAGTCAGCAGATTAATTTCATTCATGATTTAAATGGATCACCACATTCCCGATCTTGGTGCCGGTAAGCACATAGTCATAGGCATCGCCAATTTCATCCAGCCTGAACGTGCGGTCGATAAGGGGGGTGAATTGTCCGTTTTCCACCAGTTCATGCATGTATTTCAGTGTATGGGCTACATCTGCCGGAAAGGGGAAAAGGACTTTTTTCCGTTTGAACAGAGGCGTAAAAAGGGCCAGGAATGCGTTTTGTCCATAGGGACCAAATTCTGATGAAATATAGACCCCGCGTGGCTTCAGAAGATGGCGGCATTTGCCAAAGGTGCTTTTACCAACCGCATCAAAAACATAGTCATAGGTTCCGGTCAGATTCGTGAAATCTTCTTTTGTATAGTCGATGACGTGACTTGCGCCCAGGTTCAGGACTTTTTCAGCATGTTCTCCCCGTGCCGTGGCGG
Source organism: uncultured Roseivirgaceae bacterium (assembly GCA_964563925.1). Lineage (GTDB taxonomy): Bacteria > Bacteroidota > Bacteroidia > Cytophagales > Cyclobacteriaceae > JAUILA01. Next base: position 48,323 of record CAZLZD010000004.1, on the reverse strand, counting down.
TTACATTAATGCCCTTTACCACGAGCAATTGAATCATTGCGGAGCCAATAGCCCCCGTGCCCCCGTTGACAATTGCGTTTTGTCCGGATTTCAGCCTAACCTTGTTCAGAAAGTTCAGCGCATAATGCGCACCTTCGAGACAGGCGACTGCTTCAAAAAGCGCGAGTGATGCAGGTGCGGCATGGACAGGAACCTTGTCTGAAACAACCATATATTCAGCTTGAGAGGCGATGCCTGCATCCCGGAAACCCCATATCCTCTTACCTGTTTCCGTATGCGTCACATTTTTCCCAACCCCGATCACCTCGCCGGTAAAGTCGGTCCCGGGAATTGGGTTATTCGGCCGAAAAAGTCCCTGGAACAGGCGCATGATCCAGGGTTTGCCGGTAAGATTGGCACAATCGGTCCGGTTTACGGTTGTACCGTGAACCCGGATAAGAATATCATTATCACCAGGCACGGGTTTGTCTGCCTCCCTGACCTGCAGGACCTCCCCCGTCCCGTACCGTTCCCGCCATGCGGCTTTCATGGCATGGGCTGGTTAGAAGCAGGAATCAGACGAGCACTCAGATCGGGGTCTTCCATTGTTTTGTCCAGTGGGAACATGGGACGGTTGATGCGTTGGTAATCCAGTCGCTCGAGATCCTGGTCAACACCCCCGGGTGTGAGTGCCATGATCCATCCCCCGCGCATATCGTACAGTTCGGGAACAAGGTACCCGATCTTGACCACAATAATATCTGCCTCCTCCGGCTGAAGTCCCAGATCCGTGAAATCAGTTTTATGGTGATAAGGTTTACGCTTTTTAGTGACGATCACATAGACACTTCCTGTGCGGACCACGACTTCTGTTTCCGCATGGATGTCACCCTGCTTAATGGCTTCCACGGTGCCATCCAGCAGGATGGGACCTGCATAACGGTCATCCACCATGGCACCGACTGATCCTGAGACCGTATTACCCACACCTGCTTCGATGGCTTTCTCCACCAGGTCGGGCCCCGGAATGGATGCGTAAATAAGTTTCGGGCCATTCTCCTGGTTAAATTCAGGCCGGGCCAGGATTTCTTTAAGGGTCCAGGTCACGTCGCCGGCGCCCCCCGCGGTTGGGTTGTCGCCCATGTCACTGATCATGAAAGGCTTTCCTTCACTTTCGAGACCCATTTGCAGACTTTCCTCCAGGGTGGCTACCGGGGCCACAAATTCAAACTCATTCCTGACCTCCCAGAAGCTTTGGGCCAGCGATTCAGCGGTTTCCGTTACCGGTTCCTTTTCGTCGCCGGTAACCATAACCACGGCATGATTACGTGGTTCGTCGGCCCAGGCATACCCGATCCAGATAGCGGCATCAATGATTCCGTCCTTTTTGGAGGCCGGTTCCACCCGGGCATAGAGGCTTTTCCCGGGTTCGATTCGGGTGCTGGTTTTTTCGCCCGGCAGAAGAATGGGAACGGGCACCCAGGCCTTGTAGGCAGGTTTCCCCTTCCCGCTTTCGAGACGGTCAAGGAGATTCGACACGGCCCGTCGCTTAGACTCCATCGCATCTTCATGCGGTGCCATCCGGTAACAGGTGATCAGGTCGGTGTGGTGTGCCAGGCGCCGGGATACATTACCATGAAGATCCATGCAGGTGGAGATAAGGGTTTCTGGTCCGACTACCTCGCGAATGCGTGCAATAAGATCTCCCTCCGGATCATCCAGTCCCTGTACACTCATGGCACCGTGAATGTCAAAGTATAATCCGTCATAGGGTCCTTCTGCCTCAAGCATTTTAAGGGTAACCTGTACCAGGGAGTCGTAGGATGCCCGGTCAACGATTCCGCCCGGCAGTGATTTTCCGATGAGGGTGGGTATCCATTCCGCCCGCTGGCGCAGCGTGGAATCTTTTGCCATAAAGGGATAACGGTCAAATATTTCATCCCCGGTTTGCGGGTGAAAGGCTTCCGCATACGTTACGGCTGGGGAGAAGGTACTTGATTCAATGCCGAGACCGGCAATAGCAATCCGGGGAAGTTTGTCTGAGGCGGAGTCCTGTTCCTGCTGACATGAAAAAAGTGCGAGGGTAAAACAAAGGATGATCGAAGTCAGGTGTCTCATGAGAAATTCAGGTTCGGTTAGTAAATGATGTTTTTATTATTTCAGTTTAGGAGGAGGCAATGCATCGACAGTGCGCCGAACCAGCTCACTAAGCCATTCCCTGTCTTCCATTTGCGTTTCAATCAGAAAACGGGGAGATGCCCCGGGATAGGGAGGTGCTTCCACCACTTCACCGATGAAAGTCCGTCCTTCGACAGTGGGCTTTACGAAAAGTTTATTATCACAGACCAGCGCAAAAATCTTTCCGTCTGCATAAAGGGCGTATTCTCCGAACATTTTCTTTGACTCCAGCTCCCCGGGATAGCTGATCTGGTCCATTACATATTCTACAAATGAAGCGTCGGAGGCCATTTCTAACTAATTTGGTTTCGTAACCGTATGTTCCCCTATGAACGTAATCATCATGTTACGGTACATGCTGTTTGGATCATTTGAGATATTCCGCCAAAGTTCTGCGTGCGAAAGATCAAAGGCATAGCTAACACTGACCTCCCTGAAGTCTGTTTCACGAAGGCGATCTTCAAACAGTCGTGTGTAGACATAGACATTATTGTCACAGATTACCAGCATCGGGATTTTGAGGTTTTCCAGGTATGAGGTGGGTGAGGCTTCCGATAATATTTCCCTGCTTTTCCCAAAAACTGCCTGTACATGATCCCTGGCCATATTAGCATCCCCTCTGTCAATAAATCCCTGGTAATAGGCTTCCATGTCAAACGCCCCGGAAATAGGTAGTACACCGCGCAACAGGTCCGGTGAATAGCCCATCCGGGAAAGATAACGCGGATCCAGACTAATTAATGCGGCAAGATGTGCTCCGGAAGAAAACCCTCCTATAAACATATTATTCTTATCATACCTGTATTGTCCGGAATGTTCATAGAGCCATTTAAATGCAGCAGCGATGTCGTTGGCGTGGCCAGGATGTTGTATTCCTGAATCCCTTTTTGGATTGCGCCACACCGCCGGACTCAGCCGGTGGCCTACGCTGGCTACTGCAATTCCCTGCCGGGCCATTTGCCGTGCAAAGTCCATTTCCACATTTCTGTCCGTGTAAGACCAGGCACCCCCGCCAATCCAGATAAGCAGCGGGTAGTTATTGCCCGAGTCAGGTACTACGAGATTAAGTCGCTGAAGTGAATCGACCTCAGGGTTTTCCAGGTAGGAGAGGTCTGAATATTCCTGGATTCCATTGCCTTGTGAACATCCATCCACCGCAGGGAAACACAATAACAGGAGTATCAGCACTTTCCGGATATTCATTGGACAGGACATATTTTGTTGGAATTTTTCATTCTCCTATACCTATTTAAGTATTACGGATTCCAGTTTTTCTTCGACAATTTTGCCATCTTTTTCATAGACATAGTAGCTGTTATTTTTCTCGTCAATGGAAACGGCCTGGCTCACTTTTCCATTCACAAACAAAATACCGGCCTGGTCGTCACACGCATATCCGTCATCCAAAGCACCGGACAGGATATTCTCATGGTAGAGCGGTCGTCTGGCGGGCTCAGAATGGTAATGGGGACAATGACTGTAGTCCAGCCAGCCGAGTCCCTCTACGATCGTAAGTTTCTGAGGACGCGAATCCGTGGTTCCAGCATTAAACCAGCACAGCGAACCTGCGCTTCCGCCAGCCACCACGGTTCCATTCTCATAGGCTTTGCGAATGGCCTCGTCAATACCCTGCGCTTTCCAGATGGCCAGCATATTCAGAGTGTTACCGCCGCCTACAATTACTGCATCCATACCGGTTAGAATTTCTTCCCAGGAACGGGGTTGATTGGGCGAATTTATCCAGACCCGGAGAATGTGCGGCTCAATATTCAGTGTGGAACTGATAGTATACATCGCGTTGATGACATACGGATTGTCACCGCTTGCAGTGGGAATCCAGCAGATTTTCGGGCGTTCCTTTCCTGTGAGATCAGCAATGTACTGAATGAACTCAACCGGCGGGGTACCACCGAAAATGAAAATCTTTTTTTCTGTGTGGCCGGATTGGGCAAAGGAACCGGTACCCGCGAAAAGCAAACAAAGGATGAACAGATATATTCTCATAGAATTAAATATTTATACATAATAGTCATTTCCATGCTCGCTTCAGAAAGTTAATCCAATTCTGTCCGCAAATATTATCGATATCCTCTCCGGTATACCCGCGTTCCTTAAGTATTGCCGGGATTTTTTGTAAGTCTGCGATCGTGTCCAGGTCAGCGGGACTCTGTTCTGTACCATAGGCACCGTCGAGGTCTGATCCGATACCGGCATGCAGGGAATTTCCTGCCAGCTGGCATACATGGTCGATATGATCAACCACGGATGAAAGGAAAACCCCTGCTTCATCCGGCGTGCTTTTCCCGCGTTTCCAGCCCTGAACGAGCATCCAGGCGTCGAAAGCCGCACCAATCACCGCCCCGCGACTGATGAGCTCTTTAAGCTGATCGTCGGAAAACTGGCGATGGTGAGGCACCAGGGCCCGGCAATTGGAGTGACTCGCCCAAACGGGGCCGTTGAAATGATCCAGTGCTTCCCAAAAGCTGTCGTCACACAAATGGGTGGCGTCCAGCACTATATTGAGTTCGTCCATCCGGCTCAATAGCTCCCTTCCCCGCCGGCCGATGCCCCCTTCTGCATCGGTTCCCTGGGCATAGGTTCCCGGCCCGTAATGTGCCGGTCCGATTGCCCTGAGGCCGTCTTCCCAGGCAATATCCAGGTGGTCCAGGGTGACCAGGGAATCAGCCCCTTCCAGGCTTCGGATAAGCCCGATCGGGGTATTCTCCGAATCATTCTCCCAGCTGATCAGGTGCGCATCCAATTGAGCCCTGGTCGTGATGAGGGTTAGCTGACCATCCCGAATCATCTCGCGATACCAGGCTGCCTGGCCCTGGGTATGGGCCCAGGCCTGTTCGGGAGAATGCCAGCTGGCGCCAGGCATAGGGTTGGATCGTTTCGTGAACCGGCCCAGCTGTGTACCGACCACAACCCCGACATTGCCCTGCCGGAGGGAGGAAAAGGACACTGTATTATTTCCGCGGTCCGGTTTATCGGTTTTGCCTTTCTCCGAGTCACGAATTTCCTGTACCGTCCAGCGCAGGTCGCGATTCCATTCCATGGCATTCATGGATAGATCCAGGTGGGCATCAAAAAAGAACGTCTTACTCATGGATCTCAAAGATTGCTTCAATTTCTACGGCAATTCCGCCGGGAAGGATCATCCCCACCGCACTTCGGGCCCCAAGCCCGGCTTCCTGTCCGAGCACATCTGCCATCAGTTCGCTGTACCCGTTGATTACCTTCGGGTGATCAGTAAAGTCCGGACCTGAATTGACCATGCCGAGTGACTTGACAAGTCGTTTCAGGATCTCAAGATTTCCGGTTTGGGATTTGATTGTGGCGAGCATGGTGAGCGCGACTTGCCTGGCTGCCGCATACCCCTGGTCGATATCCAGGTCGATGCCCAGCTTGCCTTTAATCAGGGATCCGTCGTTCTGCACCGGACCTTGTCCGGATACATAAAGCATATTGCCTGAAATCACTACCGGCTTGTAAATGCCTCCTGCCGGAGGCGCCGGGGGCAGGGTCAGGGAAAGTTCAGTGAGGCGTTGTTCGATGGTCATAGGATCATGTTTAGTAACAATACGCACAGGAGCCCGACGATCGAGACGGTGGTTTCCATGACCGTCCATGAGAGCAGGGTTTCCTTTATGGTGACATTAAAATATTCTTTGTACAGCCAGAAGCCGCCATCATTGATGTGGGACAGCGTGATGCTGCCGGCCCCGGTGGCCAGTACGAGCAGCTCGGGGGAGACGCCGGTTTTTCCAATAAGGGGCACCATGATAGCCCCTGCGGTGAGGCCGGCAACCGTCGCCGATCCCACGCTAACACGAATAAGGGCTGCAATGACCCAGGCCATAATAAGCGGTGGCATTCCGAGTCCGCTGAGTGCATCGCCAAGGTGTGAACTGATGTCGGTATCTATCATGATCTGTTTAAGGGCCCCGGCACCCGAAATAATGAGCAGGACCATGGCTACCCCGGAGACGGCTGAGGCCAGTATCTTCATCACATCGGTCATCTGGCGGCCGGTACGCAGACCGAGAAAATAAATGGCGGCAAGTACAGAGAGCAGCATGGCAATAGAAGGGTTGCCGAGGATGTCAATGGCTATACCCGGACCGGTAATAACCTGCAACAGGGATGCCCCTCCGATCAGCAGGACGGGCAACAGGGCGACAAACAATGCGACCTTCACCGAAGGAATTTTGTACCGGTCGTCTGTCTCTGCCACATACTCTTTGAGGTATTCCGGCTGAATCCGTTGCATGGTTCGTCGCAAAAGGAATTTTGCAGCGAGGATGGCCGGAATTCCGCAGATAATACCATAGATAAGTGTGAGCCCCAGGTCGGCCCCGTACATTTCGGCGATGGCAGTGGGGGCAGGATGCGGCGGGAGAAAACCGTGGGTGACCGAAAGGGAAGCCAGCATGGGCAGTCCGACGAACAGCAACGGTAACTTGGTATTTGAGGCAATCGCAATGACCAGCGGTACCAGGATCACAAAGCCAACCGTGTAGAACATCGGGATACCCACAATAAACCCGGTGGCGATAAGTGCCAGCTGAATGTGGCGCAGGCCAAATTTGCGGACCAGAAAATTCGTGATTGTATTGGCAGCCCCGCTTTCCGCTACCAGTTTTCCGAGCATGGCGCCAAAGCCAAGAATGATTACGAGGGAACCCAGGGTACCGCCAATGCCTTTTTGTATGGCATCAACCGATTCGGTAATGGTAAGTCCGCCGGTGAGCCCCACAAACAGGCAGACCAGCATAAAGGAAATAAAGGTGTCGAGTTTGACTACAGTAACCAGGGTGATCAGGAGAACAATGCCCAGGATTAGCGGCACAAATATCATAGTTGTCGATGGTTGGTGGGGTCCCGGTACTGCGGGAAACTCGGGGAAAATAAGAAATTCAGTAACTACAAACGAGCCGGTTAATAAATTTTATTTAAGCGGGCTGGCAGGGGCGGTTATCGGGGAAAAGTTCCGCCGCAATAATTTATTCAATCCGGATGTAGTCGATAAGAAGGGAGAAATCCTGCGGTTTTTTATTACCGATCAGAAAACGAATACTGGTCATTTGATCCCCTTCAAACGGCGGCCGGTCAAGCATCCGGCCCCGGTACCTGGCTTCAAATGCGGCAAGTGGCATTCTGATAACTTGCCATTCTCCGGTCGTTTCAAAAAAATGAATGAAGGAATAATAGTCGGACCGGTTTTCCTTAAAGCGGAACTGGTATCGTTTTCCATCCCCTTTGACCCGCAATACTACCTCCCGCGCAGGGGATACGCTCACTGGTGGCATTTTATATTCAACGGAAGAAAATCCGCCATTATTTTCCAGGGACACCGACCCGTAAAAATGACCGTATCCGTCCGGACTCAGGGCAAAGTGGCCCGAAGACCGGCCTCCCATTACCACATCGTCTTCCACCCGCCATTCGGAAACGTCTGTGTCGGACTCAAAATCAAAGAGAGTAACGGGGTTCATCAGCATGGCGAGTATAAGAAGTACGGTCGGCAGATTCATCAGTGATGAAACAGGCCGGCTTAGTAATTTGTTTTGCTGCCGTACTCAGTTAACACGCTGTCTACCGGTTCCCATAACTCAATGGCATTTCCTTCAGGATCCAGGATATGAACGAATTTCCCATAGTCGTAAGTGGTTATGGAGTCAACCACGGTCACACCGTTTTCCTTGAGCTGTTCAACCAGCGCTTCAATATGCTGAACGCGGTAATTAACCATGAATGGTTTTTCAGAGGGGTCAAAGTAGTCGGTGGAATCCGACATGATGCTCCAGCTCAGGTAGTTTGGTTCTTCAGGACGCCGTGCGTTACGGGATTCGAACACAGCCCCGAAAGGCTCCAGCACGATACCAAGCCGGTCTGAATACCATTGCTTGAGCGAGTCGGGCTGGCGTGATTTAAAGAAAATGCCTCCGATTCCGGTAACACGGGGTTTATCGTCGGAATAGCCGGATTCCTTTGATTCAGAAGGTTTGTCCTCTGAGTCAGATGGTGTGTCCCCGGATTCTGCGGCACAACGTACCAGAAAAAGGGAGAACAGGAAAAGCATATATTTTTTCATGACTTTTTTCCTGCAAGGTACAAATTACTGTTTACAGAAGCGATAAGGATTCGCGCTGTTTCAGTCCACGCGCGGGAGCCGGCAGTAAGGATTACTCCAGTGAATATTCATATCCATGGCGTAAGAGTTCAAAAAACTCTGTATTGACCTGCGTCGGGTCAGAAATCCGCAGGTGCTGAGCCACTTTATTCGGGTAGGTGGTAGTACGGCGGATCCGGTCAGAATCCACCGGTTGTGCGGTATAGAATTTTACATCCAGTTCTTTTTTCATGGGCTTAATGATCAGCCAGGCTTTTTTACTGGTTACAATAATGCTGTGCACCGAGGCACCACTGCTGAATGGTTTCCAGTTGGAAATACCCTGAATGATGTCATCATAGGCCAGCACCAGCGCATCGGGTTTGTCAAGAAACAATTCCCCGATCTCCCTGGTGGAACACATGTGGAACTGATTGGTATTTTTAAACAGGCGATTACATTCGGGACATTTCCACATGGTTATAAAATCTGGTGGTGACGGATAAATTTAACAGTTTCCCGTGCCCAAACCTGGTAGGTCAGTGGGGACGGGTGGACGCCATCACTGAAAAATTCCGGTTCCTTACCTCTAAAATTAAGCTGATACTTCCATTTTTCCAGTTTGATCACATCGGCCACGTAATACACGTCCGGTATACTGCTGACTGTTTTTTCCAATACCTTGCCGAGCAGCTCCACATGACTTCCGACTACCCGGCGGATCAGCGGGGTGAAGGCAGGAAACTCCCGGACAGGCGGCATATTCAGAAATACGATCGGTATACTGCCGTACTGGTTGCGCAGTTTATTGATTAACCGGAGAATGCACTTCCGGAAGTGCCAGGGTGCATTGAGCCGGAACGCATCGTTTGCTCCTGTCCCGATTACGATGAGGTCCGGAGCCTGATTTCCAGGTTGGAGAATTTCCATGTCGGCGAGTCCGGATGCGGTCAGGCCGCTCCTGGCAAATACCTTCCACCGGATGGAGGCATCATATTGACTGGCCATGCCTTCAGCAAGTGTTCCGCTGAATCCGTCACGATGGGTTTCCACACCCACCCCCGCCATGGTGCTTTCTCCGAGGGTAATAAGGCATAGTTTTGTCGGCCCGTTCCCGGTGGTTCCGGCCGGATCATTGGCTACGGGAAGCCGGGGGACCGTCCTGCGGATTCCTTGTCCCTGATAATAAAGCCAAGGCAGCAGAGGTATCCAGGCCAGCATTCTGAGAATGTACTTCATCGCGAGCATGGGAATGAAGATACATATTCCCGTCCAACTCGTACATTTTTTCCCGGACCAGTACCGTGCCTGTTTTTACGGGTGCCTCCGCGATATCAGGGGTACAAGGACCAGACCGGCACCAATGCCTATGATCAGCGAGGCGACCAGGATAAGAGCGGATGTCTGCAGGAAAATGAGTCCGACCCCCAGACCGATCATCGTAGTTCCACCGATGGCCCAGGTGCTCCTGTCTTCTTTACGCGCTTCCATTTTTTTGTTTCAAGTTACACGAATATCAATCCATGTATACTGACTTTCATCAGCCTGCAGTTCAACTATTGTCGTCGAAAGGGAATGCCGGTTCCAGTTATTCAATTGCATGGCGATCAGGATACCCGCAACGATGAGGAGGATTTCACCGGTTGCGTACAGGATGTACCGGCTGAAACGACCTTCCCTCAAAATGCGTTTTCTTATTTTCCCAAATGCGGGTAACACAGGCTTAAAGGTTAAAAGAATAAACTACCTGTGGAGAGTAAGGCAGTCAGAAGCAGCAAGATACTACTTAATTTGGTCAGAAGGGGAATGCTTTCAGACCGCCACCGGCGAAAACTAATGTAGACCAGAATCCACTGTGCGAAGAAGAAGGGGATGGTAAGTAATTCTCCGACAAATTGAAGTGCAAAAGGGGACAGGTTGAAATAGTAGAATGTGTACAACAGGAGGAAATACCCGGTCACGATAAAATTAAGGATTGTCAGGGTTGAGGTCTTCATCGATAAGCTGATTATTCGTTTTCTTTTGCTACGCATTGAATTCCATCCCGGGCTGCCGGACCAAAGGGAGGCTGTATCCGGTAGTCCTGAATCCGTTGCTGATAATCAACGTCGTTCATCTGGTACTCCGGGGTGTAACGTACCTCGTCCCAGTAGGTGGATCGCGGATTTTCTGCCCGCCGGTCACCGGTACGGGCCATCCAGTTTTCCAGTTCGTCCCGAAGTTCTTTTTTTACCTCAGCATATTCGGGCTTTTGGGCAAGGTTATTCAATTGAAAGGGGTCATTACTGACATCGTATAATTCCTCTTCGGGCCGCAGCCCAAAACTAAGCCCGAAATAATCCGGAGAATTTTCCTGCGGGGAATTCTCCATTGACATAATAAGGTATTTAGTGATTGAATTATCCACGTCGCCCCACTGACCGACCGACTGGTGAACAGACCGGTCTCCGGCCGGTTGTCTTTCCGGCATTGGATTTAGTATGAACAGGTATTCACGGGTGCGAATGGCCCGGGAAGGATAGCTCAAATCGCCCTTACGTACATTGGCATGTCGTTCCCTCTCCAGGAAGACATGATCCTGTTCCCTTTGTATACCTTTGAAAAGAGGCCACAGCGACTCGCCGGTCATGGTGGAGGCCGGGGACACGCCGGCGGCTTCGAGGAAGGTCGGGGCAAAGTCCACAAAACTGACAAAATCCGTAATGACCGTTCCCGGGGTGACCCGCTCAGGCCAGCGGATGGCAAGCGGCATCCTGGTGCCGTAATCATACAGGTTGGCCTTGGCCCTTGGGAAGGGCATTCCGTTGTCACTCGTCATGACGACGATGGTATTGTCGAGCTCACCGCTTTCCTTCAGCATCCTGATGAGTTGTCCGCATTCCCGGTCGAAGCGTTCCACTTCGAAATAATAATCCAGGATGTCGTTGCGTACACAATTCATATCGGGCAGAAAACCCGGGACATTGACATCTTCCAGTTTCATACCGGTTTGAATGCCCGTATTGGTTTCATACTCTCGATGAGGATCCGTACTGCCAAACCAGAAAACGAACGGCTGGTCGCCGGGCCTCTCGTCCAGGAAGGCTTCGAAACTGGCAAAATACTTTCCGGCCGGGTTGTGGGAAAGGCCCGATACCTTAAATTCTCCCGGGCCCCAGCCCTTTCGGGTTGAGCCGGCAAAATATCCGTTTTGTTCAAGAATCTCCACGTAGGCCGGATACGCTGACGGCCATTCCGACCAGAGATTTCCTCCGCTGTCATTCTGGTGGGGGTACCGGCCTGTAAGCACCGAGGCCCTGGAAGGCGAGCAGGATGGAGCGGGCGTAAAAGCAAAATGGAAAAGGGCCCCCTCCAGGGCAAGCTGGTCGAAGGTCGGGGTCTGTACGACCGGGTCACCGTACACACCGGCATGCGGATAGGACCAGTCATCGGCAATGAGAAAGAGAATGTTGGGGGCTGATTGTGCCCAGCCGTTCAGGCTATATAAAACCAACAGAATAGGAATAAGGAAAGATCTCATAGGAGAATATACTAAAATATCACAGCCATCTGCAAGTTTTAAAGAATAACGCTGAGTGCGTCCTGTACCGGCCGGGATTGTGACAAAGAGCCGGTCAGTATGTTTTGGTCATATCCTCATCCACACATATGATAAAATCTGCCTTGCCTATAGATTCCTCTGACAGCCTGCCGACTGTTGCCTGTTCGACGGTCGTAAGCGTCATAATTCTGAGGCCGGGGTTCGTGCGGCGCAGGTAGTAAATAATACTCCCATGGTTGTCGGAGTGATAGGAACCGTTATAATGGATGAAGATGGTACCCTCCTGAAGGTTTTGGGAGATAAACCAGGCCATGGTGGCATCTTTAGAAGCCTGTGCCATGGGCATGGTCGGACTGCTGTGATCGCCCATCATTTCCAGCATGCCTTTATATTCGGGTAATTCCGGGTCGTAATGAATGGGGAGGGGGGCAATCCAGGATTTCTCTTCCGGGCTCAGGGCATCCAGGGCTTCGAATCCTTCCTTGTACACCTGGCTGGCGTACCTGCGCGGTATATTGGTGGCAATAAAGGGCAGGTTATTCTCCCGTGCATAATTAACAAGGGGCGCATAGTCGGTTTTGTAATTCTGCCATAGTCTTGCGGTGCTGTCAAGACCGGCACCATCGATCTGGCCGGCCAGGTAATTGTTCAGCGCAGCCTGGTTATCGGCCTCAAACATTTCAGCACCGAGTACGAGCTGGTGATTTTTCCCAAGTTCCCGGGTGATCTCAAACTGGAGCCAGTGCACGATCGGGTTGTTATGGTGTTCGCCGATAAAAATCACATCCGCCTCGGATAAATCTTTGAGCATTCGGTCGATCCTGACCTTTTTTCCTTTTTCGGTAAAGAGCTCATAGGCCTGAATATCCTGGGAAGATGAGGAATACGCGCCACCCAGTAGCAGCAGGAAGAAAACAAGTCGTGTCATACGCAGGAATTTACCATAAATGTAAAGAATTATCCAATGGCGGCGGCAACCAGAAATCCGATATAGGTACCGAGTGCGTTACCGAGGGTGCCTATTATGATGGCGGGCAGGACCAGTTCGGGTCTCCCGAAATTCTGGGCCAGGGCCATGGCTGTGGTGCTTCCGCCGATATTGGCCTGGGAGGCGATGGCGATTTCATCCCAGTCGCCGGTCAGAAAGCGTGAGGCCAGGAACATGACCAGCGAATGAACGGCAAAGATGATCAGCACAAAGCCCAGGATGATTGCGGCGAGGGTCCCGGCTTTGCTGAAGGCACTGAGGTCACAGAAGGCGCCGATAACGGCCAGGAAAAGAAAGACAAGCCATGATCCGAAGACTTGTTTGCCAGGAAGACCTGAAACGAAGCGGAACTGGGCAAAGACCAGGGCAAGGGTGGTCACGATGACAATCATCGGTATGTTTACCCCCAGGCTGGCAAAATAAGCCGTAAGTACACCTGATATCCAGACCGAAAAGATCGTAAGAAAAATGAGCAGGGAGATTTGGAGCACTGTCGGCGATTCGGGTTTGACGGTTTCTTCCAGCTGGCGGATCTGTTTTTTATGTTTGGTTCCCTGCAGGAGTCCGGGTACGGCTATCGTGACAAACATCCACAACGTAGTAACGATATTATCCACGGCAATGGTGCTGGCATAGACCAGGCCATTCTCCATCACCTCATATTCCAGGGCGACGGCATTGAAATTGAGTGAACCGCCGGTAAAGGTTCCCGCCAGCATACCGGCCAGGGCGGGGTACAGTCCTTCAAAGATTGGCTGATCAGGGATGATCCAGGTTGCCACGAACACACCGGCAGTGGTGCCGAGGGTGCCAAGAAGAAAGAGGGCCATCATGGTACCGCCCACCTTACGCAGTTCCCCAAGGTTAACATCCAGCAGGAGCAGGAAGATGGCGGCCGGGGCTATATAGGAGAATATGGCATCATAGGTGACGTTACTTGTCGTGGGCAGCAGACCGAGGTTTGCCACCACGGCCGTAAGTACAATCGCAATGAGTGCGGCCCCAAAACGTTTGAAAAACCGGAATTTCAGTAACCATTCAGATACGAATACGCAGGCAGTAAGCAGGGTGAGGATGTAAAACGGGGACTGGATCAAATCGGACATGGCCCACAAGATAGTGTTTTTTCAATCGCGGCAAAACGACAGGGAAAAGTACTCAGGGCGTTTGTTCGCTGGTATAATCGCTCAGCCGGTCAAAGTAGAGTTCGATATCTCCCGATGGCTGTGTCTCGTAGGCCGAACCAAACCGCGCTCCCCAGATGAGTTCGTCCCATTTATAGGAATACCGGCTGTGCACCACCTGGCTGAAAGTATCGTCAAACCCCTTGATCATTATCAGGATTTCCGCGTCCATTGTCCGCAGGTCGTTTTCCGTTTTACCATACAGCGGGCTTTCCGGGGTTATGGGATGCACGATGGTCCAGTTCAGGGGAAAGAACAGGATATAGCTGATCTGTAAGGGCAGTCTCTGGAAATTACGTTTCAGGATTCCATTACCATTTTCATCGCGCTGGACGGTCATCAGCATAACGGTTGCCTCCATTTCCATGAGATTGCTTCTGCGCTTGTTGGCAATCCGGAAGTGGAGGGCATTGCCGTCCTCATGCGGGGCGATCAGGGCATTCCGGCTGTACATAAGCCGGGCCGAAGGACGGGAGAAACGACCATAGAGTATACCCGTGATGATGGCAAAACTGACCCACCCGAAGATGGATTCGAAGGAAGATATGATGCCCATGGCCATGCCGATGGGTGCCATGGCGCCGTAGCCCACGGTTGTAAAGGTCTGGAAACTGAAAAAGTAGCATTCGAGCCAGCGGCCTGACCCTGTCCATTCTGCCGCAAAGGAGGGAGGAGATACCAGGAAATAGATCGTCGCAAACAGCGCATTAACGACAAGCAGATAGAGGAATACAATCAGCAGGAAGCTTCCCCAGCCGGTTTGAATAAGGTATTGATAGGTGTTCCGGGTGCTTGGAGGGAGCCCGCGTTTAAGCACATTGAACGAGCCGTCCTTATTGATGATCCGTTTGGAGTAGGCAGAGTATTTGGTTCCGGTTCCCGGATCATTGGTGCGATTTTGTACGGCCATGGGTGAAAATAAGGACTTGGAGAATAATAAGAAAGAAGATGGGTAGGAGTTTGTATTCCAGGCTTTCACTGCAGGAATAAAATTGCGGGTACATACTGCCCCGGTGTTTAAATCACTAAAAACAGGTATTGATTCCAGGTTACAAAAAGTGTAAATTATAGATATTCAGTTACTTACACTCCAATTCAAACAAAATCAACCTAAACAACCCTGAGATGATAGTTAGAAATCTGCATTCTCCCTCATCCTTAATTCTCTCCTTTCTTTGCATGAATTTTATTCGATTAAAATGGATCGCTGTCCTATTTCCGGCATTATTTTTTTCCTCTTTTTTCGTTACGGCTCAGGAGACGGAAAAAAGACAACCAACCGTTCAGGAAAACGCTGCAATCATGCCTAATGATTCTGTGGTGTTTATTAATGGCTTTTCTCCTGCCGATACTCTTGGGAAATTAATAGTGCCACGGCTACGACACGAAGGAGCACCCCGTCCGGGCCAGGTAAAGGCACTTCCGGGACGTGCGGGCAACCAGGGGCGTGAAATGCAGGAACCTGAGAAGATGGTCACCCCGGAGGACAGTCCGCCGGAGGCAGCCGAATGGATCCGCCGTCTTTACGATGAACATCGCAACGACCCTGTTGTACAGACTGGCAGGGTGGAAGAAGTAATGGCACGGCCTCCTAAACCGGGAGAATCGGACCATTCTGTCGGAGAGGATACATTAATATTCCTTGACCCTCAATACCGGACCCTTCACAAGACTCATAAGTCCCTCCAAAAGGGATCCCGACAGCGCGTAAATCCGGAAAATGAGGTAAGAGAATTGCCTCCTGTACCTGCGGTAAAGGAACAGCTACCCGTAATTAAATTAGAGTCCGCCGGGATGGCTCCGGCGATGGAGCAAATGAATATACCAGAATCTGCGGAGGAGGCAGCGATGGTGAATCTCCCGCCGGTTGCTATACCTGATGTCTACATGACCGAACAAGGGGTGGCGGTCACCGTCGATGCCCCCGGTCATCTGGGCAATGATTACGATATTAACGGGGACGAAGTGACCTGGATCACCTATCAGGTGCCGGCGAATGGCACAGTCACGGATCCCGTGTTAGATGGGAGTTTTGTTTATACGCCCGATCCGGGATTCAGCGGAATAGATTCATTTGAAGTTACCATAACGGACGGGAACGGGAACACGGCTTCCGGACGAATAGCAATTCTGGTAAAGGACAATGCCTCCCCGCAGGCGGTGCCCGATGTCTATGTCATTGACGAGGGAGAAACACTGGTCGTGGATGAGCCTGGCCACCTGGCAAATGACAACGATCCTGATGGGGATCCGCTTACCTGGTTAACCTATACACCCCCTTCCAATGGCACTATAACAGACCCAGTTAACGATGGGACCTTTACATATACACCTGATGCAGGATTCAGCGGTATAGAATCAATTTCCGTTACAATTACAGACGGGAAAGGAAATATTTCCATGGGTCAGATTATCATATTGGTTAAGGAAAATCGCTCACCGGTTGCAGTTCCCGATGTGTATACCACGAACCAGGGGGAGCCGCTGGTTGTGACTGCCCCCGGGCATTTAGCCAACGATTATGATCCTGAAGGGGGTGTCCTGCAGTGGATTTCCTACTCAATACCTTCATCTGGGAATGTATCCGGAACGAATTCTGACGGTTCATTTACCTATACCCCTGACCCGGGATTTTCAGGACAGGAATCCTTTACAGTGGCAGTAGTGGATGACCAGGGAAATGTGGCATTTGGTGAGGTGGTTATTACGGTCATTTCCGACTCTCAGCGACCGCCGGTGGCCATTGCGGATGTGTTTGTGACGGATGAGGGTGTGCCTTTGGTCGTAACGGCGCCCGGACACCTTGTGAATGATTACGATCCGGATGGTGACCCGATAGAATGGATATCCTATTCCCTGCCTTCCAACGGAAGCGTATCCGGCACCGCTCCCGATGGGTCGTTCACTTATACGCCCGATCCCGGATTCTCTGGTCAGGACTTTTTTACCACAACCATTACCGACGGAAATGGAAATTTGGCCACCGGAGAGGTTGTTATTACGGTGGCTCCTTTGTCGGGCCCTGTCCCGGTAGCCATTGCTGATGTATACACCACGCAGGAGGGGCAATCACTGATAGTATCGTCCCCCGGTCACCTGGCGAATGACTACGACCCTGATGGGGATCCGGTAGAATGGATTTCCTATACGTTCCCGGCTAACGGAAGCATGTCAGGCACCACTTCCGAGGGAGGATTTACCTATACGCCTGATCCGGGCTTCTCAGGCCAGGAAGCAATGGATGTAACTATTACGGATGGTAATGGCAACCTGGCAACAGGACGTATTGTTATATCGGTAATAGCTTCACCAAATTCTCCCCCGGTGGCTGTGGCAGATGTATTCACCACAAAACAAGGGGAGCCTCTGATGGTAACCGCTCCGGGACACCTGGCTAATGACTTTGATCCTGATGGTGACCCGATAGAGTGGATTTCGTATACGTTCCCAGAAAATGGAAGCATGTCGGGCACTGTTTCTGAAGGTGGATTCACCTACACACCGAATCCCGGCTTCTCAGGAATCGAATCCATGGTTGTATCTATCACTGATGGAAATGGTCATGTAGCCATGGGACGAATTTTAATATTGGTTGAAGAGAACCTGGACCCGGTAGCCGTTCCCGATGTGTTCGTCATGAATCAGGGTGGTGTACTGGAAGTCACGGCCCCGGGTCACCTGGCGAATGACTACGACCCTGATGGGGATCCGGTAGAATGGATTTCCTATACGTTCCCGGCTAACGGAAGCATGTCAGGCACCACTTCCGAGGGAGGATTTACCTATACGCCTGATCCGGGCTTCTCCGGGATCGAATCATTCATGGTGTCAATAACCGATGGCAAGGGCAATATTGGCATGGGACTGATATCAATAGTAGTACAGGAGAACCTCCCGCCCGTTGCGGTGCCTGATGTCTATACCACCGACCAGGGACAGCCACTGGATGTTCAAGCACCCGGTCATCTGGCGAACGACTATGACCCAGAGGGCGATCCGCTTAGCTGGTTGACTTACCAGGTTCCTGATAACGGCGTTGTTTCAGATCCCGTGTTGGATGGGTCCTTCACCTATACCCCTGGCTCATCATTTTACGGAGTTGACCCCATAGTGGTCACTATTACCGATGGCCAGGGGAATGTTGCACAGGGTCTGGTTATGATTGCGGTTGTTCCCAATTATCCTCCGGTAGCGCTGGCCGGGGAGGATTTCGTTGTGGTAGCCGGGCAAACAGCCGAACTTGACGGAACGGCTTCCTATGATCCTGAAGGAGCGGCACTGACCTACTCCTGGATATTTGCCACCGGGGATACGAGCGATCCATTGCCTTCAGGAAGCGGTGCTGTATTAAACGGGGCCGGATCCGCAACGCCCTCCTTTGTTACCGATGAACCGGGTTTCTATTCGGTGCAATTAACGGTGAATGATGGGCTGCAGGCCAGTGCTCCGGATTATGTGGTGGTGACTGCTCTTTCGGTTGTCCAGGCACTGGAGAATATTGGGGCAGATATTCTTTTACTCCAATCAGGAAATGTACTGAATATGGGGCAGACAAAGGCGCTGACGCAAAAAATATCTCAGGCGGTTAAGCTGATAGAAAAGGAAAAAATTGGTGAAGCCGTGGATGTACTCCAGGGATTGAGACAACAGGTTCTCGATTTATGGAAAAAGGACGGTGTTCTTTCAAAGCAGCAGGCTGAAGAACTTATCACTCAAGTGGATGTGATTCTTTCGGTACTTCCACCGAGTCTGGTTGCATCCGGTTCCGAGATGAGCACCATGGCTGGAAATTCAGAGGTTCCGCATGAGTTTGGGCTTTCCGGCGTATATCCTAATCCGGTTGTTACATCAGCTCGTTTGGTATTCAGCTTACCGGCCCGGACATCCCTGACTATAGGTCTTTTTGATGTGTATGGCCGGCAAGTGCGGGAACTGGTGAGCGGCCACATGGATGCTGGTATATTTTCTGTAGATCTGTCCGCCTCAGGTCTCGAGAGCGGGACATACATCATCAGAATGATTGACGAAACGGGTGCTGCGGAATCCAGGAGAATTGTGATATCCAGATAAAATAAAAAGAACAGGCCGGCGATTATGCCAGCCTGTTCCTTCTCATTCAAATGGGTTCCGGCATAGTAGCGCCGGAACGGAAATTAACAGTATTCTTTAAATACCTCCACAAGGTGTGCACCGATCATTTGTGCATTTCGTCCTTCAATGTGATGCCGCTCCACAAAATGGATAAGCTCACCATCCTTGAATAACGCAATGGAAGGTGACGATGGAGGGTAGGGCAGTGTATATTCACGTGCCTTCGCAGTGGCTTCCTGGTCGACCCCGGCGAAAACGGTTGCCAGGTGATCAGGTCGCTTATCACTGGCATCCAGTGCGAATTTCACGCCGGGCCGTGCGGCTCCTGCCGCACATCCGCATACCGAATTGATCACCAGCAGGGTGGTTCCCTTATGGTCCTCAAAATGATTAATCACCGCTTCCGGTGTTTTTAATTCCTCGAATCCGGCCGAGCTCAGGTCGGTCCGCATCGGAGCTACTAATTCTTCTGGGTACATACTCATATCGTAATCTTTTTTATAAAAATCCTAATTCTAATTTGGCGGCCTCGGACATCATGTCCTGTGAGTAAGGCGGATCAAAGGTGATTTCCACATTCACTTCGTTGACCTCTTCAATTTCCTTGACACGCATTTTCACATCGGCCGGAATGGTTTCTGCAGCCGGACAATTGGGCGAAGTCAGTGTCATGAGGATATAGATATTATTTACCGGGTACACACTGATCTCATAGATCAGGCCTAGTTCGTATATATCAACCGGTATTTCAGGGTCGTATACTGTCTTCAGAGCCTCGACGACTTTGTCCTTCATCCCTCGCTCTTTCATTATTTTTTCTTCACTCATAAATTTGCCTCCAGTTTGCTTTTCAGTGCCACGGCATACAATTTCATTTGCTTGATCATTGCGGCAAAGCCGTTAGACCGCTGGGTACCGATAAAACGGTCCATCCCTATTTTCTCCGGAAAGTAAATGTCCGTGGCCAGGATTTCATCCGGCGTTTGTTCCTGAAATATTCGTACCAGCAGACTTACCAGCCCTTTTGTGATGGCGGTATTGCTGTCAGCCAGGAATTTCACCCGGTCGCCGTCGAGTTGTGCGGTCATCCATACTTTGGACTGGCAACCTTTCACAATATTCTCCTCAGTTTTCAATCCTTCAGGCATTTCGGGCAATTTCTGACCCAGCTCCATGATATAGAAATTGGTCATCTCGCGGTCACCCTCAAGTATGCCAAATTCCTCAATAATTTCCTGTTGTCTGTCTCTGGTCGTCCCGTTCATTTATTTCATAAATTTTATCACGCGTTCCAGACCTTCTGCCAGCTGGTCAATCTCCTTTTTTGTATTGTAAACAGCCATAGAGGCCCTTACCGTTCCCTCAATGCCAAAGTGTTCCATTAATGGCTGTGTGCAATGATGACCTGTCCGCACCGCCACACCCCGTGCATCCAGCATCTGTCCAATGTCATACGCATGAATTCCGTCAATCAGAAAGCTAAGTATACTTACTTTATTGTCCGCTGTACCTACCGGCCGGAAACCATCTAGCTGGCTGGTTCGTTCCACGGCATAGGCAAGCAGCTCGTTTTCATACGTTGCCATATTCTCCTTCCCGTATTCATTAATAAAGGCAATCGCTTCCTTCATCGCCACCACATCGGCGATATTCGGCGTGCCCGCTTCGAATTTATACGGGATATCATTATAGGTGGTACCTTCAAAGGATACATCACGTATCATTTCACCACCTCCCTGGTAGGGAGGCATTTCTTCCAGCAGATGACGTTTTCCATAGAGGAATCCGGTGCCGGTCGGACCGTAGAATTTATGAGCCGAGGAGGTATAGAAGTCGCAATTCAGGTCGATTACATCAATCGGGAGATGCGCTCCTGCCTGCGCCCCGTCAATCAGCACCACCGCGCCGGCCTCGTGGGCCAGCTGAATCATTTTCCTGACCGGGTTTATGGTGCCAAGACTATTGCTTGCATGATTAACCGCCACAATGCGTGTTTTGGGGCCAAGCAATTCCTCATAGGCTTTCAGGTCGAGAGAGCCGTCTTCGAGCACCGGGATTACCTTTATAACGGCGTTTTTTGCACCGGCAAGCAATTGCCACGGTACGATGTTGCTGTGATGTTCCAGTCCGGATACGATAATCTCATCTCCTGAATCCACATGCATCTGACCGTAGGTTGCGGCAACCAGGTTTATACTTTCTGTGGTTCCTTTGGTAAAGATCACCTCCTGTACCTCCGCCGCATTTATGAACGAACGAACGGCCATCCGGGTATCTTCAAAGGCTTTTGTTGCCTTTTCCGCAAGGGTGTGTATGCCCCGGTGGATGTTTGCGTTATATTGCTCGTAATATTCCTTCAGTGCGTTGATAACCCGGACAGGTTTCTGCGTGGTGGCGGCGTTATCAAAATAGGCAAGAGGATATCCGTTCACCTCCTGATCCAGAATCGGAAATTCTTTTCGAAGCGAGGTGATATTCAGTTTTTCACGGGTATGGGAGACAGGTTCCTCCATCAGGAATCCAGTTTATAATTGATTTGTTTTTCAAACAGTTCCCTGATCTGGTCGTGATCGATTCCGTGCATGGTGTCGATGGCAAACGCACGCAACATCATACGCCGGGCTGAATTCTCCGAAAGACCGCGCGAGCGCAGGTAAAACATGGCCTCCTCGTCAAGCTGTCCGGTGGTGCATCCATGCGAGCATTTCACGTCGTCTGCCCAAATTTCGAGCTGCGGCTTCGTGTTGACCGTTGCCTGATCGGAAAGCAGGATGTTCTTGTTGGACTGGAATGCATTGGTCTTCTGTGCCTCCTGTCTTACATATACCTTTCCGTTAAAGACACCATGGCCCTTTTCATCGAGGATACCTTTATACAATTCGTTGCTTTCAGAATGTGGCCGGATATGGTCTACCGATGTCTGATTATCCACGTGTGAGGTGCCGTTGACCAGATATAATCCGTAGAGGTGGGTTTCACATCCTTCCCCGTCCACAGCGATCCTGATATTATTACGAATAACCTGTCCTTCGGTGGTAAGGGTGGTCAGGTCAAACCTGCTTGCGTCGGACTGATAGACAGCCGTCTGGTCTATCTGGCTGGCAAAAGGGTCATTCTGCATTTTGTGCCACTGCACCTTTGCATTCTCCGAAACATGAATTTCAATGAGCGAATTCATGAAGTGCTCGTGCTGATGCGCATTCACAAATTGCTCCAGCACGACCGATTCGCTGAATTTTTCTGCAACCACCAGGTTTCTGGCGTAACTGATTCCGGTGCCATCGGTAGTGTCAACCACATGCCGGAGGATGATAGGTGCCGGCCTGGCGTTTTTATTTACCCGGATAACCACGCCCCCTGCCGCAAAAGCGGTGTTAAGCGCCACATACGCATCCGCTTCCTGGTCTGCGATTTTGCCGTATTGTGAAACGGCCGGATTTTCCCCGCCCAGTGCATCCGCCAGCGGAATGACCTGAAGGTCCTCGTCCGGCGAGACTTTGGTCGAGCGTTGCCCGTTATAGGTGCCATTTACAAATACAAATACGTTGACGTCTTCCGCGAAGTCAACGTCAGGTATTTCAGTTTTTAGCTCAGAACCCGCCAGGAGGGGAGATTTTTCAAATCTGGCCAGCGTCCTGGGAAGGTCGGTATATTTATACGTTTCACTCCTTTTCCCGGGCAATCCGCCTGCCATGAGTTTATCCATGGCCTGCCGCCTGAGTTCGTGCATCTTTTCAGATCCGTTCAGTGATTTTTCAGCCTCTTCAAAGGTATGCCTGAATGTCTCCAGTAATGTGCTCATGCCAGTTGTTTCTTTCGTTACGCTTGTTGTGCGTCTGCTTCTTCCTTGATCCAGTCGTATCCTTTCTCCTCCAGCTGGAGTGCCAGTTCCTTGGTGCCCGACTTAACGATTTTCCCTTTGTAGAGGACATGTACCACATCCGGTACAATATATTCCAGCAGACGCTGGTAATGGGTTACCACGATGGTTGCGTTATCCGGTGATTTTAGCTTGTTCACCCCGTTGGCAACAATGCGCAGGGCATCAATATCCAGGCCGGAGTCGGTTTCATCCAGGATGGACAGGGAAGGCTCGAGCATGGCCATCTGGAAAATTTCATTTCTTTTCTTTTCCCCGCCGCTGAAACCTTCATTCAGGGACCGGCTGAGCAGGGATTGATCAATATCCACAAGCTTCATCTTTTCCTTCATCCGGGTCAGAAATGACACTGCGTCGAGAGGTTCTTCTCCCCGGTGCTCACGCACCTGATTGAGGGCGGTTTTAAGAAAATTCGTAGTGCTCACACCCGGAATTTCCACCGGGTACTGGAACGCGAGAAATATACCTTCGCGGGCACGCTCTTCCGGAGCCATTTCCAGGAGGTCCTGGCCTTTGTAATAGACTTCTCCCGCAGTCACTTCATAGTCTTCCCTGCCTGCCAGCACGGAAGCCAGGGTACTTTTTCCGGACCCGTTCGGTCCCATAATGGCGTGAATTTCACCGGGTTTTACCTCCAGGTTTATGCCATTCAGGATTTTTTTATCTTCGATTGAAGCATGTAGATTTTTAATCGTAAGCATGCGATACGTTCAGTTTAATGATTTGATTGAGAATATTATCCTACCGACCCTTCCAGGGTGAGTGCCAGTAATTTTTGTGCCTCCACCGCAAACTCCATAGGGAGCTGATTCAATACTTCCTTGCAGTACCCGTTCACAATCAGGGCTACCGCGCTTTCCTCGTCAATACCGCGCTGGGTACAATAGAATATCTGGTCTTCACCAATTTTGGAGGTGGTGGCCTCGTGCTCTACCTGGGCACTTTTGTTCTCTATGTCGATGTAGGGGAACGTATGCGCTCCGCACTTGTTTCCCATCAGCAGGGAGTCACACTGGGAGAAGTTCCGCGCATTTGCTGCGCGCTTCAATACATGCACCTGTCCGCGATAGCTGTTCTGGGACTTGCCGGCCGAGACACCTTTTGAAACGATCCTTGACCGCGTATTTTTTCCGATATGAATCATTTTCGTACCGGTATCGGCCTGCTGCATATTATTGGTGACCGCGACCGAATAGAATTCTCCCACTGAATTATCTCCCTTCAGTATACAGGAAGGATATTTCCAGGTAATAGCCGAACCGGTTTCGACCTGGGTCCAGGAAAGTTTTGCATGATCCCCGGCACAGATTCCGCGCTTGGTGACAAAATTATATATACCTCCCTTGCCTTCCTTGTTACCCGGGTACCAGTTCTGTACGGTCGAATATTTCACTTCCGCCTTTTCCTTTACATAAATCTCCACCACGGCAGCATGTAGCTGGTTTTCGTCCCTCATGGGTGCTGTACAGCCTTCCAGGTAGGATACGTAGCTGCTTTCTTCCGCCACAATGAGCGTACGCTCAAACTGGCCGGTATTGGCGGCGTTAATTCGGAAATAGGTGCTGAGCTCCATCGGGCAGCGCACTCCCTTAGGAATGTAGCAGAAGGATCCGTCGGAGAAGACCGCCGAGTTAAGTGCCGCGAAGTAATTATCATTTACCGGGACAACCGAACCGAGATATTTTTTGACCAGCTCAGGGTGATTTTTTACGGCTTCCGAAAACGAACAGAATATGATGCCCAGCTCACCGAGCTTGTCTTTGAAAGTGGTCGCCACGGATACACTGTCCAGTACCGCATCTACTGCGACACCGGTAAGCCTTTTCTGTTCTTCCAGGGATATGCCAAGCTTTTTAAATGTGTCCAGCAGCTCGGGATCGACCTCGTTGAGGCTCTTAGGCTTAACTTTCTGCTTCGGGGCAGAGTAGTAGATTATGTCCTGGTAATTCACCGGTGGGAAGGTGACATTGGCCCAGCTGGGCTCGGTCATTTTTTCCCACGTACGAAATGCCTTCAGACGCCATTTCAGTAACCATTCAGGCTCCTCTTTCTTGGCCGAAATAAATCGGATTATATCTTCATTGAGCCCTTTGGGCGCCTGATCGGCTTCCAGGTCGATGTTCCACCCATGCTCGTATTCACGGGAGGTGAACTCTTCCAGTATTTGATCGTCTTTACTCATTCCAGTTATTTAGACTAATTTCAAATTACACTACAAATGTACAACAAAATTCGTGGATTACTGTTCCCGGTCTGCCCTTTTTGCGATAGATTTAGTTTACTGCCTGATACCTGAAATCGATCACAGGAGCTGTTTTTTCAGGTATGCAGATCGATATTGCGGTTGATGCTTTCCTCCAGCGAGATCATGGTGTCGGTGCGGGTGATTCCGTGTACCCGTTGGATTTTGTCATGCAGCACATTCTTCAGGTGCTGGGTATCGCGGCAGTGAATGCGGGCAAACATACTGTAGTTTCCCGTGGTGTAGTGCACACTGACAATTTCAGGAATCTGTTTTAACTCCTTGATGACATCATCGTACAGTTCACTGCGAAGAAGGAATATACCGATGAATGCGGTCACGTCAAACCCGAGCCGCGCATAGTTGAGCTGGAGTGTCGTACCTTCGACGACACCGGTTTCCTCCATTTTTCGCATCCTTACATGCACGGTGCCCCCTGACACCGGGATAAGTTTGGCTACTTCGGTATAGGGTTTTTTGGCATTCTTCAATAAAATTTCAAGGATTTTGATATCCACATTGTCAAGTTCGTAATCTGCGGCCATATTTTAAGGGGTTAATTGTGGTTGGTGAAATAAATATAGATAAATATTAAAACATATGTAAATATTAACTCAATTAATTAAAATAATTTTAAAAAATGAATCCCTTTATTACCTTTGAATCATGATGATCAACAAAAAGCGCACAAACGAGTGTGAGATCGTCGGTGCCCATGGCACATACCTTGTAGGGTGTTGAAACTGGCAGACAAGCCCTCCGGTCTCGGGGGTGGAGAGTTCTGGGATAAAGCTGACCCGTTAGCTAGGGGTTCGGCCTAACTGCTCCGTGGAGGTTCGAATCCTCCCCCTACAGCTCCTGAATTGGATTGGAATCGGTGATTACCCCGGCATCTGCAAGGATGTCGGGGTTTTCTATTTTAGAATTTTCCGGAAGGCGTCCGTCCATGGTTTGCACCGTTTGTGCCCGGAATTTCCACATTGTAAATTGATGCAATTTTGAGCATCTTTGACCGAATCGTCAAAATTTACGTATGAGTCAGTTTCCCTGGATCAAGAACTATCCGGCGGGTATTCCTGCCGAAATTGAAGGCCCTGATTACAATTCCGTCGCGGAAATGATGGAGGCATCCTGTGAAAAGCATGCACAGGATCCTGCATTTGAGAATATGGGCAAAACGCTCACCTACAAGGAGGTTGATGAACAAAGCCGGAAGTTCGCCGCCTATCTCCAGCAAGTCTGTCATTTGCAAAAAGGAGACAGGATCGCGGTTCAAATGCCAAACCTGCTGCAATACCCGGTGGTATTGTATGCTGCGCTGCGGGCCGGACTGATCGTGGTCAATACCAATCCGCTTTACACCCCCAGGGAAATGGAGCATCAGTACAAGGATGCAGAAGTGAAGGCAGTAATTATAGTGGCCAATTTTGCCTGTAATCTTGAAAAGGTACTGAAGACTACCGATGTGCAGCATGTGATTATTACCGAACTGGGTGATTCGCTTGGCGGGATTAAAGGATGGTTCATCAACAAAGCAGTGAAATACCTGAAGAAAATGGTGCCTCCGTATTCGATTCCGAAGGCGGTTACGTTTCAACAGGCCATGAAGGAGGGGGCGAAGCACACATTCAAACCCCCTCAGATCACGGCGGATGATACGGCCTTTCTTCAATATACCGGTGGGACGACCGGTATCAGCAAGGGTGCCATGCTGACCCATGGAAATATCCTCGCGCATACCCGTCAGATCCGCTTATGGTTTAACCCGCTGTTAAGAGCGGGTGAAAAGGATATTATGATTACGGCGATTCCGTTGTATCACATTTTCGCACTGACGGTCAATTGCATCTTTATGTGGAACATTGGTGCCGAGAATATTTTAATTACCAATCCGCGGGATATGAAGGGTTTTGTCAAAACCTTATCCGGACACCGCTTTACCTTAATGACCGGGGTCAACACCCTGTTTAACGGACTCCTGGCCCAGCCGCAGTTTGCCCGGATTGATTTCAGTCCGTTAAAGGGAACTATCGGGGGAGGTATGGCTGTACAGGATTTTGTTGCCAGGAAATGGAAGGAGGTCACCGGCACCCCCCTGGTGGAAGGCTATGGTTTGAGTGAAACCTCCCCGGTGCTTTCCTGTAATCCACTGGATGGTACACACCGCATGGGGACGATCGGGTTGCCCACCTCCAGTACGGAAATGGGAATCTTTGACGAAGAGGGCAACAGGATGGGCGTGGAGGAAGTCGGGGAGATCTGCGCCCGCGGACCCCAGGTAATGAGCGGGTACTGGAACAAAGATAACTCGAAGGTGTTTTTTGAAGGAGGGTGGTTTCGCACGGGTGACATGGGGGCCATGGACAAGGACGGTTTCTTCCGGATTGTAGACCGTAAGAAAGACATGATCAACGTTTCCGGATTCAATGTATACCCCAACGAAATTGAGAATGTGGTTGCCAACCATGACAAGGTGCTGGAGGTGGCGGCGGTCGGTGTACCGGACCCCCACTCCAACGAGGTGGTAAAAATATTCGTTGTCAAGTCGGATGAAACCCTTACCGAAGAAGAACTTAAAGAATACTGCCACGAAAACCTTACCGGCTACAAGCGGCCAAGGCATGTGGAGTTTTGTAAGGAACTCCCGAAATCAAATGTCGGGAAGATTCTGAGGAGAGAGCTCAGGGAAAAGGTATAAGTAATGGATTTTCTTACATCGGTTGGTTCATTCTTTTGATCATTAGTAACTTACTTCTTTAGGAGAATGATTTATGCGAGGATTTTTTGAACACCAGTATCTTTCCTTCAAGAAAAAAAGTATGCGAAACCTTATCGCCATGGCCATGGCGGATGGGTCCCTTGACCCCGAAGAGGAGAAATTCCTGTACCGGGTAGGGGGGAGATATGGACTTAAAGACCGGCAGATAACCTCGTTGATCAACTCCGACAAGTCATTCTCCCTGTATATTCCTGAATCACATGAGGAGAAGATGGATCAGTTATATGACCTCATGCAGATCATTTATGCCGACGGCATAGTGCACAATAAGGAAGTGGAATTATGTGAGGAAGTCGTATCACGCTTCGGATATGCCGATGAAATGGTCCCCTGGCTTCTTGAAATCTTCCGGGGCAATGAACATCCAGACATCCACCGCTGGCGGGAGCTCTGTACCTATGCGCGTGATGCGTTTTCACGAAAAGAAGCCGGGAGTTAACCCGGCATCTTATTTATCAGAACATTTGCAGATCGAAAAATTTGACGAGCATGGTGTTGATAAACATGAGGCCCAGCAGGATCGGCGCCAGGATGGTGATCACCACATTAATGAATTTGGATATGAGTGATCCCCGGTAGGCCGGATATCCGTTGGCGATCTCTTCGGTCATATTGTGGGTTTTCCAGCGTACGGCAATAAAAATAGACATGAGGCAGCCTCCGAGGGGAAGGCTGATATCTGAGAATACTTCTGCGACGAAATCAAGGAATGACCTGTCGTCATACCAGCCCATCGAAGAAAAGGCACTTACAGCTCCCTGCGATAACATACTGGGGAGCCCCACCAGGAAGATAAAGGTGGCCAGGATCCAGACGACTGCTTTTCTTGGCAATTTCTTTTCATCCACCAGGTAGGCGACAGGTACTTCGAGCAGCGAGATTGTGGAAGTCAGTGCGGCAAAGCACAGAAGCAGAAAGAATCCGCCACCCACGATACGCCCTACCATCGGACCCATGGCTTCAAAAATTCCCGGTAGTACAACAAACACGAGACCCGGACCTTCTGCGGGCTCCTGTCCCTGGGAAAAAACCAGGGGGAAAATAAGCAAGCCGGCAAGGAAGGCTACGCCTACGTCCATGATGGAGATCATAGCGGCCGAGGTTATTACATTTTGTTGTTTGTCAATATAGGAGCCATAGGTTATCAGGGCGCCCATTCCCAGTGACAGGGAGAAAAAGGCCTGTCCGAGGGCACTGTATATTGTTTCAATATTCAGTTTGGTGATATCAGGCAACAGGTAAAACCGTACTCCATCCATTGCGTTATCCAGGGTCAGGCTGTAGATAATCAGTCCGATCAGGATGATAAACAGCGTTGGCATCAGGATGCGGCTGGCTTTTTCGATACCGCCGCTGATTCCGCGCACCACTATGAAGGCGGTGATGACCATGAAGCATACGGAGAATATCAGGTTATCCCCGTAATCCGCGGTGTAGCGCCCGAAGAACGCACCAAAATCGCCCTCCTTAAGCAGGGAACCGAATGAAATTTCAAGAAAATATCCGAATGCCCAGCCGGCGACCACATTATAAAAACTCAGGATCATGACGCCGCAAAGAATTCCAAAGAGGCCAAGCATCCCCCATTTCTTACCCCCGATCTTTTTATACGACCCGTACGCATTCAGTCCTGCTTTTCGCCCGATGGAAATCTCGCCCACCATGATCGGGTAACAGATGATAAAGGTGAAGAACAGATAGACAAGCAGAAACATGGCACCGCCGTTCTCACCTACCTCGTAAGGGAATTTCCAGATATTTCCGAGTCCGACCGCCGAACCTGCCGCTGCCAGGACAAAGCCCAGTCTGTTGGAGAAACCTCCTCTGTTAGCCATAATGCGAATGCGTTGAGTTATGAGATGATACTGACCGCCGAAATTATCTCAATTTTGGCATTATACAAAAAAATTATCCGCCGACAAACGTGAAGGCAACCTGCGATCCCTGTAAAATGATGATATTTTTAACCTTCAATCGCGGAAAACCATCGATATACGCTAACTTTGACTGCCTGACGGCGTTATACCTCCTGGAGGAAATTATGGAAGATTACAGAAAGCTTACTACCAAGGAAAAAGCCCTGCATGTTAACCTGGCAGATGATATCTATGGCTCGTTTGCCGAGATTGGTGCCGGTCAGGATGTGGCGGCGAATTTTTTCAAGGCTGGGGGGGCTTCGGGGACGATTGCCAAAACAATGAGTGCGTACGACATGAGTTTCAGCGATGCCATTTATGGGGTAGCGGACAGGTATGTCTGCCGTCCGCGGCTAAAAAAAATGCTGGATCATGAATATAACCTGCTGATTGAGCGACTTCCTGACCGGGCGAAAACCACCCGGTTTTTCTGTTTTGCCAATACCATGGAGGCATTGAACTATACCCGTACCAACCAGGCACACGGCTGGATCGGTATGCGTTATCAGTGTCATCCGGATTCTCCCTACAATGAGTGCATTATCCATGTTAAAATGCACGATAATGATGCGGTGCTGCAGCAACAGGCCATTGGCGTGGTAGGGGTTAACCTGATCTTCGGATGTTTTTTTATCAGCGAGCCAGAGGAATTCCTGAATTCATTACTGGACGGACTCGTTCCCGGACGCATTGAGGTGGATATGTTCAAGTTAAGCGGACCGGATTATCCGCATATTGACAACCGGTTGATGAGTCTGAAGCTGGTCAAAAACGGACTGACCCAGGGAGCCATGTTTGGCCCGGACGGCGAAGTCCTGCAACCCAGTGAGGCGCTCTACAAGCGCAATGTGCTGATCATGCGCGGTCGCTTTCGTCCGGTTACCCACGTGAATGTCGACATGCTGCTGGCCGCCAGAAAACAGTTCAAGAACGAAAAGGATGTCGATCCTGACAAAATCACCGTACTCACCGAACTTACCCTGAGTGATTTGCGCACCGACGGTGAGATAGATGAAAAGGATTTCCTCAACCGGGTGGACATCATCTGCTCACTGGGGCAAAATGTGATGATCAGCAATTACCACCGGTATTATAAACTTGTGGAGTTTCTGTCGGTGCTTACCCGCGGACGAAAAATCGGAATTATACTTGGCGTGTATAACCTCCAGCGTGTGTTTGATGACAAGTACTACACGGACCTGCGCGGCGGGACCCTGGAGGCTTTCGGCACCCTGTTCGGTCATAATGTGAAGCTGTATGTGTATCCTGCCTACAAAGAGGACAGTGACGAGTTATACACACTGGATAATTTTGAGGTACCGACCCATCAGCACAGCCTCTTGCAGTACCTCATCGATAATGACAAGCTTGTCAATATTGACCGGGCCAACCGTGATCACCTGCATATTATTTCCGACAAGGTCCTGGAAATGATTCAGAAAGGAGAATCCGGCTGGGAGAAATATGTGCCCCGTAAGGTGGCAGATGCCATCAAGGACCGGTGCCTGTTTAATTACCCCTGTGAACCCGACCGCAGGAAGGAACTTCAGCGGCAGGGAAAAATTTAGAAACGCCTTCCTTCCTTCGGGATTCGTTTATCTTTGCGTCATCATACAACCAACCATCTGTCATGACGAAAACTGTTTTCAACCTGGGGACGGATCACCTGACACCCCGTCTCGCCATGGATATTATTTCAGGGAAGATTACGCCAGTGCTGGACCAACCTGCCAGGGAAGCGGTACGGCGGAGCAGCGACCTGGCCAGAAAGCTGGCAGCAGGGAATGAACCTGTATACGGAATCAACACCGGTTTTGGTCCGCTGTGCACCACCATTATCGACCCCGAAGATGTAATCGAGTTGCAGTATAACCTTCTTAAGAGTCACAGCGTAGGGGTCGGGGAGCCGGCACCGGATAATGCAGTTCGGCTCATGCTCCTCACAAAGATCCACGCACTCGCCCAGGGCTATTCGGGCATTCAGTTACAAACGCTGGAGCGCCTGTTGTGGCATTTACAGGAGAATATTTTGCCGGTGGTCCCCGTCAAAGGCAGTGTAGGGGCCTCGGGTGACCTCGCTCCTCTTGCCCATTTGTGCCTTCCCCTGATCGGGCTGGGCCTGGTGCGCTATAACGGGGATGTGCGAAAAGCAGGGGAGGTGCTTGATGAGCTTGGGATGGAACCACTTGAACTTGGCCCGAAGGAGGGCCTCGGCCTGATCAACGGAACGCAGTTTATCGTGGCGTATTCGGTTATGTTTGTAGAGAAATTCCGGGAACTTCTTGACCTGGCAGATGTGATCGGGGCCCTTTCCCTGGAAGGACTGCAGGGGTCGGCCAGGCCATTCAGGAAAAGACTGCACGAAGTAAGGCCATTCCCGGGCAACCAGCACGTAGCGGCACGATTGACGGCCCTGCTTGAAGGCTCTGAGATTCTAAAATCGCATGAATTCTGCGATCGGGTCCAGGATCCTTACTCTTTTCGGTGCATGCCGGCCGTTCACGGCGCCTCGCGTAATGCGTGGCAGCATATTCATAAGATGGTGGAGATCGAACTGAATTCGGTGACCGATAATCCGGTTTTGTTCGGCGATGGAGACTCGATCAGCGGCGGAAATTTTCATGGTCAGCCCCTTGCGATTCCACTGGATTACGGAACCATAGCCGCGGCGGAGCTGGGGAATATATCTGAACGACGGTCTTTCCTGTTGCTTGAAGGTAAATTCGGGCTACCGTCCATGCTCATCCAAAAAGCAGGTGTTAATTCAGGGTTTATGATCCCCCAATATACGGCTGCGGCACTGGTCACGGAGAATAAAACACGCTGTTTTCCGGCCAGTGCGGATAGCGTACCAACCGGAATGGGCCAGGAGGATCATGTATCAATGGGCTCCATCAGCGGCCGGAAAGCCTGGGAAGTGATCAGAAACGTGGAGCATATTTTATCCATTGAATTGCTCTATGCCGCACAGGCCATGGATTTCAGGCGTCCCCGAAAAAGCAGCCCCATACTGGAGGATGTGCATGCCTACATTCGAGAACATGTCACCCATGTGGAGAATGACAGGGTTTTCAGTGAAGACATGGAGGTGCTGTTCGGATTGATATCAGAAGGTAAGCTGGCAGATTTTGTGGAACAAAGAGCGGAGAAGTATCAAATTAACTGGTAAATTGCCCGTCGGTTTTGCCTCTGTTACTCGACTATATCATTTGGGCACCTGACCCGGTTATTTTCACCATTGCCGGATTTGAGCTTCGCTGGTACTCCCTTCTTTTTGCCCTGGGATTCGTACTCAGTTATGTGCTGCTGAAGAAGGACTTCAGCCGCCGCGGTCTGCCTCCTGAAAAGCTGGATAAGTTAACCATCTACGTGGTACTGGCAACGGTCATCGGGGCGCGCCTTGCCCATTGTTTCTTTTACGACTGGGACTATTATTCCGATCATCTTTTGGAGATAATCCTGCCGGTCAAGTTTTCGCCAGACTTTCAGTTTACGGGATTCAGGGGCCTGGCCAGTCACGGGGGAATTCTTGGAGTGGCCATAGCGATCTGGCTGTTTTCCCGCCGGCACAAGGTGGATGCCTTATGGCTGTATGACCGGCTGGCTATTGTGGGGGCCCTGGCCGGAACCTGTATACGCCTTGGCAACCTGATGAATTCTGAAATTATCGGAAAGCCTGCCGAGGTGCCCTGGGCGTTTGTATTTACCTACGTGGATACTATTCCCAGGCATCCGGGGCAGCTGTACGAGGCGCTGGCCTACCTGGGTATCTTCGTGATCCTTACCCTGACCGACCGTATGTCAAGGAGAAAACCCGGGTTTCTGTTCGGGCTGTTTTTCGCATTATTATTTACAGCCAGGTTCTTTATTGAGTTTGTAAAGGCAGACCAGGCCGATTTCGAGGCCGGCATGCTGTTGAATATGGGGCAGCTGCTCAGCATTCCCTTCATTATTTTCGGACTGATTTTCATGTATCTAAAAAAGGCCCGGAGAGACGATCCCCGGGCCCGGTAGTCAGGATCTCTCCTGGTTATTTGCTTTCCACCTTCATATCCTGCGGCTTTCTGTTTTTTACATAGGTTTCGAGCAATTGGTCCATTTCCCAAAGCGTATGTAAAATAGATTCACGGGCCCTGTACCCATGTGATTCGTAGGGCAGCATGACGAGCCGAGCCTGTCCGCCCAGTCCCTTAATCGCCGCAAACATCCGTTCACTCTGGATAGGGAAGGTTCCGGAATTATTATCGGCCATACCATGGATCATGAGTATGGGTTCATTGATTTTATCGGCATGCATAAATGGCGACATGGTATAGTAAACCTCGGGTGCCTCCCAGTAGGTTCGTTCTTCCGACTGGAATCCAAAGGGTGTAAGCGTCCGGTTATAGGCTCCGCTCCGGGCAATTCCGGCTGCAAACAAATCGGAATGGGCCAGCAGGTTGGCTGTCATGAATGCACCGTAGGAATGCCCGCCAATAGCTACGCGGTCAGGGTCTCCCACGCCCATATCGGCCAGCTTGTCGATGGCCGCCTGGGCATTCATCACCAGCTGTTTACGGAACGAGTCATTGGGTTCCTTATCGCCTTCACCCACCACCGGCATACCCGGGTCGTCCAGGATGGCATACCCACGGGTAAGCCAGTAGAGGGGAGACCCCCAGTAAAGTCGTATAAAGCGGTAGGGTGAACCTTTTACCTGGCTGGCCGCCTCAGCACTTTTAAACTCATCCGGATAGGCCCACATTAATACCGGCAGCGGCCCGTCCGTTTCGGGATTGTAACCTTTGGGCAGGTACAGGTTCCCCGTGAGTGCGACACCGTCTGCCCGCTCATACCGGATCACCTCTTTTTCAATTCCTTCCAGTGCGGCGTACGGATTTGCGAAATCGGTGAGCTGGCTCGACTCATTTTTCCGTACCGAGCGCATAAAATAATTTGGGGGCATCTCTTTCGACTCCTTGCGGGTCAGGACTTTCATGCTTTTGGGGTCTGTAACCTGCACGACATATTCATAATAGGGTGCTTCAGACCGCCAGAGTTCTTCGGTCTTCCCTGTTTTCATGTCCCAGGTCCGAAGAAACGGGCGGTCCCCCTCCGGGGATGCACCCTGTCCGCTCAGGAACAACTGGTTTCGGTCCCTGAGAAGGACGTATTTCCCATAGTCATTGCGGGTCATTTCAAAGTTACCGGGATCATTATAGCTGTCCTCGCTTGAGTACGAGAATACCGGTTGCCTGCTTTCCGGGTTCCCCGGCTTAAAACGGTGCACTTCCACCAGCCGGTCACTCCAGCGTCGTGAATGGGCCAGCGCGAGGTCTTCGCCGCCCCACTGCACGTAACGCATACGCAACGGCGTTTTGATGTCGGGTTGTTTCTCGCCGGTGAACGGGGCATTCAGGTAGAACAGCTGATCCCGGAAGGCTGCTTCTTGTGCCGGATCCCCTCCATCGAGCGCTTCGATCCAGTAAAGTGTGGCAGGGGCATCGGAACGCCAGGAAAAGGATCTCGGGCCTTCGCGGGTGGCATCAAATCCCTTGGGGATATCTTCAGACAACGGGATGCGGGCCACCGTAGATACCAGATTTCCAGAGGTGTCCAGGATGTTCACATCAAAAGGAAAGCGATAGTAGGGTACGATGTAGGAGAATGGTTCGCGGATATATTCCACCATGGTATAGTTTCCATCGGGTGAAACAGAAACGCTCGTGATGATTCCCGGCTTGCCATAGGTAGTGTATTCACCGGATTGGGCATTTACTTTATACAGCTGGGAGGCGGCATAGTAGGAAAACAGGGCTTCGTCATGCTGATCACTAAGCAGGTCCTGATAGGTACGCACCGGGGCACTGGAACCGGAAGTTTCCTGGATGACAGGCCCGGACGGAGTAGTATTGCGGACAGGGGCTTCCCCGCGGCCGGGCGGGATGGCCTTTACCAGCAGTGTGCCATCATTCAGCCAGTCAAAAGGAGCTCCTATGGCGTCATTGATCATAAGGTCACTGAGCTGCTTTGCCGTACCATTTTCCAGGTCGGCTACCCAAAGGGTGATGCCTGTTTCTCCATGCTGTGTGAAAGCCACGAATTTACCGTCGGCAGACCATTGCACATTCTGCATCATCAGCGGCTCGGGCAATCCGCTGATGGCAATCTCTTCTCCCGACTGGAGGTTTTTTGCCCGCAGTCCGGAATAGCTGTAGCCCCGGGAAGAGCCATTATTGGCCGGGTTTATCCGCAGTCCGGCCAGCCTCAATTCAGGAGCGGCAAGCTCACTCACCGATACATATCCCGGATTCTCGAGCAGGACCATCCAGTCACCCTGGGTATTAACTGACACGGATGGTGTCTGAGGGGCATTGACCAGGTCGGCAATCGGTTCAGGGGGCACTTTGTATCCGTCACCGGTCTGACTGAGGCCGGGACTGGCAATGTACAAGGCCAGGAAAAGCACGTATAATTTTTTCATAGGTGTTAGATAAAGTGTATGAAAAGATACCCCGGAAATTGTGGAAACGAAAGAATTTTTTTACAGCCGGTTCAGATGAGATCCCTGCTTTCTTCTGCTGCCTTTTCGATCATCGCATTTGCCTGTTCTTTGCCCAGGTAATTGTCAATGATGGCATGGGCAATATACAGGAGTGGCGTCAGGATCACCGCAATGGCGAATTTGTAGATGTAGTTGATGGATCCTACTGAAAAAACCTGTGCGGCAGACCACCGGGAATTCTCCGGGGCAAGAAAATAAAAGGCTATGAACAGCACAACGAAACTGTCGATGAGCTGGGAGACGAGGGTAGAGCCGGTCGCCCTCAGCCAAAGCATCCGGTTACCCGTCAGGTAGCGTAATTTGTGAAATACGAATACATCGAGGAGCTGACCAATAAGGAAGGCAACCAGTGAACCTATAATGATGCCGGCAGCCTGCAGGAATACCTTGTTAAAGGCAAAGTTAATGTCAAAGGGTTCGCCCTCCGGACCGGTTGCATTGACATCGAGCCAGAATGCTGCCGGAGAGAGCCAGGTCACCACATTAATAATCAGAAAGGCATAGATAATAAATATCACGGTCAGGTAGGTGATCCGTTTTACGCCTTTTTTTCCAAAGTATTCGTTGATGATGTCGGTGGTGATGAACACAACCGGCCACAGGACCACACCGGCGGTGAGGTTAAAGTCAAGGACAAAATCATTGAACAATGGTATTTGGGCCGGTGCGAAACCGAAGGTTTGTTCAAGGGAGAATATTTTTTGCCCCACCATTTCGGCGACCAGGGCATTGGTCAGGAAAATCCCGCTCAGGACAATAAACAAAAAGTTGCGTTTTCCCGTGACCCCTTTCATTTTTCAGCGATTTCATGGGTTTCGCCTTCAATGGCCAGGTATGATTCCGGAAACTCATCACGGGCCTCTTCCAGGAAGGGAGTCAGGTCTTTGTACCTTGCTGAAAAATGACCAATGAGCAGTTTTCCGACGGAGGCCTTGGTGGCAAACCTTCCGGCCTGCCGGGTCGTGCTGTGATAGGTTTTTTCAGCCCATTCTTCCTTTGCATCAAGGAAAGTAGCCTCATGATAGAGAAGATCCACCCCTTCCACCAGGGGAAGGAGGTTCTCCTGGTAGGTGGTATCGCTCAGGTAGGCATATGAGCGGCGATGCCTGGGAGGCAGGGTAAGATCACTCGCGGCGTATAAGAGCCTGCCGCCTTCATCGTACACATCCTCACCCCGCTTGAGCGCCTGGATGGCACTGTAATTCATGCCCGGCGGAAGCTTTTCCTTGTTAATCCGGTAAGGCTTTGGCTTCTCCCTGAACAGAAACCCGCAGCAGGGGATGCGGTGGTTGAGCGGAAAGCTGGTTACCTCCACCAGGTCATCTTCAAATATCAGGCGTGGTTCAGAAGGATCAAGCTGATGAAACTTGATGGTATAATTAAGCCGGGTATCCGAATATTTAAGCTGAAGGGTTATGATTTCCTGCAGTCCTTTTTGCCCATGCAGATGGAGCACCTTTTTTCTTCCCATCAGGTGAAAGGTAAACAGCAGGCCCATCAGGCCCAGGTAATGGTCACCGTGAAGATGGCTGATGAAAATGTGCTGAATACGCGAGCTGTGACAGCGAAACCGCTGCAGCTGGATTTGCGTGCCTTCCCCGCAATCCACCAGGAAGTAACGCTGTGCTATCGATACGAATTGGGAAGTATGATGTCGCCCGTACGCCGGAGTTGCGGAGTTAGATCCTAATATTTTGACACAGAACGACAAGTTATTGGCTAATCCTCCTCTTCTTCGCTTTCTTTTAACTCATTTTCGATCTCATACATGAACACCGCATCCACGGCTTCCTCGACCGTTGGGAGAATGTTGAATACACTGTCAAGCTGGCTGATCTTTACCAGTTTCATGGTATGGTCGGAGAGTTTGGAAAGGATGAATATCCCATCATTTTCACTCACTACCCGGTTACCGGTAAGCAAGGCACTCAGGCCGGAAGAGTCGGTATATTTAACCTCCGCCAGGTCCAGAATAATGTTCTTGACCCCTTCTGCATGCAGGGTAATCAGTTCTGATTTTAATTGAGGGGCTACACTGGAATCCAGCTTCTCTTCATGAAGTTTGAAAATGGTATATTTTTCTTTTTTGTCTATGGTGAATTTCATGATATCAGATTGTATTAATAACCGCGAAGCCGCGATATGGTTTGGTTGATGTTTGATTCTATTCGAAGCAGGGCCTCATCATACGATTGCTTTTCAAGCCGGGCCCCGGTAAACTGCTCGTACAGTTCAAGATACCTCTCAGAAATGGAATTTACAACGTCGGGGGTCATTTTCGGAACGGCCTGGCCGTCCCGCCCCTGGAAGCCCTCGCTTATCAGCCACTGCCTTACGAATTCCTTGCTGAGCTGTTTCTGACTTTCACCCCTTTCCTGGCGCTGCTGGTATCCGGACTCATAAAAATAACGGGACGAATCGGGTGTATGTACTTCATCAATCAGCCGGATCTCGCCCTTATATTTGCCAAATTCATACTTGGTATC
The DNA here is from genome assembly GCA_964563925.1 of uncultured Roseivirgaceae bacterium. Classification (GTDB taxonomy): domain Bacteria; phylum Bacteroidota; class Bacteroidia; order Cytophagales; family Cyclobacteriaceae; genus JAUILA01. The sequence goes on along the minus strand of CAZLZD010000004.1, from coordinate 9,400 downwards.
TACCAGGATCAGTCCTCTTTCAAAGGCCAGATCCGTGCCACGGTCAAACAGTGCCCGGGTATAGTCTTCCAGCAGGCTGTATTCTTTTTCCGGAACGATTCCCTGGTCAATAATTTCTTCCCGGCTGATGTCCTCATCATGTCCCTCCATGGCTTTGGTGGTCGGGGTGATTATCGGAGCCGGTAACCGGTCATTCTCCTTCAGTCCTTCCGGGAGGGAAACTCCGCACAACGTCCGTTTACCATCCCTGTATTCCCGCCATGCATGCCCGGCAAGGTAGCCACGGATGACCATCTCCACCGGGAAGGGATCGCATTTATAACCAATGGCTACATTGGGGTCGGGTGACTCAATGAGCCAGTTGGGGCAGATGTCCCTGGTTGCCTCCAGGTTGCGGGCCGCGATCTGGTTAAGTACCTGTCCTTTATAAGGGATAGCCTCGGGCAGGATCACATCGAAAGCAGAGATGCGGTCTGAAGCCACCAGTGCCATCAGGTCACCGAAGTAATACACATCCCGGACTTTTCCCCGGTAGAAATTATCCTGAAGCGGGAATTGAAAATCGGTTTGTTTAATGGCGTTCATGATACGGGTTTCGGATGTCCGAAGTTATTAAATTCCACTAATAAAAGAAGCTTATTGTTCAAAGGGGGCGGTTTTTGTTTCCGACAGCAAACCGTTTCTGTATATTTCCACGCGTACAAGCTCCCCGGATGAATCGAAATACCTCCACTCCAGCACTTTACGGTTTCCCCCGAATTCACCTTCCTCTTTCAGTGTGCCATCCTCGTACCATGCCTGATACGGCCCATGTTTCTTATCCGATTTGTAGGTGGTCATGGATTTTCTTTGCCCGTCCACATAAAATTCTTCATGAAGGCCAATCCGGTCTCCGTAGCTGAATTCCTGTTTGAGTGCCGGGATGTTGCCGGGATGGTATTCCGTTCGGGGACCGTGAAACTGTCCCTGGTGGTAATTCACTTCGGTACGCAGGTCGCCTTGTTCGTCATAATACCTTGAAAGTCCCTGTAATTTCCCATTGGTGAACCTCTCCACCGACTGCAGGGTGCCATCATCGTAATAACGCGTGGTCTTCATTTCCGAGCCATTGATCTCGAAGGTGGCTTCCTTTTTACCGGACGGATAATAACTTTCGTTGAATCCTGTTTTCGTACCTGCGGTATAATTAAACGCATGCCTCAGCGTACCGTCGGGATAATACCCTTTGTTTTCACCATGGAGCTTACCTGCCTGGTAGTGTCCTTCAAGCAGAAGGTTTCCCTCCTCATCATAATTTCGGAAAACGCCGCTTTTCTCACCTTGCTTCATTTCAGATTCATTCTGAATGCTGCCTGACGGATAGTAGGTTGTATAGTTTCCATCCAGGACACCATCGGCGTAGTGTCCTTCTGACATCAGGATTCCGCTGGGGTAATAATTTTTGGTTACGCCGTTCTGCTTTCCATTGGCATAATTGATTTCGCGCTTGAGTTTACCGGTTTCAAAATACTCCACAAGCAAACCGTCTGGCCGGTCCTCCACAAAACGGCCCTTGCTGTGCAGCGATCCGTCCGGATAATACAGGAAAAGGCTGTCAGATAATTTGTTGCCATGATAAACGGCTGTCTGGATCAGGTTTCCTCTTTCATCAAAAACCTTCACCGGTCCTTCCCGGGTGCCCATCTGATAGGCGATGGTACGCTGCAGTTGTCCGGAGGGATAGTATTCGTGGAATTCTCCGTTACGGTACCCGTCGACATATTCTCCTTCGACAGCCAGGTTCTGGTTGGGATGATACTGCTTATACTGACCAACAATAATTGTAGATCCGGGGGAGGTGACATAGTAATGTTCCTTCAGTAATTCACGTTGGTCCGGGTCGTGGTATGTTCGAACCTCCACCTGGGCGGAGACTGCTGACGCCCACAGGAGGCAGAGCGCAAAAAATAGTTTTCTCATAGATGCAATATACGAAGCTATACTTTTTCGATCACAATGGCGGAGGCCCCGCCGCCGCCGTTACATATTCCAGCCACCCCGATCTTTCCTTTGTTGGCGTTAAGCACTCCGTTGAGCGTGGTGATGATCCGCGCACCGGAAGCCCCCAGGGGGTGTCCGAGAGCCACAGCCCCCCCATGAACATTCACCTTCTCCGGGTCGAGCTTCAATTGCATGTTGTTGGCAATGGCCACGGCTGCGAATGCTTCATTTATTTCATAAAAGTCGACCTCTTCGGCGCTGATTCCTGCCCTTTTTATGGCCTTCGGAATAGCCAGTGAAGGGGAGGTGGTAAACCAGATCGGCTCCTGGGCGGCATCCGCAAACCCCCGGATACGTGCGATCGGAGTTAAACCAAGTTCATTCATTTTTTCTTCACTGACCAGGATCAGGGCCGAAGCACCGTCGTTGATCGTGGAGGCGTTGGCCGCTGTCACAGTACCTTCTTTAGAAAATACGGGACGGAGCGAAGGGATTTTATCAAACCTGACATTCTTATACTCTTCATCTTCACTGACCAGGACCGGGTCCCCTTTGCGCTGGGGTACTTCCACAGGGATCACTTCATCATTGAATTTGCCGCTTTCCCAGGCACTGGCCGACCGTTTGTAGGAACTGATGGCATATTCATCCTGCATTTCCCGGCTTATGCTCATTTCTTTCGCCGTATTGTCGGCACAATTACCCATGGGAAAACCATGGTAGACTTCCCAAAGGCCATCCTGCATGAGTCCGTCGATCAGTTGTCCGTGTCCGTATTTGTACCCGTAACGTGCTTTCGGCACATAATAAGGTATATTCGACATACTCTCCATGCCCCCGGCTACCACGACATCATTATGTCCCAGCATAATTGACTGCGCACCCAGCATGACCGATTTCATACCGCTTGAACAGACTTTGTTTACGGTGGTACAGGGTACGTTATATCCTATTCCCGCTCCCACCGACGCTTGCCGGGCAGGTGCCTGCCCCAGGTTGGCCGAGACAACATTTCCCATGAACACCTCGGTAACTTCATCCGCGGAAACGCCGGCTTTTTTGAGTGCGCCTTTAATTGCCGCTATGCCGAGCTCAATAGCGGTGAGAGAAGCTAAACTGCCTCCGAAGCTTCCGATGGGCGTTCGAACGGCAGATACGATATATACATTATTCATGTTTCTTGATTATGGGTTGGAATTCTTCAAAATTAATGAAATCGCGTCAGAAAACCCGGCCTTACCTGCGGGTTGCAAGGTGGCAGCGGGCATTGAATTCTGCAGGGGCAGACTACCAGTCGGGCTTGGAGGAATCCCTCTTTTTCGTTGCCTTCCGTTTATTTTGCTGGATATACTGGATTTCATTGTTTTTCATCGCCTCCAGGATCATGCGTGCTTTTTCCTCGCTGATCTTCATATCCTTGAGCCGCTCGGCGATCTCTTTCTGGCGGGCTTCATTCTTTTGCTTGTCCTGCTCTTCCTGGTTTTCAGGAGTTCCGTCCTTTTCCTGCTGGGGCTCCTCTTTCTGCTCGCCTTCTTTCGTTTGTTCGCTATCCTTTTGTTGCTGCTCCTCGTCTTTTTCCCCCTGCTCGGATTGTTCCTTCTGCTCCTTATTTTCTTCGCCTTCCTTGTTTTGCTCCTGATCCTGTTTTTGCTGCTTTTGCTGCTGCTCTTTTTCCTGATCCCCCTCTTCCTTTTTCTTGTCCTCCTGGTCTTTCTTATCCTGCTTCTGTTCTTCTTCCTGTTTCTTTTTTTCGTCTTCCAGCACTTTCTTCAGCAACTCATAATTGTATCGGGCATCCTCGTTGGCCGGGTCTTTTCTCAGAGCCTGCTTAAAGTGCTCAAGTGCCTCCTGAGCGTTGCCGGTACGATTGGAAAGAATACCCAGTTGCTGATGAGCCACCGATCCGATTCCCTTATCCGGACTCCCGGCCACCGACTGGTAGGTATTAATGGCCTGGGTAGTGTCTTTGAGCTGATAAAGGGTGTTGGCCAGGTTAAGCATGACCTTGTCATCATTCACCTGCATGGAATCGATCAGGTACCGGTAATTTTCCAGGGCCTTTTCATAATTCCCGGAATTATACGCAATACGCGCCTCTTCCTTAAGCGCATTGACCCGGGCAATCCGGTCGATGTCATTGGCCATTGCGGCGACAAAAACAAAAGTGAGGATCCACTTCATACATTATAATCTTACAGTCTTAAAGCTCAGGAGAATATCAAGCAAAATAAGGGCCAATGCGGCAATCAGGAAGTAATAATACCTGTTGGCCGACACGTCCACCTGTCGTGAATCGCGTAATTCTCCTTCAATACCCTTTATTGTATTAATTAACCGGGAAACGTCATTCCTGGTTTCATTTATCTCAAAATACTTGCCGTCAGTATCGCTGGCCAGTTGTTTCAGTGAACGACTGTCGAGCTGTGTTATTACATCATTCCCGTCATTGTCTTTTTTAAAGCCGGTACGCATCGGTATGCGGCTTCCTCTTTCGGTACCAACCCCCAGGCTGAACAGCTTGATGCCTGAACTTTCAACTTCATCCACGATATCACCGGTATTCTCCCCGAAATCCTCTCCGTCACTGATCAACAGGATTACTTTGGATTTCTGCTGGGTGATCGGGGAGTCTTCGTCATTAAGTTTTTCCAGTGCCATGCGCAGCGGGGGAGAGAAATCGGTGCCTGAATTGGGGACCAGGCCCGTGTTCAGCGTCTCTATGAACAGGTTAAGCGCATTCTGGTCGTAGGTGAGGGGCACCTGCATAAAGGCTTCAGAGGAGAATATGATAATGCCCATCCGGTCAGAACTGAATGCCTCCACAATATTTTTAAGTTCGAATTTTACCTTGGCCAGCCGGGAGGGCTGTACATCGGTGGCATCCATGGACTGGGACAGGTCTACCAGCATAAATATATCCTTTCCGACCGACTTTATTTCCCGCCTGGATTCTCCGAATGAAGGCCCCAGCAAGGCGATGAGGAGAAGCGAGAAATACAGGGTACGCAGAACGATTTTTACGGCGATCCCTGTAAAACGGGTATGCAATTTACGGGCAATATGGATCATACGTGTCAGGAACAGCACATACAGAAGTATGAACAGCCCGATAAACACCCATTCTGTCAGGGAAAACTCATACAGCCACGTCATGTTGGCAAATATGCGGAAACGGAAAGAGAAAGAGAAGCGTAATGGAAAACTGTTACCATGCAATCGGTTTACCGTCGCGAAAGAAGCCCCCGGTCGGCCCGTCCTTGTCCAGGGTGGCTGCCCAGACGATGCCACTTGCCCCTTTCTCCACGCTGCGGGGGGCATGCGGACCGCCCATGTCGGTTTTCACCCAGCCCGGGCATACCGAATTTACCAGGATATTGGTGCCTTGAAGCTCTGAGGCGAGTTTAATGGTAAGGACATTGAGGGCTGCCTTTGAGGCTGAATAAGCGGGTGTACCCCCTTTCATTTCTGCCAGCGAACCTGCACCGCTGCTTACATTTACGATGCGGCCATACTTATTCCGCTTCATTACAGGGACCGCATACTGGCAGGTACGCCAAGGCCCCAGGAGGTTGGTATCCAGGGCTTCCAGTACGATTGTCATATTTGCATCGAGTGCATGCTGCTGGCTGTCATAATGCACGGCTGCATTGTTTACCAGGATGTCAATCCGGTCGTGATGAGATTCCATGATGTGGAAAAATTCCCTGACACTGGCCCCGCTGTTGACATCCAGTACATGAAATTCCACCTCAATGCCTTCTTTCTTCAGTCTGTCCCGGGCTTCAATGCCTTTTTTCGGGTCCCTGCTGGTCATGATCACGTGAATCCCCTTTTTGGCCAGCTGCCTGCATACTTCGAATCCTATCCCCCGGTTGCCTCCGGTGACCACCGCGGTTCTGGCAGGTTCATTCATGAAAAAGGTTTACTTGGTTGTAAGTAAGTTACACAAAAATTCCGGTCAATTTTTCTTAATATTACCTTATCTTACTGTTTAAACATCTTCTTTATGCGATTGCTTTTACTCTGCTTATTATGCGCGGCCGGAACAGTCATTCAGGCCCAGGATAAAATTTCATTCCAGGGAATATCATTTCCGCTGGGCGGCTCCTGGTCAGAAACCGGCGAGGTGTCTGTGCACCCGGAATCCGGCAAGGTCAATACCATGGATGGTTCCGGGGTCCTGTTAAACATGCCGGGTAAGCGCAACAAGGGGGCTGACCTGTATTCCCAGGAAGAATACGGTAATTTTGACCTGTCCTTCTATTACATGATGTTCCCGGGTTCCAACTCCGGCGTATACCTTCATGGTAATTACGAAGTTCAGCTGCGTGACAGCTGGGGGGTGAAGGTACCCAGCTCGGCCGATAACGGAGGGGTGTACGAACGGTGGACCGACCAGGAAACAGGTTACGGCGGTCGTGCCCCGCGGCAGAATGCAAGTCGTGCACCAGGTCTTTGGCAGCATATGGTCATTTCGTTTACGGCGCCGGTGTTTGATGAATCAGGTACTAAAACGGATAATGCCCGCTTAAGCGTGACACTTAACGGGGTCGAGATCCATTCGGATATAGAGCTGACCGGTCCTACCCGAGGGGCGATGGGTGAGGAGCGTGCCCGCGGCCCCATCAGGATACAGGGGGATCACGGTCCGGTTGCCTTCCGTGATATGAGACTCATTCCCTTTGACAGCCCGAAGCCGGTTCTCAAGGATGTCAGCTACACCTCCTTCAAGGGTAAGTTCATTGACGAACCGGATTATGCGACCTTGCCCCCGGAAGCGACGGGCGAAATTCCCCTGATGACCCCGGAGGTCAGTCCTTCGCAGAATGATTTTCTCATCCGCTACACGGGCACCCTGGCTGTAAAAACGGAAGGGACCTATAAATTTGAAGCTAATTTCCCGGGGGGCAGCGGTGCGCTGATCGTCAACGGCAGCCCGGTTATCCCGTTTACAGGATGGAATGGAGAAGGGTCACTAACCCTGCCTGCAGGAGAAGTGCCCTTTGAAGTAAGGTATGCCAAAGTATACGAATGGGTCACGCCAGGCCTGAGTGTACGGGTCGAGGGTCCCGGGTTCCGGATGACCGAACTGGCCGATGCTACTGTGAATGTTTCCTCGATGGTCGATCCGATCTACCTGGAAGCGCCGGAAGTGCTGCGCAGTTTCATGGATATTCCCGAAGAGGGCAGGGTGGTACGTGCCGTTTCGGTGGGTACCCGGGAGAATGTGCACTACACCTATGATATGGACAATGGTTCGGTCGTACATGCCTGGCGCGGAGCTTTCCTCAATACCACACCCATGTGGCATGACCGCGGGGACGGGTCTTCGGTACCCAGGGGTACGATTTGTTACCTTGACGGAACCTCTCCGCCTGTGCAGCCGCTTTCCGGGCAGTGGAAGGAAGATACCACCGGACTCCGGTTTCATATTAATGGCTACCGCATCCTGGATGAAGGCAAAATGTCATTCTCCTATTCCATCGGAACCTATACGATCGACGACCAGCTTCAGCCCCTGCCCTCCGGAAAGGGTATTCGCCGGACGGTTTCCTCATCCACAAATTCGCCATTGTATGTGCGGGTTGGACATGGCGAGAAAGTCAGCGAAGTGGATAAGGGATTATACCGGATCCTGGGCCGGGGTAATTATTTCGTCCGTCTTGACAATTCCGTCAACGCGGAGATCCGGCTGACCGCTGACGGGGAGATGGAACTTGTCGCTCCCCTTGGTACATCACTCACTTATTCAATCCTCTTTTGATCATGAAGAATATTATTTACATACTCTCTGTTTTCCTTTTACTGTCTTCACCGGCTATGGCACAGCCCTCTCCCGAGGATGCGTACTTCAAGATCGTAAAGGTGAGTTCGCCTGAAGGAACCCTGCTGGAAGTAGGCGGTCTTGCCATGCTTCCTACGGGCCAGCTGGCCATCAGTACCCGAAGGGGAGACGTATTCCTGGTGGATAACCCGACTTCGGGACAGCCTTACTGGCGGAAGTTTGCCAGCGGACTGCATGAGATACTAGGCCTCGCCTGGCATGAAGGATCCTTGTACTGTGCGCAGCGAAGTGAGCTTACCCGCCTGGAAGACACTAATAATGACGGATATGCCGACCTGTTTGAAACCGTGTATGCCTGGCCGGTTTCCGGACATTACCATGAATACAGTTTCGGGCCCAAGATATCGCCCGGGGGGGATATGTTTGTTACCGGGAACGTGGCCTTTGGCGACGAGGAATGGTGGCGCGGAGAGAGCCGGGTTCCCTGGAGAGGCTGGACTATGAAGATCAGTCCGGACGGACAGATGGAGCCCTGGGCCACCGGAATGCGATCCCCGGCCGGACTGGGATTCATAGACGGAGAATTCTTCTATACAGACAACCAGGGTGACTGGGTAGGAAGTGGCGGCTTATGGCATGTTAAAAAGGGGAGTTTCACCGGACATCCGGCCGGATTGCGCTGGACCGGGATGGAGGGTTCTCCCCTGGACCTGACGACCGAGCAGGTGTATGCCGAGGTTGATCCGCGAAAGGATCGTGATGCGAGCGGCCGGGCAATTAAACCGGAGAATGTGATGAACGGCCGTTATAAAACGGTGTATGACATGAAAGAGAAGTACGATGCCTTCCAGCCGCCGGCAGTCTGGCTGCCCCATGGTGTACTGGGGATATCCAACTCTGATATACAGGTAATTCCGGAGGGCAATTTCGGACCGTTTGCCGGACAGGTCCTCGTTGGTGACCAGGGGCAGTCCAAGATCATGCGTATTTACCTGGAGAAAGTAAATGGAGAATACCAGGGAGCCGCCTGGGATTTCAGGAGTGGTTTCAAGTCTGGGGTGCTGCGTATGGTCTGGGCTGAAGACGGTTCCCTGTTTGTGGGCGAAACCAATCGGGGCTGGGGCTCGGCCGGCGACGCGAATGAAGGGCTTCAGCGTCTTATTTATACGGGACGGACTCCCTTTGAAATGCACGAGGTACATGCACGGCCTGATGGTTTTGAGATTACATTTACCAGGCCGGTTGACAAAGAAACTGCAAAGGATATAGCCTCCTATCGTGTGGGCAGCTATACCTACAAATATTATCCCGTCTACGGGAGTCCGCCCGTTGACATGCGGGACCACGAGGTGAAGGGAGTGAAGGTAGCAGATGACGGCATGTCTGTACGTATCGTACTGGATACGCTGGCCACGCATTATGTACACCGCCTCACCTTATTGGGTATCCGCGCGGCCGGAAATAATGAGCCATTACTGCACCGTGATGTTTTTTATACGTTGAATAATATTCCGGCGGGTAACCGGCTTTCCCAATCTGAACTCAGCACGTTCAACTCATCGGCTGCTTCAGCTGAGCAGAAGCCTGCGCCGCCGGCCAGGCAGCCGGAATTAAAAACACCGGATGCCCGGGTGG
>CAZLZD010000003.1:97728-132295 GCA_964563925.1 uncultured Roseivirgaceae bacterium | reverse complement strand
ACCCGGTCGGGCTTCATGAAATCTTCCACGGCTACACCCTCCCGGAGGAATTCCGGGTTACTGACCACATCAAACGGTACTTTCGCTTTTTCGGCAATTTTGTTGTGCACTTTTTCTGCGGTTCCTACCGGCACCGTACTCTTATCCACGATCACCGCGTAGTCTTCCAGCAATTCTCCCAGGTCGTCCGCGACCTTTAATACATATTGAAGATCGGCCGAGCCGTCTTCCCCCGGAGGTGTCGGCAATGCAAGGAATATTACTTTGGCCCCTTTAATACCCTCGGCCAGGTTGGTGGTGAAATGAAGCCGGTCCTGTTCGATGTTCCGGTCAAAGATCACATCGAGCCCTGGCTCATAGATCGGAATCTTGCCGTCCTGCAGGCTCTTTACTTTCTTTTCGTCAATATCCACACAAGTGACATTGTTTCCCGTTTCGGCAAAACATGTTCCGGTTACCAATCCGACGTAACCTGTACCGACAACAGTTATGTTCATAGGGCGTTAAATTTATTGAAGGTCTATTTATTTCAGGCGACAAAAATAAGGATTAATTAAAGAATTGCGACCCTGTAAGCAGAATTCACCTAAAGTTAATATCCGAACTAACATTCGTTTGGGTGGATTCACAGAAAGATGTAATTTAGGCGCTCTTAATTCGATATCAATATGACTACAGATACATTGCAGGAAGGAAACGTTACCCGGGAGAATCAGCGGATGATCGCTGATATGGTGCGTGACTTCAGCGAAATGGAGATTCGTCCCAATATTATGAAGTGGGATGAATCACAGGAGATCCCGTTTTCCCTGTTTCAGAAACTGGGAGAATTGGGTTTAATGGGGGTGCTGGTCCCCCAGGAATATGGGGGATCAGGCTTTGGCTATCATGAATACGTGACGGCCATTGTTGAACTGAGTAAAGTGGACCCGTCAGTTGGCCTGTCCATGGCGGCCCACAACTCACTCTGTACCGGTCACATCCTGCAGTTTGGTTCCGAAGCGCAGAAACAAAAGTACCTGCCCAAACTGGCCTCATGCGAATGGCTCGGGGCCTGGGGACTGACCGAGCCAAATACCGGTTCGGATGCCGGAAACATGAAGACCGTAGCCGTGAAGGACGGCGACGATTACGTGATTAACGGTGCGAAGAACTTTATCACCAACGGGAAGACCGGCCATGTTGCCGTGGTCATAGCCCGTACCGGCGAACCTGGAGACAGTCATGGTATGACGGCCTTTATCGTGGAGAAAGGGACCCCGGGCTTCCGACCCGGACGTAAGGAAGATAAACTGGGTATGCGCGGTTCGGAAACGGCCGAACTTATTTTCGAGGATTGCCGGGTACCGGCGTCCAACATATTGGGCAATATCGGGGACGGCTTTATCCAGTCGCTGAAGGTACTGGACGGCGGACGCATTTCTATCGCTGCACTGAGCCTCGGCATCGCACAGGGTGCGTATGAAGCAGCGCTGGCTTATTCCAAGGAACGCCAGCAATTCGGACAGCAGATCTCAAAATTCCAGGCCATCTCCTTCAAGCTGGCCGACATGGCTACCGAGATTGAATGTGCGCGGCTGCTCACCGAGCAGGCGGCCGAACTTAAAAACAAGGGTGCCAGGGTGACCAAGGAATCGGCGATGGCCAAATACTATACCTCCGAAGTCGCATCCCGATGTGCCAATGAAGCAGTACAGATCTTTGGCGGATACGGGTTTACAAAAGACTATCCCGTGGAAAAATTCTACCGCGACGTGAAGCTCTGTACCATTGGTGAAGGCACCTCGGAGATCCAGAAACTGGTGATTTCACGTGAAATCCTGAAATAATTCAGGGTTGCCCCCGACACATTGTTGTAATATCGAATTATTTCAACTAAATTTGCATTCCATTTTTGAAAGGAGGTGTAATTATGATCGTAGTAAACGTTAAAGAAAACGAAAGCATTGACAAAGCCCTGAAGAGGTTCAAGAAGAAGTTTGAAAAAACCGGAGTATTGCGTGAACTCAGGTCACGTCAGGCCTACGAAAAGCCCTCCGTTTCAAGGAGAACCGAAGTGATAAAAGCAAAATATCGCCAGAAGAAGTACGCAGAAGAAAACTACTAAGCGTCTTTTTTTTCAGGCTTAAAATGTTATATTAGTACTACCCACCAATGCGGGTAGTACTTTTTTTTTATGCGGGATTCATTCCTTAAATACCTTCAGTACGAGAAACGTTACAGCCCCCATACCATTGAGGCCTATAAGAATGATTTGACAAAGCTCGAAGAGTTTCTGGGCATGCCGGATTCTGACAATCTCATACACGCCACTCCGGCCGATCTCCGCGGATGGATATACCAGCTGCGGGAGGAGGGAAACGATCCGCGAACTGTCAACCGTCGTATCGCTACCCTGCGTTCGTTCTACAAATTCCTGTTACGCCAGGGCGTGATCCAGAAAGATCCGTCCCAGCGCTTACGGGCACTGAAAATCTCAAAAAAACTTCCGCAGTTTGTCAAGGAAAGCGATATGGTCAGATTGCTGGACCAGGTGACTTTTGAAGATACGTTTGAAGGCATGCGGGACCGGCTTATCCTTGAACTCCTTTACGGCACCGGCATCCGCCTGGCCGAGTTGCTGAGCCTGGAAACTGCAGACGTGAACCTGCACGAAAGAACCATTAAAGTATTGGGCAAGCGGAACAAGGAACGGGTTATTCCGGTGTCCCGCGGCCTGTGCAACCTTATACAGGTTTATCTCGATAAATTAAGTGAGGAGAATTTAAAAGAAAGTCCGTGGCTCATCGTTACGAAGGACGGGGAGCCAGGCTATCCCATGATGGTCTACCGGACTGTCAGAAAATATCTGGATTTGTTTACCACGTTGGATAAAAGGAGCCCGCATGTGTTGCGCCACACATTCGCGACTCACCTGGTAAATAAAGGGGCGGAACTCAATGCGGTGAAAGACTTACTCGGCCACGCGAATCTAGCGGCCACGCAGGTCTACACGCACAATACCTTCGAGAAATTGAAGGCCGTCTATGACCAGGCGCACCCTAAAGCTTAGTTCTAATTATAAAATTTCAGATCATGAAGTTACAAATGCACTCTATTCACTTTGATGCCGATCAAAAATTGTTGGATTTCATTCAAAAAAAGGTTGATAAACTTGAAACGTTTTACGACCAGATGATTGACGGAGAAGTGTTTTTGCGATTAAATAATTCCAAAATTGAAAATAAAACGGTAGAGATTAAGCTTAATTTACCCGGCGACCAAATATTCGCCAAGGAGCAGGCTAAAACGTTTGAAGAAGGCACCGACCTGGCCTGCGAAGCACTCAGAAGGCAGCTGATGAAGAAAAAGCCAAAACAAAACGCCTATTAATTTCTTATCTTAATATAGTTATTGAAGGGTTCGGTTAACTTCGAACCCTTTTTTATTACCTCAACCTGAAGAATTATGATACCTGACCAAGTACTCAACCTTCATCCGGCACTGGCACTGGGAATCATTATTGTCGCTTCCTACCTGGTCGCCCTGGCTTTTCGCTGGCTGTTCTTTGCCCTGCTCAGATATTTTGCAAAAAAGGACGACAACATCGTGGTCGATGCCCTTCAGAAAAACCTCAAAGGCACCGTCTTCCTTTTCATCCCGATGATTATCCTGTACATCGCCGTCGGGGCGGTCGACTTGTCGCCCGACCTCGTGGGGATCATGCGCGATGTGCTCTCCATACTGATTATCGCCAGCGCCACCGTCGTGGCAATACGCCTGATCAATGTGGTGGAAGACGTCCTGTTTTACCGGTATAACACCGCCGAAGAAGATAATCTCCGCGCAAGGCAGGCACGAACCCAGATCATCTTCCTGAAGAAACTGGCCATCTTCGTCATTGTCATCATCGCTGTCGCCATCGTCCTGCTGAGCTTCGAGAGTGTCAGGAAATACGGCGCCACGCTGCTGACATCCGCCGGGGTTGCCGGTATCATTATCGGTTTTGCCGCCCAGAAGACGATCGGCAATTTGCTGGCCGGATTCCAGATTGCCTTTACCCAGCCCATCAAAATCGACGATGCGGTTATCGTGGAGGGGGAATGGGGGTGGATCGAAGAGATCAACCTGACCTATGTGGTGGTAAAGATCTGGGACCTGCGGCGCCTGGTGGTACCCATCACCTATTTTACCGAAAAATCATTCCAGAACTGGACCCGCACTTCAGCCCAGATCCTGGGGTCTGTATTTCTCTATACCGATTATTCTCTTCCGGTTGACGAACTCAGGAAAAAATTCGAACAGGTCCTGGGCGAGACCGATATGTGGGACGGCGAAGGGAAAAGTGTGCAGGTGACCGATTCTTCAGAGCGTACCATGACGATACGCCTCCTGATGACCGCAAAAAATTCTCCCACGGCCTGGGAGCTCCGTTGCCTGGTCAGGGAAAAAATGATCGAATGGATTCAACAGAATTATCCCGCGGCACTTCCACGCACACGGGCCGAAATTTCACCCTTTCCGGAAATTGAGGAGAACGATTAATCCAGCCTGAAGGCCGTCCTGATCCGGTCGACATAATCAAGCTTCTCCCAGGGGAACAGCTCGACTTCCATTTCCTTGACCGTCCCGTCTACGGAACGGAAGCTTTTACGGACGACCTCATTCTTCCGGCCCATATGTCCGTATGCCGCAGATTCAAAATAGATAGGGTTGCGAAGTTTTAACCGCGTCTCGATCGCGTAGGGACGCATATCAAACAACTCCTTCACCTTTTCCGCAATCTGGCTGTCGGTCAGGTCCACCTTCGACGTGCCGTAGGTATGTACATAAAGTCCCATGGGTTCCACTACGCCGATCGCATAGGAGACCTGTACGAGTATTTCATCGGCCACACCGGCTGCCACCATATTTTTGGCAATGTGACGCGTGGCATACGCTGCCGAACGGTCTACTTTGGAAGGGTCTTTCCCGGAGAATGCTCCGCCGCCATGGGCGCCCTTGCCTCCGTAGGTATCCACAATGATCTTTCGGCCGGTCAGTCCGGTATCTCCATGAGGACCGCCAATGACAAATTTGCCGGTAGGGTTGATGTGATACTTGATATCGTCGTTAAAAAGCGCCTGAATCTCCGGCTTAAGCTGAGCCTTCACCCGGGGGATGAGGATTTGAGTGATATCCTGATAAATCTTCTTCAGCATCTCCTCCTCGGTGCCGAATTCATCGTGCTGGGTGGAAACAACCACCGCCTCAATACGCTCTGGCACATTGTCATCACTGTACTGAATCGTCACCTGGGCCTTCGCATCCGGGCGCAGGTAGCTGATTTCGCTGTTCTCACGCCGGAGGGCTGACAGCTCCTGGAGGATCTTGTGCGAAAGGTCCAGGGCCAGCGGCATGTAGTCTTCGGTTTCGCGGGTGGCATACCCGAACATCATCCCCTGGTCACCGGCACCCTGCTCCTCGGGGTTCTGCCGGTCTACGCCCTGGTTGATATCCGGTGATTGCTCATGTATGGCCGATATGACCCCGCATGAATTCCCGTCAAACATCAATTCACCCCGGGTATATCCGATGCGGTTGATCACATCACGCGCAATCTGCTGTACATCGAGATAGGCCTCCGACTTGACTTCACCGCTCAGGACGGTAAGTCCGGTTGTCACCAGCGTCTCACAGGCAACCTTCGAATTTATGTCGAAGGCGAGGAAATTATCAATAAGTGCGTCAGAGATCTGGTCGGCAATTTTATCGGGATGTCCTTCGGATACGGATTCCGAAGTAAAAAAGTATGACATAGGATCAGGGTTTTTAATCGGCTCCAAAATTAGCCCAAATGCATCAATTTAAAAACCACTGCCGGCATATATAAGGAAGACCGCAGGAACTTTGTGAAGTTCCGGCTTCCACTTCTTCCACTGACCGACCGGTGCCGACCTGATCCATTCCCCCGGTCCGGTGATATCACGCGCCACACAAAGACGCGTGGAAGGCGCACAGACCGCCAGAACCGAAGCCAGCATCTGATCATTCCGATAAGGGGTCTCAATAAATATCTGTGTGCGGTCTTCCTTACGGCTGGCAGCTTCAAGGTCCCGCAGGGTCCGTTCCCGGGCTTTCTTGTCAATGGGAAGGTATCCGTGGAAGGAAAACTGCTGGCCGTTAAACCCGGACGCCATCAGGGATAGCAGGATGGATGACGGACCGGTAAATGGAATGACTTCTATCTCCCACTGGTGGGCACGGGCAGCGATGCGTGCACCCGGGTCCGCAATGCCCGGACAACCCGACTCCGACAGGACCCCTATGGAGATTCCGTCCAGCAACGGCTGCATGAGCCGCTCAATTGTCGCCTGGTCCGTGTTTTTATCCACGACCTCAAACCGGAGCGTGGAAATATCAACCCCAAGATCCAGCCCGCTGATGTACCTGCGGGCCGTCCGAATATTTTCAACCAGAAAATAGGTCAATTGAGGTATGGCCTCCCGTACGCCGGATGGGATGGTGGCATACGCCCCGTCTGAAAGGACTGTGGGCAAAAGATATAATTTTCCTTTCGCGGGCATGGTACAAAGGTAGGGAAATTCTATCCCTTGACCAGCTGCCTTAATTCATTGCGGTATTCCGAAGGGTTCTTGCCGGTGAATTTTTTGAACTGGCTGTTAAAGTGGGAGAAGTTGTTAAACCCGCTCTCATAACACACCTGGGTGATGCTAATGGATTGTTCCGACAGCAGTTTTATGGCCTGAACCATACGGCATTCATTCACAAACTGGGTAAACGTCTTGCCGGTGATTTTTTTGAAATACCGGCAAAATGCCGGTTCGGTCATACTCACCTGCTCTGCAATCAGGCTCAATGGTATCTGTTCCTTGTAATTCTCACGCACATACGCATAGATGATGTTCATCCGCCGGCTGTCCTGCGGCTCGATCTCGACACCCACGCCATCTGCATGAAGCAACCGGTAATCCTTCGTTTCGGCCAGCTGGTGCAGAATGTGAAGTAATTCAAGAATTCGCTCAAACGAGTTGCGCTTCGGCAACTGCTCAATCTGGGCGCCGATCCGGCGCTTGGCTGCACCGTGGAACGTGATCCCTACCCGGGACCGGTCAAACAACTTACGGATGGACCCCATTTCGGGTACCTCCAGAAATGGCTCACCCAGGAAATCCGCCTTCATCTGAATCACCGTCTCTGAACGGTTGCCGGTGAGGCGGTCGGTAAATCCGAAATGCGGAAGATTGGAACCGATAAAGATCAGGTCGCCGTTCTGATAATACGAGACCTGGTTTCCGATATGGCGTTTCCCGCTCCCCCCATTCACATAAACCAATTCGAGTTCCGGGTGAAAATGCCACAGGGGAAGCTTGTTCCGGCAGGGGTCGGCATACTGACGTACCAGTACGGACTGGCCGAACCCCGGGTTAATCTTCTCTAAACTTGGTTTATTAATTTTCATCTCTGTTCATTACTTCCCACAACAGCGAAATTACACGTTGTAACACTCTCTACGCGTAGCAAAATTAACCATTATATATGGTATTTTAACGTTATCTTTTTGTTAACTCCAGATTGGCGATAATTTACCATATATACTTGTGAAAATGGTAGTTGATGACCACCCGCCTCACCGCTAGCTTTGTCCTATATTTTTCAATTAAACATTTTCAATTATGAAAAATCGTTTTTATGTATTCTTACTAGCGGCATTCACTTTCTGTGCCACTTCGCTGTTTGCGAGGGAGCCTGAAGTGAATATTGTCTCCAAGGGAGATAATAAGCTGCTGATGGAGCTTTTTACGCATGAAGCATCGGCGGTAATCCGCATTCTGGATGCCAATGGTTATCTTCTTTTCAGCGAGAAAACAGGAGAAACTCCTCAATACTCCATGGTATTTGATATGGCCCCTCTTCCGGAGGGATCCTATCGCTTTGAAGTGGAAGGAGAAAATACGATACAGGTCATAGATTTCCAGGTCAGAAAAAGTAAACTCACCCTGATCGGGGATGCCGGTACGTATTTTAAACCTGTGATCAGCCAGAAGGGAAAGCAAGCCGACCTCCAGTTGCTGAATATTGCCAACCAGCCTGTGATCGTGACTTTTCGCGATGCTGGCGGGCAGTTGCTGATGCGTCATGCCCAGGAACCCGATGTGAAAATAGAACAGCGGTTCAACCTGGCTCAATTGTCACCCGGATTATATTCCATGACCGTACAGGTCGGTGACAAGCTCTATCAGAAGAAACTTGTAATCAAGTAAATCCACGCCCCGGAGCGACGAGCGGAAGCAAGTCTGTTCCGGGGCTAATTTTTTCTCTTTTTCCTGTAACTTCGTTGTATGGGAAAATGGTTGATCTTACTGGGAGTCATTCTCATAATCGCGGGACTGATTATCCATTACCAGGTAAAAATCCCCTGGCTCGGACGCCTTCCGGGAGACATTCACATCAAATCCGGCAATACCCAAATCTACATCCCCCTGGCGACCAGCCTCCTGATTAGTCTCCTGGTGACCCTGATTATTTACCTGATCCGCCTGTTCAGGGGTTAATCCCGGAGAAAATCCTTTACCAGTCCGAATAGTTCCTCCGGTTTTTCCGCGTGAACCCAGTGGCCGGCGCCACTGACAGTCTCAATGCGTGCATTCGGGAAATGCTGGTTTATCAGGATGAAATCCTCATCTTTTATATAGCGTGATTTTTCTCCGCGTATGAACAACACCGGCTTTTCCGTCGCCTGCCGCGTTTCCAGGCCCTGGCCAATCTCTTCGATGTTTTTCTCTATGGCGTCAAGGTTCATTTTCCAGCTAAAGCCTCCTTCCCGGTTCCGTTTCAGGTTTTTCAGAAGGAACAAACGCTCACCCTCGTCCTTAATTTCCCCGGAGAGCGCCTCTTCTGCCTCACCCCGTGTTTCCAGGGAGGAAACATCCAGTTTATTCAGGGCATCAATGATCTCCTGGTGGTGGACGCGATACGTTTTAGGAGCAATATCCACCACGATGAGCCTTTCCCAGTCTCCGGGGTAGGTCACGGCATAGGTCATCGCGGTCTTACCTCCCATCGAATGCCCGAGAATCGCGGGTTCGCTGATCTCATGCTGCTCCAGGAACTCCTTCAGGTCCCTGGCCATGGCCTCGTAGGAAAACTCGTCGGAATGCGGCGACTGGCCGTGATTTCGCTGGTCGACCAGGTATACCTTCCTGAATTCGCTGAATTCCTTGCCGAGGGTCAGCCAATTGTCAAGCGACCCGAAAAGTCCGTGAAGAATAACGAGCGGTTTACCCTCGCCGAATGTCTTGTAATTAAGCTCCATAGGGCAAAGATAGGGCTTTTGGACCCGCCCCCCAACTCCCGGTTATCCCCTGTGTACACCCGCGTACTGCCCTGCCAATCAGCGTCTGATATTATTTTTTAACTCAAATAAGGGCAATCTGTCTGTAAAACCTACATCCACAGGGCACGCAGGGATGTTTTTGGCCCGTTATATGTATATTGAAGTTTTTAGATCACCTGAATTATGAGACGCATCCTGATTTTTACGCTCCTTTCAGCCACGTGTGCCATGGTGTTTGGCCAGGCCAGTGTCAGGCCCCTGCCCATGAACATCAACCGGCCATCCCTGAACCTGTACGCCCCCTATATCAGCGGAGACGGGGAGACGCTGGTTTACCTTTCGGACTACACCGACGACGGCCATCATTCAATGTACTGGACCACACGAAAAGGGGTGGCAGAATGGGCCGATGGCAAAGAAGTAAACCGTTTGATAAACCGTCCTACGCTAAATTTCCGGGGTGGTTACAGTCTCAGCTTTGAAGGAGACCTGCTCCTGTTTACCTCGAGGAAATCTGGTATTGGCGGTTTTGACCTCTGGTACAGCGAGCGCTCAGGCAATGACTGGAGTGCACCAAGAAATTTTGGGAAACCTGTCAACAGTACTGCCCACGATGGGAGCCCTTCCCTGTCGCCTGACGGGGATTACCTTTATTTTATGCGGTGTGAATCGATGAGTGAATACGGCGGGGCAACCGGGTGCAAGCTCATGGTCTCCCGGAAAACAGTGCGTGGCTGGGCAGAACCGGAAGAATTGCCTGCCAATATCAATACGGGCAACTCACAGACCCCCAGAATTCTTGCCGACGACCAGACCCTGATCTTTTCCAGTGATGCGATGGGGGGGAAAGGCGAACTGGACCTGTTTGTTACGCGGCGTACCGAAAATGGCTGGAGTGATCCGGTTCCAATGGATTTCATCAATTCTCAATACAATGATGCCTTTATCAGCGTGCCTGCCAAAGGAAGATACCTGTATGAATCTGTAAAAGGGGAGAGGGATTTTCAGCTGGTGGAACGCCTTCTGCCGGAACAGTTCAGGCCGGCCCGCGTAATGCGTATTAAAGGGAAGGTTACGTTTGATAAAAATCCGCTGGACAATGCCCGGTTCGTCGTATTTGATGTGGACAAAAGAAAGCGGCTGTATCAGCAGAATATCGCCCCGGGCGGAGAATTCAGTTTTGTATTGCCCGAAGGAAGTAATTATGACCTCGCCATCACTTCCGCCGATCCTTCCCTGATGTACTTTGCCAAACCCTACTTACTCACCGAAATCGGGCGCCGCGATAAGGAACAGCTTACTATTGAACTGAAAACGGTTAAGCCTGGTGAGCTTGTCTCTTCATCCCTTCATTTCGTACCACATACCTCAGACCTTCACGGCGCCTCAGATTTCGAGGTCAGGCGTCTTGCCCGCCTGGCCAGTGAACACCCGGGTATGATCCTGCAAATGGAGGTTATTCAGCCCGCATACCGGGAAGACTCACTGCAGTCTGATCCGGATCTTACTGAAATCCGGACCGATACGCTTTGGGCGCCACCGGCTGATACCATTCTCGCAAGTCCCTTTCAGAATGATACGCTTAGTCTCTCCCATTTCACGAGAGACTCTGTCTATTTCCGCGGAACTGCCTCTGACAGTATTGGAGCTGTATTTCCGGCCGGTTACGTCCTGATCACCCATACTTTTCATAATGACCGTACCACGAAGCAGGCTGAGGCGATTCTTGAGGCATTGGAAGAAAAAGGAATTGATCGCAGGAATATACACTGGGAACCTGTTCTTATTCCGGCCAGGCCGGAAGAGGAGGAGCCTGATGAAGAGGAGGAGGAAATTCCCGCTGAGGTGCGAATCTATATTAAAGACCTCTAATCAGGCATGAGCGTGAACGGGACAACCACCATGGTATTCTCCCACATCATGATCAGGTCTATTTCCTCGCTCATGTCATCAAAAGTGATGGTAAACTGATCAAATTTATCCGTGGTGGTGATGGACGGGACCGAAATTGTAAGGACATCCTTCTCCGGATCACGGTTTGGCTTGCCGTCAAAGATGGATATCCCCCACTGACCGGTTTCAGAATTGAATATGACCTCCCATTCCTCTTCACCCGGGCGGGTAAAAAGAGAATATTCTCCGGCCGGCAAGGTCTGTCCGTTAACCTGCAACGGGGCATTGCTGATAAACGTCGTCGCCTCATTGGCTCCTGTCCGCCATACATCCCCGTAAGGCACCAGGTTTCCGAAAATTTCGCGATCCTGCATGAACGGACGGCTGTAATTTACCCGAAGTGAAACGCCATGCTGATCGTATACAGCCACTTCCTGCGGACTAAATGATTTCGTATAAATGCGTATCCCCACGTAGGCAATCGCAATGATGGCAATCAGGATGCCAACAACGGTAATTAATTTTCTCATTCTGTATTTCCGGATTGTGCTGTATGGTCAATACGCTCCCGAACGTCACCCCGGGGATTGTAATATATCCAGGTACCTACCTTTTCGCCATCCTCATAAGACCCTTCCGATTCCTTTCTCCCGGTCTCATGAAAATAAACCCAGGGCCCTTCCTTGGCACCCATTTCAAATTGTCCGCTCTCCGCAATGGTGCCGTCCTCGTAATAATAGGTCCATTTACCATCCGGCACCCCATTACTGAACTCGCAATATATCTCCTTTTTCCCGGATAAATAATAATTAAGCTTGGTCCCCTCGCCCTTTTCCAGGGTCCCGGCATCCAGGGTATCTCCTGAGGCCGTTACGTAAGGACTTATATTCCATAATTTTCCGTCCCGCCAGCTTTCTTCCTGCATCAGTTGCCCGTTAGGATGAAAAATCCCCCATAAACCATCTTCCAGACCGTTATCAAAAGCCCCGATCATCCGAAGCTTGCCATTATCGTAGTACGTAAACCAGCGGCCGTCCTGTTCGCCATTTTTATACGACCCTTCCTCCACAAGGATCCCCAGGTCGTTATAAAACTGCCAAATGCCTGTTCGAAGTCCGTTCTCAAACTGCCCGCGAACGGCAGGCTTCCCATTCTCAAAATACTGCAGATACGTGCTGTCTTGCCATCCGTCCTTATATACACTCCACTCTGCAAGCTGACCGTTGGGGTAATAACTTGTCCATACTCCCGTCTCGGTCCCATCCTCAAAAATCTTCCGGCTCATTATCTGATCGCCCGGATAATATTCTGTCCAGACACCTTCAGGCTTCCCTTCCTGGTTATAATTCTTCTCGGCCAGTTTCTGGCCGTATTCATCATATTCGATCCACTTCCCTGTCTTTTTACCGTGATCATAGGTTCCTTTCTCCTCCACGAGTCCTGAATAGAAGTATTTGGTGAATTCTCCATGCAGTGAATCCTGGTCGTACCCTGTCTCAATCTCCACCGTACCATCTGCCGAATAGAGGACATAGGGTCCCTGCTTCAGGTCATTCTCATAGGTAATCACTTCCTTCGGGCGTCCTGACACAGGCTCATAGATGGTCCATTTACCCGTTTTCTTATTATCCGCGAAATTACCTTCCAGTTTTGGCCTTCCACTGGGATAGAATTCCCTGTAGTAAATGGCCACATTATCCTTAAACGTGGCCTCCATCGCCTTTCGCCCGTCGGTATATCCTACCCAGACTCCCTGGCGCATGTTATTCCGGAAAACCCCTTCCTCGACCTTCTCATCGTTCCGGTTGAAAAACTGCCAGCGACCCTCTTTTTTCCCGTCGATGATGTCGCCGATGGCATAAGTGGAAGAATCCGGGGTGTAAACCATCGTCCGCTTCTGAGACCATGCCTGTCCGCTGAGCAGCAAAACAACTACAAGGGTCAGGATTTTATTACCTACCGTTTTATTATGACGCACGGCTTCATATATTTGCACAAAAAATAAAGTACTTATCATGGGTGCACTCATTGTAGTTTTAGTTCTTTTTGTTCTGGCCATTCTCTCGCCGAAGCTTTTCCCAAATAAAATGGTCAGCGATAACAAACACGATATCGACGGTTCTACCCGACAAAAGCAGTAGCTTCTATTTCGATCAGAAACGCAGGATCGATCAGCCGGGACACTTCCACCATGGAGGTCGCCGGTTGTATTCCCTCAAAAAACCGGCCATGTTCGCCGGCCGCTTCTTCCCAGCGCGATATGTCGGTAATGAACATTCGCGTGCGAATCACATCCTTGCGCGAAGCATCCAGCGCCACTAAGCTTTCTTCAATTATTTCAAGGATGCGGCGCGTCTGCATGCGCACATTCCCTTCTCCGAAAGGCTTTCCCTCCTTTAAGGAAACCGTCCCCGATACTTCGATCAGATTTCCAACCCTGACCGCCCGTGAGTATCCTACAATGGGCTCCCAGAGCGCTCCGGTCAAGTGATTCCTGCGTGTAGCCATATTTATTTAAATATACGTAGCTTTAAAAAATACCTTACTATTTATGACGAATATATGTGTCTTTTGCGGATCATCAATCGGCCAGCGGGAGCAGTATCGCTCGGTCTCCGCCACGCTCGGGCGACTGATGGCCGAAAATGATTGCCGCCTTATTTACGGCGGGGGAAAGCTCGGACTCATGGGGACCATCGCCCAGTCGGTTCTGGATCACGGTGGTGAAGTAATCGGCGTGATCCCTGACTTTATGATGCCCCGGGAAGTTGCCCATGAATCGCTTACTGAATTGGTGGTCACTGAAAGTATGCACGCCCGAAAAGCTGAAATGGCACGCCTTGCCGACGGGTTTGTGGTGCTGCCAGGCGGATTAGGCACCCTGGATGAAACAGCCGAGATCCTGACCTGGAACCAGCTTGGGATCATTCAGCATCCCCTTATTATCCTGAACACCGAAAATTATTTCACCCCTTTCCTGGACCTGCTCAGGCACATGATGAAGGAAGGTTTCCTCCGCAGTAATGCATCGATGCACGTGGTCCATAAACCGGAAGAGGTGATCCCGGCCATACAGAATTACAAGCCTTCCGGAGGGGATATATGGGACCACCTTGACCGGACCTGAACCATTTCAACAGGTTTGCGGCAGTTACCTTAACAATTTTTCCGGAGAGGGTCGCGTTTCGACCTAAAAATGGTTAATTTTTCACTTGGCAATTCGCGGAATTTGCATGTATAAACTTTTAAAGGCTTTATTTTTAGTGCTGCTTTTTTCGTTGTCTCTCCAGTCAGCCAGCGCTCAAATACTTGGCTTTCAGCTGGATGAGGGCGCGAGCAAAGTGGATATACCATTCGAGATTTACAACAACCTGATCGTTATCCCGATCGTCATTAATGACCGCTTGCCCCTTAAATTCGTGCTGGATACAGGCGTTCGTACTTCCATTCTCACGGAAAAGGCTTTTGCCCGCCTCATCGGCCTGAAGTTTACCAAGGAATATGTGATCGGAGGTATCGGCGAAGACCGGTACATCAAGGCTTATATCTCAAACAGTGTTTCCCTGAAACTTCCCGGCGTCAGCGGTAACGGTCACGCCATTCTGGTCCTTGACGAAGATTACCTGGAGCTAAGAAACTACCTGGGCGCAGAAGTTAGCGGTGTACTGGGCTATGAACTCTTCAGCCGCTTCATCGTGAAAATCGATTATGACCGGAGAATTCTGACCCTGTATACACCGAGCCGGTTTAAAAAGAGGCGGTCATGGCTCACCATTCCTATGACGGTCGAAGACACCAAGCCCTATGTACACGGGACCGCTGTGTACTATGACGGGAAATCCGTAGACCTGAAGCTGCTGGTGGATACCGGGGCCAGTCATGGCGTAATCATGTACGCTGACTCTGCAGAGGACATCACCATTCCGGAAAAAAACATTAAAACCTCCGTGGGCCGGGGCCTTGCCGGCCGGCTCTCGGGCACACTGGCCCGACTGCAGCGTTTTCATATGGGAAAAGCCTGCTGGGAGGATATTATTGTTACGTTCCCGGAGAATGATCCGTGGATGGATAGCCTCATGATGAGTACGGTGGATCGCAACGGATCAATCGGTGGAGACTTGCTCTCGAGGTTCAGGGTGGTCTTCAACTTTCCGCAGGAAGAAATGTACCTGAAACGGGGTCGCTCATTTAAGAAAGAATTCAGCTATAATCTTTCCGGGATTACCGTAAAAGCCATTGGCAGTGACCTGAATACCTTTGAGATCGTTGAAGTCCGGCCCAACAGCGTAGCCGCCGAGGCCGACCTGCGGGAAGGTGATAAAATTCTCAATATCAACGGCCGGAGTACGGAAAACCTGACCATGGACTATATCATAGGCCAGCTGAATTCCCGTCCGAAGAAGAAACTCAGGATCCGTATTCTCCGGGATACACAGTTCATGACCAAGACCATTGTCCTGAAAGAGGAAATCTGACTTTACCGGATGCCAGCGAAACAGTCAGACCCGGAATCAGTTATATCTGCATGAACAAGCACATTGTGATCATAGGAGGAGGGCTGGCAGGGCTCACCGCAGCCATTCTGCTTAGAAAAAGCGGACTGGAAGTGCTTGTCATTGAGAAGAATGAATACCCGTTTCACCGGGTATGCGGAGAATATGTATCCAATGAGGTGATCCCGTTTTTGCAGGAGAATGACTTATGGCCGGAGTCGTTAAAACCAGTCTCCATATCCCATTTCGAACTCAGTGATACCACGGGAAAAGTGATCCGTATGCCGCTTGATCTCGGGGGTTTTGGTATCAGTCGTTATGCACTTGATTCCTTTTTCGCTGAAAAAGCTCGCCGGCTTGGCGTGGAAATTCTTACCGGGTCGCGTGCGGAGGACATACGTTTTGAGGACAACCGTTTCCTGGTAAGCACCCGCGAAAGAACGTATGAAGCTTTTCTTGTCGTCGGGGCCTACGGCAAGCGGTCGCACCTGGACAAGCAAATGAAGCGAGGCTTCATGCAGCGTCGATCACCCTATATCGGCGTAAAATATCATGTCACCAATGCCCCGCATGCCACCGATACGGTGGCCCTGCACAATTTCAGGGGTGGGTACTGCGGGATCAATGCCATTGAAAACGGACAATTCAACCTGTGTTACCTGAGTCACCGGGACAATCTCCGGGAGCACAAGGACATACGCAGAATGGAGGAGAACGTCCTTTGTGTCAACCCGCAGTTGAAAGCCGCATTCAGCAAATCCATATTCCTGTGGGATGATCCCCTGGTGATTAATGAAATCAGCTTCGAAACGAAAGAACCTGTGACAAATCACATGCTTATGTGCGGCGATGCAGCCGGAATGATCACGCCGCTCTGCGGTAATGGCATGGCCATGGCCATCCACAGCAGCAAAATTCTCGCTGATGTCATTATCCCTTTTATG
This sequence comes from uncultured Roseivirgaceae bacterium, assembly GCA_964563925.1. Taxonomy (GTDB): domain Bacteria; phylum Bacteroidota; class Bacteroidia; order Cytophagales; family Cyclobacteriaceae; genus JAUILA01. Next base: position 115,649 of record CAZLZD010000003.1, on the reverse strand, counting down.
AAAAGGGAAAACCCGGAGCGGGAAGCGATGGAATCAGCGTACAGAAAAGCGTGGAAGGCACAATTTGCCTTCAGGTTATCCTCAGGCCGTAAAATTCAGCAATTGTTCGGGCACCCGGCATTCTCCAGGCTGGCCGTCCGCATCGGGCAATACACCCCGCCGGTGGCCCGGTACCTGATGAGCAAAACCCATGGCGTTCCCTTTTCCTAATAACCCGCACGGATAGCCTGGAGTATCTGGGTATGGTCCAGGAAAAAGTAAATAAAAAAGGCATTCAGGCACAGTGCGGAAAGAAAATTCAGAAACATTGTGTTTCCGAAGTTAGCTGCTCCCGCATCTTTCCTTACCCTGATGTACCAGTACCCGAAAAACAGCAGTACCGGTACCAGGGCGAGAAGGAAATGAAGTGCATATTCAGCCCGGAAGAAGGCAGCAAAATACCAGGCAAACAGGAGCACACTCACCGTGAAGAAGATCGCCGTAAAATGAAATGTACCCCTTACACCCAGTTTCAGGCTCAGGGTTTTATCCCCGCGCCGGGCATCTTCTCCGTGCTGATAGACCTGCGTCATGGGATAGGAGCCCCACAGGATCATGGAAGTCAGAAAGGCCGGGATGAGTATACCCGCCCGCCAGAGAAGCGACAGGGAAAAATCGTTCAGCCCCATGTACGCCATGAGGAACGTGAAGAATCCCTGGAAAAATCCCGCGACCAGCCAGCTGGTCCAGGCATATTTTTTCAACCTGACGGCAGGGTGGCTGTAGGCTTTTGACACCAGCCCGTAAATAAACAGCATGGCCGTAAATTCCCAGCTGATAAGCAATCCGAGGCCCAGCGCAATCAGGTCAAAAAGCAAAGCAAGGTAATACAGGCCCCGCGTGACCTTCGGAGGATTCTTCAATCCGCCAATACTTTCTTCATCCTTGTCAAAGTAACTGTTATACCCATTGGAAGCCGGGTACAGGAAAAAATGGAGCGCGACAAAAACAATAAGCAGCCGGGATTCATTAAGGTTAGGTGAAAGGGATAAGGCAAACAGGAACACCGGCAACAGGAAAAATGAAAACGGAATTCGCAAATGAAGCCAGGCAGACCTTGTAAACATTCTCAGTGGATTTCCGCTGAAGATATCAAATTTTAGCTATTATTAATAAATGAAACCCTGTATTACCGCAATTGGTACCGCTGTGCCCCGTTTCAGAATTGAACAACAGCAGGTACTGCAATTCATGACCCGTGCACACGGTCTGCAGGGAGAGGAGGCCCGGCGGCTAAAATTGCTGTATCGTGCCTCAGGAATCAAGAGCCGCTATTCTGTCATCGCGGATTACCAGAAAACGGAAAATTTCAGCTTCTATCCCAATAATGAAGCCATGGAGCCTTTTCCGCCAACCAGTATACGCCAGGACAAATACCGCAGCGAGGCACTCCTGCTTAGTGTTCAGTCTGCCGAGAAATGCCTTGCCCACAGCCAGCTGAAACGCGAAGACATCACACATCTGGTAACGGTAAGCTGCACCGGCCTGTATGCACCCGGCCTCGACATCGAGCTCGTCTACAAGCTGGGCCTTTCCACTTCGGTCAAAAGAACCGCCATAAACTTCATGGGCTGTTACGCCGCTTTCAATGCCCTTAAAGTGGCAGCCGCTTTCTGTGAGGCGGATGCCGGGGCTCGCGTTCTCGTGGTCTGTACCGAGCTCTGCAGTATCCATTTTCAAAAGGCTCCCACGGAAGACAATTTACTGGCCAACGCCCTGTTCGGGGACGGTTCGGCTGCCGTCCTGGTAGAGCCCGCTCCCTCAGGAAAGAACTCGCTCGAACTAAGCGAGTTTGCGTGTACCCTTGCACCCAGTGGCATCAACGAGATGGCGTGGGAGGTGGGTGACACAGGATTTGAAATGAAGCTGACCGCATACGTTCCGAACATTATACAATCGGGGATCCGCCAGATGACCGACTCGCTGAATGGTGCGGCCAGCAACGGATATGATTATTATGCCGTCCACCCCGGGGGCAAAAAAATACTCCAGGTTGTCGAAGAACAACTGGATATTTCCCGGGAGAAGAACAAGTACTCCCGGCAGGTGCTCAAAAATTACGGGAATATGTCCTCGGCCACCATCCTGTTTGTATTCAATGAGATATACAAGCACCTATCCGGGGAAGATAATGGTAAATCCATCCTGTCGTTTGCCTTCGGACCAGGTCTGACCATGGAAAGCCTGATCCTTCAAATTCACGCATCCTGATGGCTGCCGAATTTCAATCCCGATCTCACCAGGCAGAGCTGATGGATGACCTTCAGAGCTCTGGCGAGGTGATCAGCCAGACGCTCCGCGAACTGAACACAATTAACCGCTGGCTCGGGGGAGACCACGTCACAATCAACGGACTTGAAAAGCTTCTGCCTGACGTGAATCGTGAAATTCATATCCTCGATATTGGCTGCGGCGGAGGGGACATACTTAAAAAAATCTGTCTCTGGGCGAGAAAAAGGGACCTCCCTATTCGCCTGACCGGGATTGATGCCAATCCGAATATTGTGGAGTATGCGCGTAATAACACCCGCGAATTTCCTGAAATCTCCTACCGGGCTATGAATATCTTTTCGCCGGAATTCAATGACCTTTCCTGCGACGTGGTTACCGCCACCCTCTTCACCCATCATTTTACCCATGAAGAATTACGCCGTCTCTTTACCGGCCTGAAGTCAAAGACCACCTATGGTATGGTGATCAATGACCTTCACCGACATTGGTTTGCGTACCATTCCATAAAAATTCTGACCCGGCTGTTCTCCCGGTCTGAAATGGTCAGAAATGACGCCGCTCTTTCTGTCCTTCGATCCTTCCGGCGGAATGAACTTGAAGCCCTCATGAAGGACTGCAACATCCGTGAATTTCAGCTTACATGGCACTGGGCCTTCCGCTGGCAACTTTTGGCACGCTGGGATTCATGATTCCCACGTTACTTTTGTTTCTATTTCTGTGCGCCTGCCCCCGGGCCAACGGTCGCTCTTTGGCATTCCCAGGTACAGAAAGCCCATAAGCCGGTCTTCCGGCGCCCATCCAAAAAAGTCATTCACACCCTCGTAATAGGTGATCCCGCCGGTACTCCAATAGCACCCAACCCGGTGCGCCGAAGCAGTAAGCCACATATTCTGCACGGCGCAAGCCACCGCACATACCTCCTCCACTTCCGGAACGGATTCCTTTACATCACGGTGCATTCCAATGGCAATCACATGGGAGCACTCCTTTGGTTTATCCCGAAGCTTGTCGTACTTGCCCTGATCAAAGGCATCTCCCGCATGTCTTTCTGCATATTTTCGGGCCTGGAAGTCCCCCAGCCTGCTCAGGCCTTCTCCCTCGAAAACCACAAACCGCCAGGGTTCGGTAAGCCGGTGAGTTGGCGCCCACCGGGCATTTTCCAGCATTTCCTCTATAATCTGCACCGGCACCTTTTCGCCGCTGAACATATTGGTGTAAATCGAGCGTCGCTCGCGAATGATCCTGTTGTGATCCATATCTTGAAGAATCTGTAACTTTAATCCGGATTAAAACTACGCCGAATGAAATTAATTCTCCCTGCGCTCCTGCTGCTTTCTTTATCCCTGGGTGCTCAAATCCCTGAAACCCCTTTTGAAAAGTCTGGCGGTACTGAGACCGGTACGTACCAGGAGGTCATCCGGTTCTACGAACAACTCGCGGCCTCCTCCCCGATGGTGCGAATGGTTGCCATGGGACGCACCGACAGCGGTGAGCCACTGCACCTGGTCACCATTGATGCATCAGGCAGCCACGATGCAGGGGTTGCGCGTAATTCCGGCCGGACGATCCTGCTGATCAATAACGGCATCCATCCCGGCGAACCGGACGGGATTGAAGCTTCCATGATGCTGGCCCGGGACCTGCTCAACCCGGCGAACCGTCAGCTTATTGAAAATACGTTCGTGGCAATCATCCCCCTTTATAACATCGGTGGTGCCCTCCAGCGGAATATCACTTCCCGCGTTAATCAATCCGGACCGGTAGCCTATGGGTTCCGGGGCAATGCCAGAAACTACGATCTGAACCGCGATTTTATCAAAGCGGATACACGGAATACCCGCTCTTTCCATGAAATATACCATCTGCTCAAACCCGATTTGTTCGTCGACACCCACGTCAGCAACGGGGCCGACTACCAATACCCCATCACCCACCTGGCCACCCAGCATAATAAAATGGGGGGAGCCATGGGCAATTATATCTATGAGTCGTTTACCCCGCGCCTCGAGGAGAAAATGGGAGAAAAACAATTCCCCATCACCCCCTATGTGAATGTCTTTAACCAGACCCCTGATGCCCGCGGATTCAGCCAGTTCCTGGATAACCCGCGGTATTCCACCGGCTATACCGCGTTATTCAACACCCTCGGATTCATGATCGAGACACACATGCTCAAGCCGTTTGATGTGCGTACCCGCGCTTCCTATGCCTTCCTCAACGCCGTCCTCGAGATCGCCATGGAAGATGGCGCCACCATCCGGAAGCTGCATCGGGAAGCCCCGTTACCCGTCCCAGGAAATCTGCACCCCGTCGCCTGGAAACCGGACAGGTCCCGGGCCGACACCATAACGTTCCTTGGTTACGAAGGTAAAATGGTGCCCAGTGAGGTCACCGGTAACGACCGCCTACTGTACGACCGAAACGCCCCCTTTGAAAAACGCATCCCCTATTATACGCACTTCGAACCCGCCCTGTCGGTAGAAATCCCGCTGGCCTATGTGATCCCGCAGGGATGGCACGAAGTGATTGACCTGCTTAAAGCCAATGACGTAAAGCTCACGGTCATTGACAAGGATACCACGGTGAATGTGGAAACCTATCAGATTATATCCTATGAATCGGGCCGCCGGCCATACGAGGGGCATTACCCGCACAGCGAGGTGCAGGTGGAAAAAATCCGGGAGAATGTATCCCTTTATAAGGGGGACGTGATTGCCTATGTGAGCCAGCCCTCCGGAAGGTACCTCATCGAAACCCTGGAGCCGCAGGCGACCGATTCGTGGTTTACCTGGAATTTCTTTGATACCATTCTCCAGCAAAAGGAAGGCTTCTCTCCCTATGTGTTTGAGGACCTGGCGAAAGAATTGCTGGAAAGTGACCCGGCCCTTCGTGTCGCTTTCGAAAACAAAAAGCGCGAGGATGAAGAGTTTGCCGGCAACTGGTACGCCCAGCTTGATTTTATTTACAGTCACTCAGCCTATAAGGAGAAGGCCCACATGCGCTACCCGGTTTACCGGCTTGTCCCGTAACCAGATCCCCCGGTACGGTGTTAGGGCATTATGGAAATTTCGCTCCTGTTCCCGCACCAGCTCTTCAAGTCCCACCCGGCCACGCGCAAGGGAAGGCAGGTATACCTGTATGAAGACCCGCTGTTCTTCACCCAGTACCGCTTTCACAAGAACAAACTGATCCTGCACCGGGCCTCCATGAAGTACGCCGCCTCCTGGCTGGAGCAGCAGAAGCTGGAGGTCACGTATGTTACCTGCGGCGAAGCTCCGGACTTGTCCTCGCTCTTCAAACAATTGTCCGGCACCGGGGTGAAGAGTATCCATTTAGCCGATCCGGTGGATTACCTGCTCGAAAGACGGCTGAAGCGATTTGCCCGCCGGCATGACATGGAGCTCAAATTCTATGAAAGCCCGATGTTCCTGCTGTCCCGGGAAGAGGTTGGCGAAAAACTGGGTGCACGCAAGGATTACTTCATGGCTTCCTTTTACAAAAAACAGCGTAAAGGCCTGGACCTGCTCATGGACAACGACGAACCAGTGGGTGGTAAATGGAGCTTTGACGATGAGAACCGCAAGAAACTGCCGAAAGATCATAATCCCCCGGAAATTTACATTCCGCAGCAGAATGAATACGTGCAGGAGGCCATCGCATATGTGGAAGAACACTTCAGTGATAATCCGGGAGACACAGCACATTTCTGTTACCCGGTGACATATTACCAGGCGGAGAAATGGCTTGATGATTTCCTGGAAAACCGCATGGGTAAATTCGGGGATTATGAAGACGCCATGAGCGCTGACCACCCGTTCCTGTACCACTCCGTGCTCACACCGGCCCTCAACATCGGACTGCTCACTCCTGACCAGGTACTGGATACAACCCTGGAATGGCACCGTAAAAAGAAGTATCCCCTGAACAGCCTGGAAGGGTTTGTCCGGCAGATCATCGGCTGGCGAGAATTCATGCGGGGGATCTACCAGCAGGAAAGTGTATTCGAGCGTACCAATAATCACTTTAATCACGACCGGAAGATCCCTTCTTCCTTCTGGACCGGCGAAACGGGTATCCCCCCGCTCGACGATGTGATCCGAAAGGTGATAACGTACGGCTATGCCCATCACATTGAGCGCCTGATGCTCATGGGCAATTTTATGCTGCTCTGCGAGTTTGACCCCGACGAGGTATACCGCTGGTTTATGGAGCTTTTCATTGATGCCTATGACTGGGTGATGGTTCCCAATGTCTACGGGATGATCCTGTATGCCGACGGCGGACTTTTCACGACCAAGCCCTATATCTCGGGCTCTAATTATGTGCGGAAAATGAGCTCCTATGGCAAGGGAGAATGGAGTGATATCTGGGACGGTCTGTACTGGCGCTTTCTTCACATGCACAAAAAGGAGCTGAGGGAGAATGGCCGGATGAATATGGTTATGAGCCTGCTGGAGAGAATGGAGGAGGGGAAATTGGAAAATCATCTTAAAACGGCGGATAATTATCTGAGTAAGCTGGACGGGAAATGATTCAGGTCAGGAATTAAATCCGGCTAATCTATTATATTGACAAAGAATCAGTTGGCCGCCCATGAAACCTTTCCGTTTCTTTTTGATTACCGTTTTATCGGGATTTGCATTATATACAGCCTCCGCCCAAAGCGGACATTACTGGACCCACCAATACGGAACCCGTTCCATGCTGTTGGGCGGATCTGTAATTGGTGGCGTGGAAGACCTGGGGGCCGTTTATTATAACCCCGCCCGCCTGGGGCTCGTTGAAAATCCGGCCTTCCTTTTGAGCGCAGATGTGTACCAATGGCAAACCATGAACTATGAAAACGGGGTCGGTGATGGAAGGAACCTGAAAAAATCCAGTTTTGACGGGGTGCCTTCACTGGCTGCTGGTACATTTAAAATAAAATTTCTTCCCAATCACCAGTTTGCTTATGCTATCCTCTCAAGGAGCCGAAGCGATCTTAGTTTTGGCTACCGTGAAGAAGTTACCGGAGATATTATTGCCAACTGGGAGGGAAATGAAATATTTGAAGGAGATGTGAATCTTGGGAATGAGGTCAGGGACACATGGTGGGGGTTTGCCTGGGCCCATGCCCTGAACAGCAGGTTTAGTATAGGAGCGTCCGGATTTCTCAGCAATGTCAGGCATGACCGTACCGGCAAGTTAAATCTGCGCGCCCTGTCTCAAAATTCAGGTAACGTAGCGGTTTTTGATTACAATCGAAGTTTCGGATTTGAAACATACAGTATGATATGGAAACTGGCAGCCGCTTATTCCTCCGGAAACTGGCAGTTTGGATTAACCCTGACCACACCCGCCATTAACCTGAAAAATAATTCCAATTATTCCTACCAGCTGTATTATTCAGGCTTCGAAGGGCTGACGGGTACAAATGACATTTATGCCAACAGCTACCAGTCAGACCTTAGTCTCACCTATAAGACGCCCCTGACCGCAGGTGCAGGCGTCTCTCTTCAAACCGGCAAAAGCAAACTGCATTTCAGCGCAGAATATTATGGTAAAATAAACGAATACACACTGATGGAGGCCGACCCGCACTATGTCCAGAGTAAACCCGACTCCCTGATCCATTTTAAACTGACCGATCAGAATCAGGCAATTGTCAATGCCGGTTTAGGTTTTGAGTGGTATGTAAGCGATAATCTTTCTGCCTACCTGAGTGCCAATACCGATTTTTCAACCGTAGGTCCAAATCCCATAAGCCATATCAGAAATCAGTCGAAAGTGAGCAACTCCACCTTCCAGGCCGATGCGTTTCACGCCGCCGCAGGAATTGTTCTGACTTTTAAAGGAGCGGATATAACCCTGGGTGTATCCAGGACCGGTGCCACCCAGAGTCTTCCCAGGGTCATTTCCTTCCCCTCTCAGACCAAATCAACCAGTGAAATCTTTGACCCGACTGAAACCGCCGACTTCAAGTGGAGGCGGTATATCTTTGTCTTTAGTTTCTCTGTTCCCTTCCTCAAAGACTATGTCAGGGAAACCCTGGAAGGCCGGGACGAACCTGATTAGGCCAATTTGTTTTGCCGCGAACGAGCACCCTCGTTATGCTGAAGAAATTATGGTATTGTGGTCAATTCGCTTCCCGCAGGTTTACCCGATGAAGGAATTCCCGGATGTGCGGTACGATGAGATCCGGTGTGTACATGTACTCGTATCCAAACACGCCGTTCACATCCAGTTTCACGATACGTATCATGTCAGGGGAAAAAGCATTGTTGAATTTCCTCTGTACCTCAATAATCATTGGCGCGATGTGTTCCTGCTGGTAGGTATAAAGTTGCTGCTGGGCGGCTTTATCTTCTGCAAGCTCAAGAAAGTAACGTCTTGCCTCTTTATTCCCGATCTTTTCGATTAACGCCGTACGGAAATCGGGGTCATCATGTGTGCGCCTGATCTGTTCACTGATCGGCATGTCGGGCAGCCCCTCATACCATTCGGAATACAACGGCGATCCAACCCTGAGCAGGGACATATTCACATGGGCATATCCGATCAGGCCGGTGCGCGAGGCAAAGGCCAGGGCAGGAATATCCATGGGAGGCCGGTCGCCCTTTTCAAACTCCGGCTGATAGGTATCCAGCATCCGGTATTTCTCCTTCGGTACCGCTTCCGTGGTGGATGCTTTCCGCTCCATTTCTCCGGCACCATACGGATCCGCTTCCCGTTCGTCACCATACCAGACCGGGAAAAGTCCGGCCAGGTAAATGGCGCCCGCAACCCGTCCCGGATAGTGTTCGGCCAGGTAGGTGATAATGGCGGTGGGTGATGAGTTCCCCGCAAAGACCGCTCGCTCTATGTTCATCGCATCCAGGAACCCGATAAGATATTCCGCCTGTACGGGTATCGAATAAGGAGATTCCGTACTTGTCGATTCCCCGTAGCCGGGCCGGGTTACCGAAAGGACGCGATTGGTGCCGTTAAATTTTCCGCCGAAATCCTTGTAGGTTGATGCATCCCAGCCCTCGGCATGGATAAAGATCAGTGGGACCCCCTCCCCGCCAAAATCAAGATACTGGATCCGGGCACCCGGAACACTGATAAATTTACTTTCCGCGGACTGCTCCTGGGCTTTGGCAAAGAGACCTGACAAAAGCAGGCCTGCACAAAGAATAAAATATTTCATTCGATTCATTCTTTCTGTCTGTAATCTTCCCGGGCGGACAACTCGGGTATTTCCTTGCTTTATGTTTCCGTCCAGGGTCGTGTAAATTACAGGTTTTCGCCAATGCAGGCAACAATGCCTGCCGGTCAGACGCAGGACTGTCCGGTCAAGGACCGGAATCTGTGATGGATACAAAATAAAAGACGCTCCGTCCGCATAACACGGAGGAGCGCCCATTACCTGGTTGATTGTCTTTTTATCTGAACGCGCGCGTCACGTTGAAGGAATAATGGATTCCAACCTGAAGTCCGAGCGTGAGCTGTGCTTTCTGCGCGAATAATTGCTGTGCATTATTCTCCAGCACCAGCGACAGCGCATCCTCGTTGGTCATGTCGGTCACCCGGTAGTTGGCCCGAAGCAGCGTGGACAACATAAGGTGCGGACCCAGGTCAATGGAAACACCCATGGCTCCGGCAATCTGAAATTCAAGGTTCCGGAAATCATCCGCCTTGCGGTTCAGTAACTCTGTGGTATTTATGTCAGAAGGAATGGTGTATTCCCCGTTTTGCGCCTGTTCGGTCGACTGAGTCGCACCCGGATAGGTCGCGGAAATTTCGGCAAAAGACGAGTTGGCCGGTATTTTATAATCCCCTGCTTCTACATAATAACTTTCCACCGCAGCGGTCAGCAGGGAAAGCTGGGGACCAATCGAAAAATTAAACCGGGCAGCCGCATCTCCGCCGTTCATGAAATTGAGCAGGAGCGGTAAATGGATATACTGGAGATCTATCTCCTGTCCGCCTTTGATCTGATCAGCAATGTCAACGATCTCATAAAACATTTCCTGGTTGGCCAGGATCGATTCGAGAGACAATCCAAAGGAAGGCGTGAGATCGTAGCCCACATTGACCCCGATCGGACTGGTCGATAATGTCATCTTGGAATTATACCGCGGATCTTCGCTGAATCCGTTTTCAAGGAGAATCGTCGAATTGATCCCCGTGGTCAGGCCTACATGCAACCCCTGTCCCATGCCCGCCAGCGCCGTAAAAAATAAAACAGCTGTAAGTAAAAAATTCTTCACGTGTATATCGTTTGTACTACCCAGTAAATACGCGTGCACGCCGATTGTAACCCCGTAAACCGGACAGAATGAAGGAATTCCTTACATCCCTGAGGCCCTTACCTGGTTATGGAAGGAAAATCAGAAAAGTACTGCACAGGCAGACGTGAAATTTGTCGTGCCTGGAGAATGTTCCGCAGGGAGGATAGGGTCGTTGCCCCGAAGGCAGATCCCCGATAGCAGCCACCCGATCGGTGACTCCTGGAAACCGGCCTGTTATTCCGTAAACATCGGCGGATGCTTGTCATCATAATCTGTAGCAGCCTGGTAGGCTTCCCCCAGTGTGATCAGCGCGGCCTCGTCCATGTAATTCGCCAGGAAGGTAATGCTGGTAGGCGAACCATTCTCATTAAACCCGTTGGGCAGAACCAGGCACGGGTGACCCGTCAGGTTGGTCATGACCAGCTGATTTGAAAAGCTGGGAGCCACAATTACGTCATACTCTTCCATGGCCTCATGAAGGGCCCTGATCAGTTTGGTGCGGATGCGGTTGGCATTTACGTATTCCGAGGCCGGGATAAACCGGGCCGAACGGAAATAATTGGGCCAGGCACCACGGTCCTGCCGCACCATGAGTGAGTCCTGTCCCGAACGGGTAAGTTCGTCAAACGCTCCTGAAGATTCAGCAGCGAGGATAATGGTCATTGCCCGGGCAGGAAAATCGTTGGGGAATTTTACCGGCTGCAAATCAATCCCCATGTTTCGCAGCTCCACCAGGGTTATGCTGTCCCGTGCGTTCCCTTCAAAAGCACCGTCCAGGTACCCAACCTTAAGCGTACGCACATCCCGGCCGGCATTATAATTAAACGCCGAAGCCCGGGTAGTGGGATCATCCGGGTCGGTCCCCCGGATCACATCAAAAACAAGTGCGGCATCGGTGGCGCTGCGGGTAATGGGCCCGACTTTATCCATCGACCAGCTGAGCGCCATGCCGCCCGAGCGGCTCACCCTTCCAAATGTCGGCCGGAGTCCGGTGGTCCCGCACCGCGTTGAAGGCGAAACGATCGATCCGAGGGTTTCTGTACCAATCGCAAATGGTACGAGTCCGGCCGAGACGGCGGAAGCCGAACCGGCAGAGGAACCGCTGGAACCCTGATCCAGGTTCCACGGGTTTTTCGTAACCCCGCCGTACCACACATCCCCCATGGCCAGTGCCCCGAGGGTAAGCTTGGCGACCAGTACCGCCCCGGCATCTTCCAGCTTTTCCACAATCGTTGAGGTATCGTCGATGGTCTGGTCACGGTAGGGCATCGCCCCCCAGCTGGTCACGGTGCCTTCGACGGCAAACAAATCCTTGAGTCCGTACGGGATCCCATGCAACGGACCCTTATACATCCCCTCCACCATCATCTGATCTGCCTTCTTTGCCTGTTCCAGGGCCCGCTCTTCCAACAGGGAAACCACGCACTCCAGGGTATCCCCGAAAGTCTTCAACCGGTCAATGTAAAACCGCGTGAGTTCAACGGAAGTGATTTTCCGGTCCCTGATCAGTGCGCCGAGCTGGGCTACCGAATAGTAGGCGAGGTCGGCACGGCGCGCCGGCAGCGAAACATTCTCCGGCAAATCCCATGTAATCTCCTCCTGGGCTAGCGGGGTAAAACCGACCATGGCCAGCGGGTCGAAGACCATCGCGGGGGCGACGTCGTTGGTCAACGGATATCCGTGTAACTGGCTGATCCTCGAGGCAAGCTGTTCTAGGCTCAGGGAATCACGCTGAGCCCGCGTAAAATTCAGGTCATAAATGGTCTCGGCAAAGCGCAGCGAATCATTGATTTGTCCAGAAGTTTCGCTGTAAATAAGGCAAATTAGGGAAATGATGAGTAGTTTAGAATATCGCATAGGACATCATTTGGTTTTTCCGGAAGTTACAAAATTTAGCTGTCCGGGGAGATACCGTTAATATAGAATTACGTCATGAAAAAGCATTTTACCGACCTGTTTGAGTATAACGACTGGGCAAACCAGCGAATGATTATCACACTCGAAGAAGCCGAGAGCGAGGATTATCAACTCCTGCTCCTGCTGAGCCACCTGATCTCCTCGCAAATCGTCTGGCTCAACCGGATCAAGGACCTGCCGACCTCCCCCTTTCCGCTGTGGGAGAAATACAAGCTCAGGGAACTCAGGACCATGAACGAGGAGAGCACGGCCAACTGGATCGAGTTTATCCGCAAACACCGTCCGGATACCTTTGAGGAAATGATCTTTTACAAAAACTCGAAGGGCACCAAATACGAAAGTACCCTGCGCGAGATCATCACCCATGTGGTCAACCACAGTACCTACCACCGCGCGCAGATGGTCATGGTCATGAAAAAACTGCAGATACAGCCCCCGGTTACCGATTACATTGCCTACCGCCGCCTGCGGTAATCCGAGTCCTGCATAAACAAATCCGGGCCTCCATTCGTTTCTAGCTTACAATCCTTAACAAATAAGCCATGAAACGAATCACACTATTTCTATTCTCGCTGATCCTTACCTTACCAGTGTATGCGCAGGAGGGGATCACCATCTGTCATACCCCGGCCATGGAATCCTTTGCCATGCTGGCAAGCAACAAAAGTTTCAATGCCGACCACCGGGAACCCCTGCCGTATGTCCACCAGTCGGCAGTTGGTAAGATGATCACGTTTTCCACCCCCGACGGAAAAGAGGCAAGCGGGTACTACCTCGAACCTAACGTGGACTCCGATGAATACCTCTTCGTATTTCACGAGTGGTGGGGACTTAACGATTACATCAAAAAGGAAGCGGAGCGCTATTTTGATGACCTGGAGAATGTGCATGTGATAGCCCTGGACATGTATGACGGAAAAGTGGCCTCGACCCGCGAGGAAGCGGGAAAGCTGATGCAGGCCATGGACCAGGCCCGGGGTACCGCCATCGTGAAGGGTGCGCTCGACTGGGCCGGGATCAATGCCGAAATCGCCACCGTAGGCTGGTGCTTCGGCGGGGGCTGGGCCCTGGAAGCCGGACTCATCACCTCTGAACCGGGTATGGGCCCCGAACTCGTCGGCGCGGTCATGTACTATGGAATGCCGGTCAAGGACGTAGAGCGTCTCAAATTACTGGAAGGACCGGTACTCGGAATCTTCGGCAAGCAGGACGAATGGATCAATCCCGATGTGGTGGATGCCTTTGTGGCCAACATGGCGAAAGCCGGGAAAAAGGTCGATGTGAAAATGTACGACGCCGTGCACGCCTTTGCCAATCCGAGTAACCCGGATTACAACAAGGAGTACGCCGAGGAGGCATACCGGCTGTCGCTGGGTTTCCTTCAGAGGCACCTGAATTAAATTCCGCCGGGCGGGTTGAAGCCGCCGTCCCCTGTCCGCTATTTTTGTTAACTTAGTGGCATGTCAAAACCGGAAAAGAAACTTTTCCTGCTGGATGCGTATGCGCTCATTTACCGGGCGCATTTCGCCTTTAGCAGAAACCCGAGGATCAGTTCCAAAGGGCTGAACACCGGGGTCATGTTCGGGTTCACCAATACCCTGCTCGAAGTACTCCAGAAACAGAAACCTACCCACATTGCCGTGGCCTTTGATACCTCCGCCCCTACGTTCCGGCATGAGGAGTTTGAAGCGTACAAAGCCAACCGGGAAGAAACCCCCGAGGATATTCGCACCGGCATCCCGATCGTCAAAGACATCGTGCGGGCATTCAATATCCCCATCCTCGAAATGGACGGGTTCGAAGCGGATGACATTATTGGTACCATAGCCAAAAAAGCGGCAAAGAGCGGCTTTGAGGTGTTCATGATGACCCCTGACAAGGATTTCGGACAGCTCGTGGAGGAGCATGTGTATCTATATAAACCCGCCTACATGGGCAATGCAGTGGATGTGATGGGTATCCCCGAGGTTTTGCAGAAATGGGACATCTCCCGAATCGACCAGGTAACGGATATGCTCGGACTGCAGGGCGACACCTCGGATAATATCCCGGGCATTCCCGGAATCGGGCCTAAAACGGCCTCCAAACTCCTCCGGGAATATGATTCGGTGGAAGGGATCATTGCACATGTAGACGAACTGAAAGGAAAGCAGAAGGAGAATATAGAAACGTTCGCCGAACAGGGTTTGCTCTCCAAAAAGCTGGCAACCATTCATACCGATGTGCCGATTGAATTCGATGAGGAGGCACTGGTGTACGATGGTCCGCTCGAGGACAAACTGAAACCTATCTTCGAAGAGCTCGAATTCCGAACCATCTCCAGGCGGGTATTCGGCGAGCAGGCTCCTGAAACCGCTAACGAAGCCGGCCAGCTGTCTATGTTCAGCGCCGCCAGCAAGGAAGCGCTTGACCTGCCCGAGTCAGCCCCGGCAGAAAAAAAGACGATCCGGTCCACACGGCATGACTACCACCTTGTCGAAACGGCCGAAGACCGCGAGGAACTGATAACCTTCCTGGAAATTCAGGACAGTTTTTGCTTCGATACCGAAACCAATAATATCGATGCCACGGAGGCCGAACTCGTCGGCATCGCTTTTTCCTATGTAACAGGTGAGGCGTTCTACGTGCCGGTGCCGCTCAACTTCGAGGCGGCAAAGAAAATTCTTTCGGAGTTCAAGGTTGTGCTGGAGAATAAGGACATTCTTAAAGTCGGGCAGAACCTTAAGTATGATATCCTGGCCTTGAAAAAATATGGGATCCAGGTCGGGGGACCGCTATTCGACACCATGCTGGCCCATTACCTGGTGGAACCTGAAACCAAGCACAGCATGGATGCGATGGCCGAACAGTACCTCAACTACATACCGGTGTCGATCACCGAATTGCTGGGTCCTCGGGGTAGGAATCAGAAAAACATGCAGGACCTGGCCCCGTCCGAGGTGTATGAATACGCGGCCGAAGATGCCGATATCACGCTTCAGCTTAGGGAGGTCCTGGAAAAACAGCTTGAATCGGATCAGTTGAAAAAGCTTTTGCACGAGGTGGAATTGCCCCTGGTCTATGTGCTGGCCGATATGGAGTACGAAGGTGTGCGAATAGATATTGACGCACTCAAGAGTATGTCCAAAGAGCTCCAGGATGAATCCCTGCGCGTACAGGAAGAGATCTTCACCATCGCCGGATGCGAATTTAATATCGCGTCTCCCAAGCAGCTGGGCGAAATTCTTTTTGATCAGCTCAAGCTGATGGACAAACCGAAAAAAACGAAAACAGGGCAGTACGCCACGGGGGAGGAAATCCTCAGCAGGCTGGCGGCAAAGCATGAGATCGCCATGAAGATCCTTGAGTTCCGGGAATACCAGAAGCTTAAGTCCACCTACGTGGATGCCCTCCCTAAAATGATCTCCGAACGGGACGGCAGGATTCATACCGATTACAACCAGGCTGTCGCTGCGACAGGACGGCTCAGTTCGAATAACCCGAACCTGCAGAACATACCGATCCGCACTGCCAAGGGGAGGGAGATACGCAAAGCCTTCGTTCCCCGTGATGACGACCATGTATTGCTTTCTGCGGATTATTCTCAAATAGAACTCAGGATCGTGGCAGCACTGGCCGGGGACAAGGAAATGATCCAGGCATTTAAGGATGGACGGGATATCCATACCACCACGGCAGCCCGGGTATTCGGGGTGGGACTGGATGAGGTGGACCCCAACATGCGCCGCAAGGCCAAGGAGGTGAATTTCGGGATCATTTACGGGATTTCGGCATTCGGACTGGCGCAGAACCTGGACATCTCCCGGGGCGAGGCTTCCGACATTATCAAGGCCTACTTCAAGGAATTCCCGGGTATCCGTACCTACATGGACGAATCCATTGCCCGGGCCAAAGAGCAGGAATACGTGGAAACGATTATGGGGCGCCGGCGATATCTCAGGGACATTAATTCAAGGAATGCGACCATGCGCGGGTATGCCGAACGAAACGCGATCAATGCGCCGATCCAGGGCAGCGCGGCCGATATCATCAAGTTGGCCATGATTAAAATTCACCAATGGCTTCAGGATGAAAAACTTGACACAAAAATGATCATGCAGGTGCATGATGAACTGGTATTCGATGTGCCGAAAGGCGAACTGGATAAAGTAATGCCGGTGGTAATTCAAATGATGGAATCCGTCGTGGACCTGGATGTACCGATGAAAGTAGAAGCGGGAAGCGGGGAAAACTGGCTTATAGCCCATTAATGTGATGAAGGAAACCTATACGATCGAAGATATCCGGGAAGCACATGCCCGCATCAGCGGGGTGGTGCACCGGACACCCGTGCTGACCTCGCGTGCCATCAATGAAAAAACTCACGCCACGCTGTTCTTTAAATGCGAGAACTTTCAGCGGGTGGGAGCATTCAAGGCACGCGGCGGACTGAATGCGGTATTCTCCCTCTCCGATAAAGAACGCGAGAAAGGTGTGACCACACACAGCTCGGGAAACCACGCCCAGGCCATCGCGCTGGCGGCATCCCTGGCCGGTTGTCCGGCGTACATCGTTATGCCCTCCAACGCCCCTGCCGTGAAAAAAGCTGCCGTGAAGGAATACGGAGCCACAATTATCGAATGCGCGCCCACCCAGAAGGCCCGTGAGGAGGGGGTGGAAAAAGTGGTGGAGGAAACCGGGGCCACCTTTATTCATCCCTACAATGACCGCCGGATCATCTGCGGACAGGCAACCGCTGCCCTTGAGCTGCTTGAGGACATGGAAGAGCCGCTGGATTACCTGCTCGCCCCGGTTGGGGGAGGTGGACTTCTCAGCGGAACATCTCTTTCCGCCAGCTTCCTGGCACCGGAAACCCGTGTCATCGGATGCGAGCCAACGGGCGCTGACGATGCGTACCGCTCCTTTCAGTCCGGAACGATCCAGCCGCTCGAACACCCCAATACCATAGCCGACGGGTTACGCACCTCACTGGGTACCCTTACCTTCGAGGTGATCCGCGACCATGTGAATGACATCCTTACCGTGGAAGACGGCATCACCATGAAGGCCATGCGCCTTATCTGGGAACGTATGAAGATCATTGTGGAGCCCTCCTGTGCGGTGCCCCTGGCGGTGGTCATGAAATACAACGAAAAATTCCGCGGCCAGCGGATTGGCATAATCCTCAGCGGCGGAAACGTAGACCTGGATTCGTTTTCGTTTTAGGGTATAGTAAAATACTTCGTCATGCCGGGCAACCTCTCTCTGCGTCATGCCGGGAAACCTCCGGGCTTCGACCCGGAGTCGCCCCGGTACCTAATAATCACGTGTTGCACCCCGGAGTCGCCCCTTCGTCATACCGGGTATCCCCTCTCTTCGTCATGCCGGGTAGTCTCCGGCGAAGGCCGGAGCCGCCCCGGTACCCAATAACCACATGTTGCGCCCCGGAGTCGCCCCTTCGTCATGCTGGGTATCCCTCTCTTCGTCATGCCGGGCAACCTC
>CAZLZD010000003.1:0-97628 GCA_964563925.1 uncultured Roseivirgaceae bacterium | reverse complement strand
TCTTCGTCATGCCGGGCAACCTCCGGGCTTTGACCCGGAGTCGCCCCGGTACCTAATAATCACGTGTTGCGCCCCGGAGTCGCCCCTTTGGTCACTCGATCCTCTATGGCCTGGGCCACAAAGCTGTTAAGCGAAGTTTTGGCTTCCATGGCCAGCAGTGCCGCTTTTTGATGCAACCTGGCAGGTATCCGAACATTAAAGCTCCCTTTGAAGGGTTTTTCAGGAACCGTTCCTTCTTGTTTGCAATCAGTCAGATAAGCATTAATCGCTTCCTTAAAATCAGAATCCAGTGCTTTTCCTGTATCGCCTTCATAGGAGATGAGACTACGAATGCCAAGGACCCTCCCGAAGAGTAAATTATCATCCGGACTATATTCAATACTTCCGGTATAGCCTTTGTATTCGAGATATTTCATAATCCAAGTATATCTTTGATTTGTTTTAATTGGTACTTCTTCATAATGCCTCCCGGATGTGGTTTGTGCAGAAATATTCTTGTCCCCTCACTATTTTCAAATCGTAGCCGGGAGCCGGCGGTCTTTCCGGTTTTAATCTCTTTATAACCAAAATAACCCAACAGCCTCACCAACTCTGTAAAGAGAAAGTCGGAAGGCATGGCTAAAAAGCGTTTAATTAAGTTTTGCTTCTTAGTCATTACGAAAAGTAACTAAATATGGTTGCAAATAATAATTATACATGACATGTATTCGCACTTTACAAAGCGAATGGAGCCTTGCTAACTAGAGTGGCTTGCGGTCATATGTAAAATATTGAAAGCCGGGTTCTACTCAAGCCTAAAACGGCTGGATTGTCTATTAAAGTTTTCAAAAAAGTAGACAAGCTCCGTTTCCTGGTAGCGCGCGGGTAATAACTATTTTGAATACTTTCTCTTCAGCCATTCCCGGTTCACATTGCTAAATTGTTTTAAAGTAACTACCTCTCGTATACATTGCTTAAGCCTTTTTATTTTCCTCTTTTGAACGGTATATTAGTAAATCCCGTTTATTAGCTAGTATTCAATCCCCAGACAATGAATATCCAATACATTACCGACGATAAAGGAAGAACTACCGGGGTTTACATCCCTATTAAAGAATGGGACAACCTCCGTTCCAAATACCAGGACATTGATAAAGAAAGTCCAGAAGTACCTGAATGGCACAAGGAAACCGTCCGGCAGCGTA
The DNA here is from genome assembly GCA_964563925.1 of uncultured Roseivirgaceae bacterium. Classification (GTDB taxonomy): domain Bacteria; phylum Bacteroidota; class Bacteroidia; order Cytophagales; family Cyclobacteriaceae; genus JAUILA01. The sequence continues at coordinate 96,444 of CAZLZD010000003.1, read as the reverse complement.
TGGCGGATTACGAAAAAAATCCTGAGCAGGCGGTGGATTTTGATATTGCTATGAAGGATATTGAAAAAGACCTTTAATGTATAAAACCATTCTGCTTCCGCTGGCCAGCCAGGATATCAGAGAAGCTGCCAACTGGTACAATGAGCAATCCCCCGGCCTGGGCAAAAGGTTCACAGCTGCTGTAAGGAAAACAATCCGCTTCATCCGGAAAAATCCCACAGCGGTTGCTGTTAGGTATGATGATACCAGGACCGCACTCTTAGATACCTTTCCCTATATGGTGCATTTCACCATCGACGAGCAGAAAAAACTCATTATCATTTCAGCAGTACTCAGCACCCATCGGGATTCGGGGATTTGGAAGGAAAGGTGATCCCTTGTACATCCGTCAATAATTACCACATTACTAAATGGATTTTTTTCAATTCTAATTAAGTACTCTCGTAATTATATTCCAGACTTCATTCTATTCCTCAAGCCTTACCTGGAACGACCGGCCGGACGCTAACGCCGGTGAAATGCACAATGCCTTCGTTCCCCGCAGTGACACCAAGGTGTTGCTTTATGCGGAATATTATCAAATCGAACTCATAATCATGGCTGCCCTCGCTGAGGACAACGAAGTGATCCCGGCCTTTAAGGAAGTCCTGGATATCATGCAATCCGCAATTCAGGGGGGATGTCTAATTAACGATCTGTTTTGAGCTGACTCTTGGGTTAAAGTTAAACGTCAAACCAAAGGGGTAATAGTCACTTCTATGCATAATCGGCTTCCTTCTATTCCTCAAGCCTTACCTGGTACGACCCCGGCCGGAGGGTCACCGACTCTTTGTCATCCATGATTTCCGGGGTCACTTCCTCCCCGTCCACCTGCCACCGGCCATACGCTGCCGCCGGGAATTCCACCTGCAATTCCGCCGTGCCGTCCCAGGAGATCTCCCACAGCACCGACCCATTCTCCTTTTTATAATCCAGGCTCAGCATGCCGTCCAGAACAGGTACCTCAGTCAGGGAGGCAGACGGCCAGGAGGAGGGCATCTGCGGGGATACCCTGATCAGGTTCTCCGCCGCCACCGGCCTTATCCCAAAAAACTGCTTCACAATGGGAACCGCGAAACTGAAGATATTCCAGGCCTGCACAATCATCCCGTAATCGGGTGAGACTTCGTACATCGACCCGGGCAGCGCGTAACTGAACGACCGCGTCATCCGCTGTAAATAATCCAGCGCCTGGTCGGGCCTTCCGTAGTTATTCTCGGCCACCGCCTGTACCCCGGTGGGCAGGGTCATCACAGCCCCTATGTAGGAGAATATTTTCTTGTTGGTTACAAACGACCCGTCATCCGTCCCAGCCGCCTCGTCCCGGTCCGTGCCAGTCACATACATGCCAAACGGATTCGTAAAACGGCTGCCCGTTTCCAGCGCGCGCATGGCTTTCTCCCGGTCTGCCACACCCGTCTCCATTGGCGTATTCACCACCCAGTTATGATAGACCACAAACGCCCTTTTCTCCGCACCAGGCAAATCCGACAACCCGTCCAGGGTATTCCGTAATTCGGCCACGGCCCAGGGCTTGTCCAGCGAATCTGCGCGGTGTATCGCCGATTCGATCAAATGCCTTGCCTGTTCCACGGTGCCGATAAAATCAGCGTAGGATCCCTGCTCCTCCACCCAGAATTCGTTATTTATTATCTCCGCCAGCTTTTCCGCCTTCTCCCGGAATGCCCGGGCTTCCTCCTTGTTATCTAAAACAGCCGCCATGGCTGCTGCGTCGGAGAATGCCTTCTGCGTGTACGCCGCCACGTCGATCATCTCGCTGTCCAGTCCGTGTATCTCCATCATCCCGAACCCGTCAGGCAGAAAATTACCGTCCGCATCCCTTTCCTCCATCAGCCATTCCAGCCCGTCCCGCACTACGGGATAGTATTTCTCCAGGAAAGCCCGGTCGCCGGTCCAGTTATAGACCTTCCAGATCAGGATCGCAAACTGCGGGGTTTCATTGATATTCCCCGGGTTGAATACCGCGCCGTTCGACGAAACCTCGTGGACAATCCGCCCGTTCCCGTTCACCGAATCGGAGATCGACACCAGCAGATCGATGGTTTCATAGACAATGTCCCGCTGCCCGGTCATGACCGCCCCCTGCAGGGCATACTCGCTGTCTGCCCCGAACCACCACGGGTAATCGGGAATCCCCGCAGAAAGCCCGCGGCCGACACCCTCCACATCCCGGATCAGCCAGTCAGTGTTGTATTTCAGCCAGCGGAAGGTCTGGGCCAGTACGGTATCCGGAATGTCCAGTGCAGCCGTATTGGCCAGCTCCCTGTAGCGGGACTTCTTCTCCCGGAATAATTCCTGTGCCTCGTCCCTTACCGTCGTGTAGGTTTGCAATGCCTTGTCCATGGAAAGATGCGAACCGGCTATCGTAACCGGCACGTACATGGTCTGCCCCGGCTCCAGGATCATGTCAAACAGCAGCGTGCCTTCATCGCCCTGTCCGGTTTCCGTTGGTATACACCAGGCGTAGAGCCAGTAATCGGAGGGAGGCACCACGGAACCCATATACAGGTACCAGTCATTCTCCGTGTCCCTTGCAACCACGGCCTGGAGCTCCTCATCGTACCAGACCGAATCTGCCGCATCGTTCATCCCGGTTCGCTCACCCAGCCAGACCGGCCGAAGGTCTGTCCGACCCGACACGGTAAACGTAAAGGACGCCGCCTGTTCGCGGTGATTGGTGATTGCATATTCCACGATCATTCCGGTCTGCCCGTCCGGAACAAACTGCATTCTTTCAATCCCGATGCCTTCGATATCCGGAAATTTCATTTTCGAGGCCATCGGGTAATTAATAAACTGGTTAGCAGCAGGCAAACATCGGGTGGAATCATCAAACAGGATACCGGCGCGGATACCGTCCATCAGCTTGATCGGGTGGGCCCAGATTCCTCCCATTTCGCCCTGTACATGCCATCCGATATCAGGAAATGAGCCATCCTGGTGGCCCACCATATACAACCGGTCCCCTGCCGCCACAAAGGGCGAGGCAAGATATTTCTCATGGCCCGGAATAGCCTCCAGATCAGCAGCAAGGGAAAACAGGGATGGCTGGCCCTCCTCAGTTTCCATGCCGCAGGCAGTCAGCGCCAAAAGCAGGATTACTGAAAGAATTCTCATAGCTGAATATACGAATTGACCCTGTTTCAAGCCCACCTAAAATGAAAAAACTCATGATCCGGGGGATCATGAGTTCTTCCGCAGCTCATTCAGGCGTACCTATTTACGCTGGCCGCTCATATCAAAATCGCCCATGGAGGGGATGGTAAGTTTACCCATGAACTCATCATTGATCATAATCAAATCGGTGGACAGGTTGAACCGGTTTCCCTGGACGTTCACATCAAATTCAAACTTCACCATATTACCCTCCACCTCAATATTCTTAAGCGGAAATTCTCCGCCAAGAAGTTCCATGGAAATGGTACCCGTATATTCTCCGCCGTTTTCGCTCAGGTGCAAAACCCCTTTGGTTTCGCCGTTGGGTGTGTCGGTCACATAATCCCAGTCACCGGCGACCGTTACCTTTGCACCCGCATCGGCACCCTTCCGGAATGCATCAAAACGGCTCGCCTTGTCCACCCGTGGAAAGGAATTATCAGCCAATTCGGTGTCACCGGTCAGCTGCTCAGGGTCCAGCACAATGCTCGCCACCTCTTTGTCAAACATGAATACCTTGGAAACCTCCTGCTCATTGTATCGCCAGATCTCGGCCGGGATTTTTTCGGTGATCTTCGAGCCGTCCTTAAACGTGAATTCGATCAGCAACGGTGTGACCAGTCCGCCGTTATTGGCAAACGTAATCTCATAGTAATTCTTGTCGGCCATCTTCTTCATGATCGCCTCGTCATCCACCCGGTTCTGGAACTCGCCGTAATAGCGGGGGTCGGTCGCGATGATGGAGAATGGCTTGGGCCCGTCCGAGAAATCCATGGTCCCGGTGGCATCGGCCTGTAATTCCCCTGCCTGTACCTGACGGCCCTTGTTCTCCACGTCGCCCTGTTCATTGCGCATCCGGTACCAGTTGACTTCCTTTACCGCCACGTCCACATGGTCAACCGAATAAAACCAGCCCCTCCAGAACCAGTCCAGGTCGACGGCCGAGGCGTCTTCCATGGTGCGGAAAAAATCGGCGGGTTTCGGATGCTTGAACATCCACCGGTTGGCATACTCCTTAAACGCTGCATCAAACAGCTCAGGGCCCATGACCACTTCCCTGAGCAAGGTCAGCGCTGCGGCCGGCTTGCCGTAGGCATTGTATCCAAACTGCACCACCTGCTCGGAATTGGTCATGATCGGACGGATATATTTTTTGTCTCCCTTCATGTAGGGTATCACCCCTTTCGGTGTTCCCCACTCAAGATCAAGGTCAGGGTAGCGTACCCGCTTGGTCTCTTTCTCCAGGAAGGTGTTCAAGCCTTCATCCATCCATGTCCACTGGCGCTCGTCCGAATTCACGATCATGGGAAAGTAATTATGCCCCACTTCATGGACAATCACACTGATATTTCCGTCACGCGTACGTTCGGAATAATTCCCGTCTTCATCAGGCCGGCCGTAGTTGAAGCAGATCATGGGATACTCCATCCCCTGGTTCGCCGCATTGACCGAAATAGCTACGGGGTACGGATAGTCAAAGGTTCGCTCGCTGTAGACCTCCAGGGTATTCTTAATCGCCTTGGTCGATTCACGTTCCCAGAGCGGGTTGCCTTCCTTGGGGTAGAATGACATGGCCAGCGGACTGCTGTTGTTCAGTTTGACCGCCTGGGCATCCCAGATGTATTTCCGGGACGAGGCAAAGGCAAAGTCACGCACGTTCTCCGCACTGAATTTCCAGGTCGCTTTTTTGGTGGATTTTTCTTTCTCGTTCGCTTCGGCCTCCTTCTGGGTCACGATAAAGACCGGCTTATCGTAGGTCTTCCGGGCCTTTTCCAGCCTGGATATTTGCTCCTTGCTCAGCACGTCCTTCGGATTCTGAAGTTCACCGGTCGCCGCCACAATGTGGTCTTCGGGCACGGTAATGTTCACCTCAAAATCACCGAAGGTCAGGGCAAATTCTCCCCGGCCGATAAACTGCTTGTTCTGCCAGCCTTCGTAGTCATCGTACACCGCCATGCGGGGGTACCACTGCGCGCAGGTATAGGCATAATTATCGTCCTCCGGAAAATATTCATAGCCTCCCCGGCCGTTGATAAGCATCCGGTCGTAAATGTTGTAAGACCAGTCTATTCCGAAGGTGAATTGCTCCCCGGTCTTTAGTGGAGCAGGAAGATCGATTCGCATCATGGTGCGGTTGATCATGTATTTAAGTGGCTTCCCTGAACCGTCCTTTACAGCAGTGATTTTGTACCCGCCTTCATAATCCATGGCGGCCATATCACTTTCAAAGAATTTTGCGGCCACAGAATCTGACACAGAATTGGTGTTGGTCTGGTCGTTCAGGTTGTCTTTGGCGCGCACATTCTGGTCAAGCTGCACCCACAGGTAGGTGAGCGGATCAGGAGAATTGTTATAATAGGTGATCGTCTCCGACCCGGTCAGCACATGTGTCTTCTCGTCGATACTCACATCGATCTTGTAATCCGCGCGCTGCTGCCAGTAATTGGTTCCAGGTGCACCAGCGCCGTTCCGGTAACTGTTTGGGGTGGGAAGCTCGCTGCCAAGCTGTTCAAATTTCTTTCCCCATTCCTGTGCGTACGCCATCCCCGAGGTCAGTAATACGAGGATCGCAATGATTATTTTAGTTGGTTTCATAACATCATTAATAAAAAAGGAGCCTGATAATACCAGGCTCCTGCAAAGGTAAATTATTTTACTGATTAACGCCCCGCTTCATTAAATTCATCGAAGCGGCTTGCTTGCTTCACCCTCGGGAACACGTTATTATCAACATTGGTATCGGCCGTTCCCTTATCCGGGTCAATCACAATGTTGGTCACCTGCTTGTCGAACATGAAGACTTTCGAAACTTTCTGCTCATTGTACCTCCAGATCTCAGCCGGGATCTTCACCATTTCCTTGGAGCCGTCACCGAAGGTAAACTCGATCAGGATAGGCATTACCAGTCCGCCATCATTAGTAAACGTGAGCTCGTAATAGTTCTTGTCCTTCATCTTATCCATAATGGCAGCGTCGTCCACGCGGTTCTGGAATTCCCCGTAATAGCGCGGGTCAGTGGCTATGACGGAGAATGGCTGGGGTCCATCACTGAAATCCATTACCTTTCCCTCGCCGTCTTTGGCCGTCAGGTCACCCTGCTGCACCTTCACGCCTTTATTCTCCACATCTCCCGACTCGTTTCTCATCCTGTACCATTTCACTTCATCCAGGTTGATATCGACATGATCGGTGGTATAGAACCATCCCCTCCAGAACCAGTCCAGGTCAAACGCCGAGGCGTCTTCCATCGTACGGAAGAAATCGGCCGGCTTGGGATGTTTGAAGGCCCACCGCTGGGCATATTCCTTGAAGGCTGCGTCAAACAGTTCCGGGCCCATGACCACTTCCCGGAGAATGCTCAGGGCGGTGGCCGGTTTTCCATAGGCATTGTTTCCAAACTGAAGGATCTGCTCGGAATTCGTCATGATCGGACGAATGAATTGCTTATCCCCTTTCATGTAGTTCACGATATTCTGTGCGGGTCCGCGGCGCGAAGGAAACTCATCGTAATTCTCCACTTCCGTACGGTACTGCACAAAGGAGTTGAGCCCTTCGTCCATCCAGGTCCACTGGCGCTCATCCGAATTGATGATCATCGGGAAGAAGTTATGGCCCACTTCGTGGATCACCACGCCGATCATGCCGTACTTGGTACGGTCGGAATAGGTTCCATCCGGATTAGGCCTTCCAAAGTTGAAACAGATCATCGGGTATTCCATACCAATAGAGGCGGCATGCACGCTGATAGCCACCGGGTACGGGTACTCGATCGTATACTTGGAATAGGTCTCCAGGGTATTTTTTACCGCCTTGGTCGATTCTTCTTCCCACAACGGGTTTCCTTCCTTGCTGTAAAATGACATGGCCAGCGGAGACTTGTCCCCGATCTTCACCGCCTGTGCGTCCCAGATGAATTTACGCGAGGTGGCGAAAGCAAAATCACGTACGTCATCGGCATGGAACACCCAGGTTTTGGTCCCGGTGCTCTTTTCCTTTTCATTGGCAATTGCCTCCTCTTCAGTGACAATAAATACCGGTTTGTCATAGGTTTTTTGTGCCTGCTCCCAGCGTTTCTGCTGTTCCTTGCTCAGCACGTCTTTAGGGTTTTGAAGCCATCCGGTAGATGCCACAATATGATCTTCCGGTACGGTGATCTCTACTTCAAAATCGCCAAATTCCAGGGCAAACTCCCCGCGTCCCAGGAACTGCTTGTTCTGCCATCCCTCGTAATCGTCATAAACGGCCATCCTCGGATACCACTGGGCAATGGTATAGAGATAATTGTCATCTTCGGGGAAATATTCGAGGCCTCCCCGGCCGCCGTCTTCCATCCGGTCATTGATGGTATACCACCAGTCAATGGAAAATACGTATTGTTCGCCGGGCTTAAGCGGCGAAGGAAGGTCCACACGCATCATTGTCTTGTTGATCATATGTGGAAGGGAATTCCCTGAAGCGTCCTTGACGCTCATGATCTTAAACCCTCCTTCATAATCCGAAATCCCGAGTCCCTGGGCCGCAAACTTGGCCGGCAGGGAATCCCTGATTGCATAAGGCTGTACTTTCAGGGTGTTGGTACCCGGTTCGCGTACGTTCTGGTCCAGTTGCACCCACAAATAGCTCAGCGGATCCGGTGAATTATTGTAATAGGTAATGGTTTCAGACCCGGTAAGGCGGTTATTGGACTCATCAATGGTTGCCTTGATTTTGTAATCTGCCTGCTGCTGCCAGTAGGCTTCTCCGGGCGCCCCGCTTCCCGTACGGTATTCATTGGGGGTAGGCAGCATCTGGCCGAGCTGCTCAAACTTCTGCTCCCAGCCGTCTTCCTGTGCGAAGGCCGCCGGGATGATCAAAAAAGTAAAAAATAAAATTATTAACTGTTTCATATGATTATATAGTCTATGCTGATAAATTCTGCCAATAGGTGGTTTCGCTGATCAGGTAAAGGGCTATTCCGCCCACTGCTGATGAGATGACCAGTTTCCAGTCGCGCCTCGCTATTCCCAGGAGGTCAACGAAGATCGTAGCTATCAAAAGGAACACCACCACGATGATGATCTGACCAATCTCTATGCCAAGATTAAACGCCAGCAGCTGGGTCCAGATATCCTTTCCCTTACCCATGATGGATTTCAGGTAGGTTGAAAAACCAAGTCCGTGGATCAGGCCAAACACAGCCGCAAAAATATAATTGGTCTGTATTTTGCTCAGCTGTACCCGGGACTCCTTCCGGAAAAGATTGGAAAAAGCCGTAATGAGGATGGTCACCGGGATCAGGAATTCAATGAATTCCGTATGTACGGGAACCACATTCAGAGAGGCAAGCGCCAGGGTGACCGAATGACCAATGGTAAATGCGGTTACCAGGATCAGCACTTTTTTCCAGTCTGATAAAAGGTAGAGCGAGGCGAGGGCTATAATGAAAAGCTTGTGATCCAGCCCGTCTGCCTGTAGGATGTGATCCCACCCCAGTTCAACAAAAATTTTGAAATCATCCATCACGTTTTCGTTGCGAGGGGCAAAGATTAATGATTACTTTTGACAATCCGATAATTATTTGACATATGCGCCTTCTTTTTACATTAGTGGCATTTCTGGGCATGTCATTCTCCTTTCACCCCATCCATGTGAGTGTGTGTGATATCGAACTTGACCGCGAGCAGGAACGCCTGGAGATGACCATGCGCACGTTTACGGACGACCTGGAAATCCAGATCCGCGAAGAAACCGGCAACCCAAACCTCGACATCCTTAATCCGCCGGCCCCGCTCACCACCGACAAACTCCTGAGTGACTATATGGAACGGCACCTGAAAATGACGCTCAACGGGAACAAGGAATCTTTTAACTACCTGGGGCATGAGGTGGAGGCCGGATCGGTCTACTGCTACCTGGTGATCAACGGGGTGAAGGATGTGCAAACCATCGGCGCGACGAATGATATTCTCCTTCAAACCTTTGATGACCAGGTAAACCTGATCCACGTGGAGGTAGACGATGAGACCCATACCATGATGTTCCGGAAGGGACAGGTGCAGCAACAGCTGTCGTTCAGTAAAAACTGATCTCCTTCAGCACATCCCAGTTTTTCCCGTTATGCCTGAGCAAGTGGATACCCGTAACTTCCCAGGAGGCATCGAAGGGTTTACCCCCGTATTTCTCCCATGCCTCCTTAAATCGTGCTTTCTTAAGGTCCCTGAACGCAACGGTCAGGTGTGGCGTAAACCCCCGGTTTTTCCAGTCACTGGCATCGGTATGAAGGAATTGCTGCATGCGCCTGCGTACCCGGTGGTATAGTTCACGCAACTCTTCCGACAAGTTGGCATGGATATAAATCACCCGCGGCGGAAACGCGCCGAACCCATCCAGCTCAAGCCGAAATGGGCTCACGCCTTCCAATGACCCCCGGAGTTTCCGGATAAGTTCATCCTCCCGCTCCTCTTTCATCCGGAAAGGCATATGAAGTGTGATATGTGGAGGTGATTTCAACGCTGCCTTCGTCCCGTATTCCCGTGAAAATCGATGCTTGACCTCAAGGGCTTCTTCAAACACCGGAGGCGGCGGCACCACGGCGATAAAATAAAGCTCCCCTTTCGGATGTCCGGCAGCCATTATTTCAGGTTATTCTCCAGCCAGCGGGTCATCATGGTATACAAATGAGGCCGGGCGTTGTATTCGTATATCCCGTGCGAACGGTCAGGATAATAAAACGAATCAAATTGCTTTCCGGCCGAGATCAGGGCATCCTGCAGGGCCACCGCATTTTGAAAATGCACGTTGTCGTCACCGGTCCCGTGGACCAGCAGGAAATTTCCTTCCAGCTTTTCGGCGTGACTGGTGGGAGAATTGTCATCATACCCGGACGCATTGTCTTGGGGCAATCCCATATACCGTTCAGTATAAATGGTGTCATAATATCTCCAGTTGGTGACCGGAGCCACGGCAATGGCCGCCTTGTAGACGTCGGACCCTTTGAGGATGGCAAGGGCAGACATATAGCCCCCATAGCTCCAGCCCCAAATTCCGATCCTGTCCTCATCCACATACGGCAGTCCGCCCAGGTATTTCGCTCCTTCAATATGATCTTCCACTTCGTATTTCCCCAGCTGCCCGTAGGTCAACTTTTTGAACTCCGCACCCCGGGCACCGGTGCCGCGGGTATCGATGACGGCCACAATATAACCCTGCTGAACCAGCATCTGGTGCCAGTAGAAATGGCCACCGCCCCAGCTGTTGGTGACGTTCTGGGACCCCGGACCGCTGTACTGGTAGATCAGCACGGGGTATTCCTTGTCAGGAGCCATATTTGCCGGCTTCAGCATGTATCCGTTCAGGGAAGTGCCGTCGACGGTGGGGAACGAGAAAAATTCCTTGGGCCTGAGGGCATATTCTTCCGCAGTACGGGTCAGCTCGGCATTATCTTCAAGCACCTTCACTTTCCGGTTGCCGCGCGTCCGGTACAGGGTGACGGTCAGCGGTTGGTTGGCATTGGAATAATAGTCGATGTAATACTTTTCATCCGGGCTCATGTTGATCGAATGCATCCCCGGCTCGGAGGTGAGCTTTTCCTTTTTCTTACCTTCCAGGTCCGTCACATAAAGGTACCGCTCCATGGGAGAATCCTGGGTGGAGGTGTAATAGATCAGTACCTTCCGGCCGCTGTCATCGATACCGGCGACAGATGCGACTTCCCAGTTCCCGCGTGTCACCTGCTTCACCAGGGTGCCGTCCACCTTGTAAAGGTAAATATGCTTGAAGCCGTCCCGTTCACTGGTAATGATGAAGTGTTCCCCGTCTTCCAGGTAGGTCAGGTCATCCACAAAATCCACATCCACATAGGTCTGATAGCGGTCGGAGTAAATGACCTTCGGCTCGGCAGTGGAGGCATTTACATGGAGAATATCCAGCTGGTTCTGAAGACGGTTGAGCCGTACCAGGGAGAACTCCTGCGGATTTCGGGTCCTCCGGATACGTGCAATGTAATATTCCTGGTCTGTGCCCGTATCCACCTTTTTCACTGATTTATTTCGGACATCATATATGGACGCAGAAAGTACGGAATTTTTTTCTCCGGCCTTGGGGTATTTAAACCGGTAATTTTCGGGATAAAGCTCTCCCTGGTTCCAGTATTGCATGGTGAATTCCGGCACATCAGCTTCCAGAAAAGACAGGAAAAACAGGTACTGGCCGTCTCCCGACCATTCAAATGCACGGGTAAAACTTAATTCTTCTTCATATACCCAATCGGTACTTCCATGGATCAGGCGGTTGAACTCCCCGTCGGTGGTAACGGCCGTCTCTTCACCGGTTCCAAGGTCCCTGATATACAGGTTATTCTCCCTTACCCATGCTACACGCTTTCCGTCAGGGGAGAATGTGGCATAGGACTGGCGGCCCTGCTCAGACAGGGGGGAAAGCGTGCCTGTACCGGTGTTGTAGACATAATATACGGCGGTATACGACCGGCGGTATATTCCCTGCCGGTCGGTGCGCAAAAGGATTTTGGACTGATCGGCCGAATATTGATAGTCATCAAACTGAATGGCTGGCTGGAGGGTCGATCCGTCCAGCAGCGTGCTGACGATTTTCCCGGTGGTTACATCGTATTTGACGATATTGTTGTCTTCAAGCGCCGTGTAATAGCGCCCGTCGTTCATCCAGTTAATCCCGTATACACTTTTCTGGCGAAAGGTCGGGCGGGAAAATAGGTCATCAATGGTTATTTGTTTCTGTGCGGTGGCGGGAAACCACAGCAGAACGACTAGGAGGCATATAAAATAGTTCTTCATGCTTTGTTTTTTGGGTCTTTCCGGCTCGAAGTTACACAACGTCCTGCGTTATGAGAAATTGCCTGGCAAACCGCTTCATCCCTGGCCGATGTCGACGGGAATTTCAATGCGCATTGAGGTGGGTTCCCCGTTTTTCAGGGCGGGCTTCCAGGGAATATCCAGGCTCATGACAGCATTGAGGACTTCCGATTCCACTTCGCTGTCCCAGTCCTGTCCGTACAGTCCGTCCACCACCCGGGCATTATCAATTTCACCTGTCTCATCGATAATCAGTTCTACAAAAACAGTTGCTTTCAGGGTTGTATCAACCTCCACAAGGGAGTCTACTTTGGCCAGGTAGGAGGGATAGCCAGGCTCGGGCTCGGCCTCTTGCGTAATCCCCGAGTTGAATTCGGCCATTTCCCTCATGCGTTCGCCGTACTTCAGGCGGAAGTATTTATAAACTTCATCGCGGTCTGCCACAACTTCCACGTTGTCGACGACGACGGTATAATTTCCATCCACGGTTTTGAATCGTCCCGTATCTGAGGGCATGTAATAAAAAGCGATATCCGGATGCGCACGGATATACTGGTTGATCCACTTCTCCGTATCCACAAATTCTCCAGTGACTACGGTATCATTGGGAATGTCCGCGTATTCAGAAGCTGCCACATCCTCTTGCTCAACCTGTCCCTGCCCGCAGGCCGCGCAGAGAAATAAAATAATGCCGGTAAAAATATGTATTGATTTCATGGTTGCTTTTTTGTCTTACCAGAGAAAAAAGCATGCCTCGGACCTTAAACTGCTTTCCGGCAGACGCGCAGCGTTTTTACGCCAGGGGAATCTTAGTGCATGTAGAATTTTTTCTACGGCTAATGATCGTGGCCTCAGACATAACGCTGAATGATTTGTTTTACCTGTGCGGCATAGCCCCCGCCGAAAAGATTGACATGCACCAGGAGCGGGTAGAGGTTGTATATGTCAAGCCGGTCTTCATAGCCCGGAGCCAGCGGAAAGGTTTCCTTGTAGGCCTCGTAAAAGGATTGCGGGAATCCGCCAAAGAGCGTGGTCATGGCTATGTCCATTTCCCGGTGTCCGTACGCAACTGCCGGATCAATCAGTACCGGTTCTTCTTCCTCGGTGACCAGGTAATTGCCGCTCCAGAGGTCCCCATGGATAAGCGAAGGGGGTTCCTCTTCAAACAGTCCGGGCAGCGTATCGTAGAATTTCTCGATGACTGTGGCGAAATCAGGGGAGAATGCCCCGCGGGAGAAAGCCAGGTCAACCTGGGGTTCCAATCGTTCCTCCACGAAAAACGTAACCAGGTCCTTTGTGGGTGTATTGCGCTGGGGAAGACTTCCCATGAAATTGGAATGGTCGAGTCCGTACTCGTCCGCAGAATGGCGATGAACACCCGCAAGCTGTCGGCCCATTCGTTCGCCGGACAACACCGTCGTCCGCCTCGTTTCAATCCATTCAAGCAGCAAGCCGTCATGCTCCTCGCCTTCCAGGATATACACTACCTCCGGTATTCGTATGGTGTTGGCTGAAGCCAGCAAGTTCAACCCCTTCGCTTCGGCATGAAACATGCCCGGGTAGGATCCCCTGTCGTTCCACTTGATAAAAAACACGCCATTCTCGGTTTCAATACGGGCGCCATTGTTAATGCATCCCCCTGTAACGGGTTTCACATCCAGGATTCTTCCGCACTGGTCCGTTACTGCCTGGGTAATATCGGCGGGGAGCGAACTCATTGCTTCAACGCATTTCGCAAATCTTCTTTCAGGTCGTCTATTTCTTCAATCCCTACCGAAAGGCGCAGCAGGTTATCCGAGATGCCTGCTTTCTTTCGGGCTTCAGGGCCTGGTTTTGAGTGCGACGTCAGTCTGGGTGAGGTTATGGTGCTTTCCACCCCGCCAAGGCTCATGGCAGGAGCGATCAGCGAAAGCCGGTCCACAAACCGATCGGGGTCTCCTTTCACTTCGAATGACAGCATGGCCCCGAATCCGTGCATCTGCTTTCTGGCCAGGGCATGGCCGGGATGCGATTCGAGTCCGGGATAATAGACCCGGTCTGTCATGTCGTGGGCAGAAAGAAATTCAGCAAGCGCCATCGCATTTTCATTCTGCTGGCGCACCCTGATCGTCAGGGTCTTTATACTTCGCTCCAGCAAATGGCACACCTGGGCATTCAGTACGGCACCGGTATTGACGGCGGCATGGCGTATTTTCCCGATGAGATCCCGCGTTGATACCACGGCACCGGCAGAGAGATCACTGTGCCCTCCAAGGTATTTGGTCGCGCTGTGCATAACCACGTCAATACCATGGACAATCGGGTTCTGGTTGACCGGGGAGGCAAAGGTATTGTCGATACAGGAGATGATACCGTGTTTCGAGGCCCAGTTGGCCACAAGCTCCATGTCAATGATCTGGAGTAACGGGTTGGAAGGGGTCTCAATGTAAACCAACCGCGTCTTGTTGTGCCGCGCATTCTCCAGGGAGGCCTCATCCACCTGGTCAATGAAGGTATAATCGATCCCCAGCCGGCTGAGTTCCGACGTGATGGCATAATGCGTCCCTCCGTAAAGATCATTCTGAAAGATCGCATGGTCACCGGGGGAGAGCAAGGCGATCAGCGTGGTGAATATCGCTCCCATGCCGGAACTGAACACCAGTCCGTCTTCCGCCCCTTCCAGTGCACATATCTTATCGGCCAGCACTTTCTGGTTAGGCACATTGAAATTGCGCGGATAGGCGTACTCGTCCACATCAAGATAGGCAAATGCCGTTGCGGCATACAGCGGCGTTACCAGGCCGGTACGCCGGCCATCAACTATGCTTCCACTGTGCAGGCACCGGGTGGCAAGCCCCCAGTGTTTATTTCCATCGGATAATTTCATTGTTCTTGGTAATATTAAAGTATTCGGGTACGGACTGCCTGATCTCCTCAAAAAGTGCCTCGGCAATCCTTACCTTCAGAAAATTTGTGTGACTGGCCAGGCTTACCTCGCGGGTGGGAACCGGCGCATCAAAATAGCGCAGGTGTTTTTTTGACCCGGTGTCCATATCCATGGTAGCCAGTGCCGGCAGCAAGGTAATCCCTCCATGCTTGTCCACCAGGCGCTTCAATGCTTCCAGGGATCCGCTTTCATACCTGAAACGGCTCTCGCGCTGGTGATAATGCTGACAGATGTTCAGGACCTGCTCCCGGAAACAATGACCTTCATTCAGGAGTAATAACTCGGAGGTATCTAGGTCTTTGTAGGACAGCTTTTCCTTTTGAAACAGCGGACTGCGATGCGAAACATAGGCGATGAATTCTTCATGAAAGATCGTCCGGGTCCGTAAGGTGGATTCATCCAGCGGGCTCACCAGGAGCCCGAGGTCAAGCTCTTCCGTTTTAAGGCGTCGGAGAATTTCCTCAGTCACAAGCTCCTCTACATTCAGGTGAATTTCCGGGTAACGCTCAAGGAACTGGTTGATAAACAGGGGGAGCAGGTAAGGTGACAGCGTGGGAATGATGCCTATATTGAGGGTCCCCGTCATCTCCCCCTTTTCCATCCTGATCATTTCTTCAATCTTGCGGCTTTCATGCAACGTTTTCCTGGCCTGCTCAATGATACGCTTACCGGTCTCAGTGGGTATTATCGGCTGCTTTTGCCGGTCGAAGATAGTTACCCCAAGCTGCTCCTCCAGTTTATGGATCTGCATACTCAGCGTGGGCTGAGTCACGTGACAGCTGTCGGCCGCTCTCCCGAAATGCCGGTGCGTATCGACGGCCACAATGTACTCCAGTTGAATAAGCGTCATGTCCCGAAATTAGTGAAATAGCACGAATAATGCCCGTCATCCGGACGGCAAGAAAAACGGGGCTTTAGTTGTATTGCACGTAATGCCTCCATTTCTCAAGTACCTGCTGGAAATCCTCAGGCAGCGGCGCCTCAAACCTCACCGGCTTTCCGGTGGCGGGGTGGACAAATCCCAGGGTGGCGGCATGCAGCGCCTGGCCCTCGATCAGTTTAAAGGCATTCTCCACAAAGCTTTTATACTTGGAGAATACCGTGCCCTTCAGCACCTTGTCCCCTCCGTAGGTAGTATCATTGAAGAGGGGGTGACCCAGATATTTCATATGGGCCCGGATCTGGTGGGTACGTCCGGTCTCCAGTTTGCAACGCACCAGGGAAACATAGCGCAGCGTCTCCACCACTTCATAATGGGTCACCGCCCGCCTGCCTGCTTCCGGATCTTCAAATGCCATGGTCACGCGGCGGTCCTTAGGACTGCGGCCGAGGCTGATATCGATCGTCCCCGTTTCCGGTTCCGGAATACCCCAGACCAGGGCCAGGTAGGTACGTTCAATGCTGTGGTCGTAAAACTGCTTTGCCAGGTGGTTCATGGCCCTTTGCGTTTTGGCAATTACCAGCAAACCGGATGTGTCCTTGTCGATCCTGTGGACAAGGCCTGGTCTTCCGTCATTGCCGGCCATTTCGGGGAGGTTCTTGAAATGATACGCCAGGGCATTGACCAGTGTGCCCGTCCAGTTCTGATACGCCGGGTGGACCACCATACCGGCTTCCTTGTTGACAATGAGCAAATCGTCGTCCTCAAAAACGATATTAAGCGGAATATCTTCCGGGATTACTTCCGTGTCCCGCGGAGGCTCCGGAAACGAAACGACCACCACATCGCCTGGCTTTACCTTATAATTAGGTTTGACTGATTCGTCATTCACCTCCACATATCCATCCCGTATCCCTGACTGGATCCTGTTGCGGGTGACATTCGAAAGCTTGTCCTGCAAGAACTTATCAATCCGCAATGGCGCCTGACCCGGGTCCACTACAATCCGGTGGTGTTCATATAATTCGTCGTCTTCGTCCTGATCTGTCATAGATTACCATTCACATCCTGACCCAAAGATAGCACCAATCGGCGAACCATCGGGCGGATTCAGTGCAGGCATGACCTTAAACTCATCAGGTTTGTCCAGAAATTTGGAAATCCTGGACTGTATTAATGCATAATGAGCCCCCTCTGCAGAACTTCCCGCCCGCTCACCGGCCCAGCCAGCCAGGGATTTCAGGGACTGCAGGGTGAGGGCACGGGCCTGGTGCCCGGTAGAGGCATTCTGCGCAAGGGAAATAAGGGAATTTACTACCACGTGATCCACTACCCGTTTGGTTTCTCCGGCCAGTCCGGACGGCGTACTGCCTTTGACTGTTTCTTCAAGGACCACATTGATCACCTCATCAAGTCCCGGCTGTGCTCGTTCCCGTGCATGAAACTCTACCAACCGTTCAGCGCGGGCGGGATGGAATAGTAGTGACATGGTCATCCCGGCTGCGCTTTCAGCAGCGCCCAACGGGTCAAATACCACCCCGGTACGTACTTTAACCATTTCCCGGTTGCGGTAGGCCGACAATTCCATGGGTGGTATGAGCGCAAGTATGTCTTCCGGCAGCGTCAGCACCTCCGGATCGACCGTCTTCATCAACTGCTCCAGTGCTTTTTTCTGTTCACCGGGATCCACCCATTCGGTAATCAGTTGTCCGTCACCCCGCAATGCATACCGGTAATTCAGTCCGCCGATCAGTTTCACCGCGGCCTCCGTCTGGTATCTGTGCAGAAAATAAAGCGGAACAAGAACGGATTCCAGTTGGGCGTAGGGCGTTCCCTGGCGTATATTATTCTCCCCGAAGCGGTCCAGCGCCACCGCCCGCACATCCAGGATGTGGCTGAGCTCGTCAGAAGCATTTGCCCCGTTGTCCCACAGGTGGGCATAGGGATGGGCCCCGGAAACGGGCCTCGCGTCCTGGTCGGATAAAAAGGTCAGACCTTCAGCCAGGGACTTTTGAATAATATCCTCAAGCGCCTTTTTTTCATCGGTTCCGTCCGGAAAATCCTGGTAGCCGTAGGTGATCGCCACCTTGTCCCATGCACCGATCTTGTCATCGTAGGCATTGCTCAGGTCGATGCGCCGTCCGCGCAGTTCGATCAGCGGATGCGGGTAGTCCATCACCGAGGCCCGGTCTTCGGTGCTCGATGAGTAGCTGTGTGACAGTCCCAGGGTATGGCCTACCTCGTGCGCCGACAACTGGCGGAGCCTGGCCAGGGCCATTTCCTGCATCTCTGCCGGAACTTCCTCGCCGTTCTCGTACGGGGCCAGCAGTGCCTCAGCGATGAGAAAATCCTGCCTGACACGCAGCGAGCCCAGCAGTACATGGCCCTTGATGATCTCTCCTGTCCGCGGATCAGTCACCGAAGACCCGTACGACCAGCCCCGGGTCGAGCGGTGCACCCAGTTGATCATGTTATACCGGACATCCATGGGGTCGGCATCTTCGGGGAGGATTTCCACCTGGAATGCATTGCGGTAACCCGCCGCCTCAAACGCCTGGTTCCACCAGCGGGCCCCTTCCACGAGGGCCGATCGGATGGGCTCCGGGGTGCCCGGATCCAAATAATATATAATGGGTTCCACCGGGTCACTTACTGTGGCCGACGGATCCTTCTTTTGCAGACGGTGCCGGGTGATAAACTTTTTTTCCAGCGGCTCACTGATCGGCGTTGCGTAGTCATAATACGACATGCCGTAATATCCTGCCCGCGGATCAAACGGCCGTGGCGTGTACCCGGGTTCCGGCAACTTGATAAAGGAATGGTGCTGACGCACCGTAAAGCTGTATTCCGACGGACTTACCGAACGCAGTTGCCGGCCCGCCCCTTTTCCGGTGAAGGTGAGGATCATTTCAAATTCAGAATTCTCCGGAAAATTTTTGGTTCGCTCAAGGTACACCGCCGAACGGTCCTTTTCTACCGACCAGGTACCCTGGTCCCGTGACCTGAGTGTGCCGGCCACGTCGTGCGCATCCTGCATCAGAAATTCCGTGGCATCCACAAGCACCTTGCCCTCTTCTTCCGTAACCAGGGTAAACCCCCAAACAACATTCCGGGCAAACGCATCGGCCACTGCCATTCTTTCCTGGGGATTGTCGCTGATGGCCCGGTAGTCGTAATTGGATTCGAAAAGCAGGATTTTGCTGCCGTGACGTTCAAAGTAAACGACTTCGGTACCGCCCAGCTGATTTTTATCCAGTCCGATATCATTGGAGCCGACCCCGGCCGCCAGCGAATGCACATAAAGGAACTCTTCGTCAAACTTGTCAATAACGAGCATGACCTTGTCGCCTTTGGGATCATAATAAAAATCAAAGAACCCTTCCATTTTTTGCATTCCGGCTGTTTTGGCGGCAATGCCCGAGGGCAGGGTCGGGGTGGAACCCCCTTTGTCCTTCTTCTGAGCCAGCAGAGAAACAAAAGGGAGGCACAATAATAGAATAAGCAGTTTTTTCATGAGTGGGATGGATTAATCACAAGATGGATAAAGCTAGAGAATTAGCCTGTTCCAGACAACCTGCTTTAAATGATCACTGAATTATTATATATTTCCTGTGACTATACGTAGATGAACGGTTATATGGGCAAGACCTTTATAAGTATCCCTTTGCAAAGAAACGGACATATGACCGAAGAGGAGATCAGGACTGAAAACGAACTGGTCGAAGCCTCCCGCAGGGACCCGGATAAATTCTCCGGGATTTATGACCGCTATTTCGAAGGGATCTTCTACTTTATTTACCGCCGCACCGACGATGAGGCTGTAGCCTCGGATCTGTGCTCGCAGACTTTCCTGAAAGCCCTGCAGAACCTGAAAAAGTATGAGTTCCGCGGACTTCCTTTTTCAGCCTGGCTTTACCGGATCGCCAGCAATGAGGTAAATAAGTATTACAACAAGAAGAAAAAAAGGAAGGTTTTCAGCCTGGAAGAGGAACGGGTCATCGAGCTGTTTGATGAGCAGGAGAATACATTCTCCCAACAGCACATCGAAACGCTGATCACTACCCTCAATGACCTACCCACCGAAACGGTTGAGGTCCTGGAATTACGCTTTTTTGAAGGACGCAGCTTTAAGGAAATTGCGTATATTCTCAATATCGGAGAAAGCGGGGCCAAAATGCGCCTGTATCGGGCGGTGGAAAAACTGCGGAAACACTTTACTATTAACTGGGAGGACGAAGAATAATGGGACGACACGAAATTCGGTTACGGAGAAAGCGGATGACTTCCCGTCGCATCCAGAGTCATAAAGACTACCGGATGCTGATGGAGAAGCATCGCCGAAGCAGCCGCGGCAAAAAGCTGCTGCGCTCCGTGATCTATATACTCATCCTGTTGAGCATGCTCCTCCTTATCTATTTTGGTGTGCAAAAGCTGACCGCGACGGCGCCTGACGAGGCACCCGAGTCAGCACAAACCGAAAATGTATCCCGGCCGGGTTTAACGAACTATGTTGAACTTAAACCCATGAAAGATGAACCTACGTAAGAACCCCGAAAAGGACGTCCGCCGTTTCAGCGGCCTCTTTTTCCAGATCGGACTGCTCTCAGCCCTGCTCATAACGGTCTCGGCCTTTGAGTGGAGTTCCCCGGAAGAGAAACCGGTGGTAAATGACCCGGATACCCTCTTTGGCGAAGATGATATCTTTCCTCCGATTACAGAAATTGAGGAAAAGAAACCACCCAAGCCGAAGAAAATTCAGTTTATTGAGGTGAAAAAGGAAGATCCTGAGGAGCCTGTTCCTGAAGATCTTGTCCCAGACATCATGGCCCCTCCTGTGAATGAACCTTCACCTGAAACGCTTCCCGAAATAAAGGAAAATGTTGATGACGAGCCTGTGCCATACACGGACGAAATGCCCACACCAGTAGGAGGGTATGACGCTTTTTACGGATATGTGGCTAAAAATATTACCTATACGCGCCAGGCACGGAATCTGCACCTGCAGGGTAAAGTGTTCGTCCAGTTTGTGGTGGACAAGGACGGCCGAATCACGCAAGTGGAAGTGGTACGTGGCCTGGGGGCCGGACTGGACGAAGAAGCACGTAAGGTAATGGAGAATTCACCTGCCTGGAATCCCGGAAGACAGTCGGGCAGGCGTGTAAAAGTGAGAATGATTATCCCCATACACTTCAAGCTTCAGTAAAGCCACAGACAATCTGTAGTCATGAGAAGGCTAATCCTGTCATTTTGACGCGGTTAGCCTTCTCCTTTATGTCATTTTTTCTACCTCCGGGATTTGGTATGTCCTTTGCACTTTTACAGGTGAACATGTTTAATCATTAAAAAAGGAGGACATTATGACACTTATGAAAAGTTCAAGCAACATGCTGCCAGGTTTCTTCTTTGATGATTTTTTCGGAAGGGACTGGTTTAATCAGGACACCGGAAGTGCCACACTTCCCGCGGTGAATATTCATGAAGACAACGACGGATATCACGTCGAGCTTGCCGCACCGGGAATGACTAAAAAGGACTTTGATGTGACCCTGGAAGATCAGACGCTGACTATTTCCTATGAAAAGGAAGACCAGTCAGAAGATAAGGATCGCGAAGGAAGGTATACCAAAAGAGAATTTAACTATACATCCTTCCGGCGAAGCTTCATGTTGCCGAAGAGTGCAGAATATGATAAGATCAAGGGCGAATACAAGGATGGAATTCTCCACCTGAATATCCCGAAAAAAGAGGAGGCTAAGCAAAAGCCTGCCCGGATGATCGAGATTTCATAAGAATATTTGACCATTTAAAAAAGGGGCAAGCCTTTTGCTTGCCCTTTATAACATAACCAACACGAACAACGTATTTTTTATACTACTGATCCTGTTCTGGATATAGCCTGTTGTCAGCCCCTACAGATTTATTAACAGAAAAGAGAGAAAGATGAAGAATTTTAGTGCATTACTGATCGCTGCCATTCTCGGCAGTGCGTTGACGCTTGGCTCCATGGAACTATTTGACCTTGGGCCAAATGACAAGACGTTAAAAATAGAACATATTGACGGTACACCGGTGGTGAGCACCGCGTATACCGAAGACGGAAACACGGTACCGCTGGATTTTACCGCTTCGGCTGAAAAGACCATGCCGTCCGTGGTACATATACGGTCTACCATTTCTTCCAACAGCTCACGGCTTAACAGGCAGCAGCCTGAAATTCCGGACGAACTGAGGGAGTTTTTTGGTCCATTCTTCCGGCAGGATCCGCGTGGACAGCAAGGCCCGCGTGTAGGATCAGGTTCCGGAGTGATTATCAATGAAAACGGATATATCGTTACCAACAACCACGTAATTGCCGACGCGGAAGACGTGGACGTGACCCTTAGTGATAACCGAAGCTACAAGGCGCGGGTGATCGGAACAGACCCCACCACTGACCTGGCGGTGATAAAAATTGACGCTAAGAACCTGCCTGCCCTCTCGTTGTACAATTCTGACAATGTCAGAGTGGGAGAATGGGTGCTTGCCGTAGGAAATCCCTTTAACCTGAATTCCACCGTTACCGCGGGGATTGTCAGTGCCAAGGGACGAAGTATTAATATCCTTGCCACCGGAAACCCCGGCGACAGTGTGAACAACGCGATCGAGTCTTTTATCCAGACCGATGCTGCGATCAATCCCGGTAACAGCGGTGGTGCACTGGTAAACCTGAATGGTGACCTGATCGGTATAAACACCGCCATCGCAAGTCCGACCGGTGCCTATTCAGGATATGCTTTTGCCGTACCTGCTAATATTGTAAGCCGCGTGGTGGAAGACCTGATTGCCTACGGAACCGTTCAGCGCGGACTTCTCGGTGTACAGATCAATAACATTAATTCCGCGTTTGCCAATGAAAACAACCTGGATGTAAATGCCGGTGCGTATGTGGCGGCCGTCGGACCAAATTCGGCTGCAGCCGATGCCGGAATCGAATCCGGGGATGTAATTGTATCCATCGACGGCAGGGATATCCGTAATACCGCCGAATTAATTGGCTATGTAGGAAGTAAACGTCCGGGAGATGAAGTTACTTTAACCGTAAACCGGAACGGCAGCGAGCGCGATGTGAATGTCGTGCTGAGGAATCGCGAGGGAACCACCGCTATCATCAAAAAAGAGCGCCCTGAACTTCTCACCGCCCTGGGTGCAGAGCTTGAGGCCGTAGAGGAAGAAACCTTACGCGAACTGGAAATTGAGTCCGGTGTACGTGTCCGGGAACTGCATGCAGGTAAATTACGGGCAGAAACAGATATCCGCGAAGGATTTATTATCACAAAAATTGACGGAAAGACCGTACGGTCTCCTGAAGATGTGATTAATCGCTTGCAAAACCGGAAAGGTGGCGTACTCATTGAAGGACGTTATCCCAACTCTGACAGGACCTTCTATTATGGAATGGGCCTTGAATAAGGTGAATAAAATGTAAGATGGTGAAGGTTTCGTGATTTTATTACACGAAACCTTCATTGTCAAAAATAAGTTATATACTTAAAGACATTTTTTAAACTTTGTCTAACATATTAATGGAGAACGGCTTATGAAGAGGCTTTTTAAGAAAGGGGAGCGCGTGAAGAATCGCAGGGATGGAAAAGTAATGGAAGTCTTGAAATACATAAAAGACAAAAGCACCTATTTTGTCGAATGTGCATGGTTTGATCTTGAAAAAAAGGAGATGCGTACGAAAGTCCTTCAGCAGGAAAACCTGTTAAAGGCAAGTTAAAGACCGGTCGGTGTAAATTCCGCCATCACAGGCAGTGCAACTCCCGCTATTTTTAATTTTTCCCTCCTGATTACTTTCCCCGCGGAAAGTCATAATTTCGCGGCGTCTCAGAGACATGTCAATTTATCAAAAGGTCCGGAAGGTGGAAAAAGTTTTTGCCCTTCTGGAAAAGGAAGTAGCCTCCTTTCAACGTGCTACCGGAATGCACTGTGTGACAGGGTGCGGAAGGTGCTGCTTCAAGCCGGACATTACGGCTACGCCCCTTGAATTCCTACCCCTTGCCTGGCACCTCAACGCAGAAGGTAAGGCACTTTCATTCTACGAAAAGCTCCGTGAGAATCGTGACCAGGCAATGTGCGGCCTTTTTAATCCGGTTTCACAAACCGGTGGCTATTGCGGTCGATACACTTCCCGCGGACTGATTTGCCGGCTTTTCGGTTTCACCGCCGCCAGGGACAAACATGGCTCACCGCGGCTCGTTACCTGCCGGACCATCAAGGAAACGCAACCGGAAGAATATTCCGCCGGTGTTGAACAAAGTGAGAACGGACAAGTCGCTTTCATGAGGGATTATTACTTTAAGCTTACCTGTATTGACCCTGACCTGGGCCGGAAGATGATCCCGGTGAACGAGGCAATGACCCAGGCTCTCGAAGTGGTCCTTTCCTATTACGCCTACCGAAAGCCGCGCAAGTCTGCCTGACCTACAACTGGAAATATTGTTCGCGACGGGGAATGACAGCCCGATAACCATTCTCCTTTAATTCAGCCGCAAGAGCCTCCATGCTCTCGTTTTCGCCATGGACCAGGAAAACTTTATTCAATGATTCAGGAACCTGGTTTGCTACGTAGGAGAGCAAACCGGAATGATCGGCGTGGCCGCTGAATACATCCGTACTTTCGATGCGCGCCCTGACCGGAAGGCTTTGTCCGTCCAGGCGAAGCATCTTCCTGCCGTGCAACAGCGAATATCCAAGCGTACCACGGGCACAATAGCCAATAAAAAGTATGGTGCAAAATGGATTCTGCAAGTTCATCATGACATGGTCTTCCGATTTACCGCCGCGCACCATTCCCGAAGAAGTCAGGATAATGCAGGGTTCATGATAATTCTGGACCTGTTCGGCACTGTTGATGTTGGCCAGGTACTGGACCTGGTCAAATTCAAACAATGAGCCGTGTTCGTCAGCAAACTCCCTGGCTTCCTTCCGGAGAAATGGGATAAAATCTGCGTATATCCTGCTGGACCTGCGGGCCAGCGGACTGTCGGTAAATACAGGTATGCGGGGTAGTTTGCCCTGCTGTTGAAGCCGGTGCAAGGTATAAAGAAAGGTTTGAGTCCGCCCTACGCTGAACGCCGGAACAATCAGGCGGCCCGGCTGGTCTACACACGTTTCCCTGATAATTTCCTGCACAATCCGTTCGTGATCCTGCGGATCATGATGAAACCGGCCCCCATAGGTACTCTCGCAAACCAGGTAATCGGCCCGTGGTGGTGCCCCGGGATCTTCCAGCAACGGATCGTTTGTGCGGCCAAGGTCGCCGGAAAACAGGATGGCCTTTGACTCGTTGACTTCCTTCCAGGCAATTAACACCGAGGCAGCACCCAGCAAATGCCCCACCGGCTCAAAGGTGAAGGATACTTCCGGGTTGATCTCCACGACGCTTGAAAAGTCAGTCGTGATGAACTGGTCCCAAATCTTGTCAAGCATCTTCTCATCGTAATAATCGTCGGGTTTCGAACGACGCTTACCAAATTTCTTCTGGTTTAACCGCGCGGCATCCTGCAGGAGAATCCTCACCAGCTGGTAGGTGGCATGGGTACAGTAAACCGGACCGTCGTAACCCCTTGCAATGAGGACCGGCAAAAGACCTGAATGATCAATGTGTGCATGGGTGAGAATGACAATATCTATGCTCCCCGGGTCAGCGGCGAACAGCGTGGTCTTGTGCGCACCCTCCTGCATGTCGGTCCCGCAGTCCACAAGAATCCGCAATCCGTCGGTCACCTCCAGTAAATGCTGACTTCCCGTGACCTGCTGCGTCGCACCGAAAAAATATAAATGTGCCATGTTCTGGACTCAAAGCTACGTCCTAAAAGATCAATTCTGAAGCAATCCCGTTTTATGTGAATAAGTAAGTGAATAACTCTTGTTTTGCCGTGTATAACTTTGTTAATCTAAGGAAAAAAAATTGTGCAAAACTTGTGCATAACTTTGGTAAAATAAAATTGGATTTCCGGACGGAGAGTGCGTACTTAGATTCATCAAGTGAGGGATATTCCTCTGCCGGCACAAACGAGTGCCGGGTTAGTACTGAGACATTCACCAGCAGTGTGTTGAAGGAGTTCTTCGGAACTTGAAACGGCTTCTGCCGCAGAAGATACACGTTGATAGAACGGACATGCAGTGCAAGGCTTCGGCCCAGGCATTGTTGTTACCGGCACAAGTATGAAGGAGTTGTATGCTGAGATGCATGCAGTCTTGAAAGGATTCATTTCCCAGAAATAATTGTGAAGGTGCACTGAGAGAAGCAATCATTAAGTTGATTATGACCTTAGTGTTGTTTGAGAATAAATCAGGAACACCAGACTCTGAAATCACTTCGGTGAGCGCAGAGAAAGCGTGGATAACAGTAGCTTGACATGACTTCAGCAATGTTGTCGTGAAATGGGGATTTTTCCGTAAAAGGAAAATCCCCATTTTTGTTTTCATCTCTTTCCTGTCTGATTTTCGAAACCTTCGGCCTACCTTTGTGTTAACCACCAAAAAGGAACTGCTATTAAGAAGTTTGATATTCCCGAATATTACCGGTCTTCGCTCACCGGCAGGATAAAGGCCTTGCGCCGCGATTCAGATCCGCGTAAAAAAGATCTTGAACCGGCACTGCTGGACCTGGGGCCTGTCCGTTTTCTGATCCCAAGGCATTTCGGCTTTTGTTACGGGGTGGAAAATGCCATTGAGATCAGTTACAAAGCCCTCGAGGAGAATCCTGACAAACGGGTTTTTCTGCTCAGCCAGATGATCCATAACCAGGAAGTGAACCGGGATCTTGAGGAACGGGGTATCCGTTTCATAATGGATACCGACGGAACGCAGTTTATTCCGTTTGACGAGCTGAAAGCAGATGACGTGGTAATAATCCCCGCTTTCGGTACTACCCTGGAAATTGAAAATCTCCTGGAAGAGAAGGGTATCGAAGTTCAGCAATACAATACCACCTGTCCGTTCGTGGAAAAGGTATGGAAACGCTCCTCGAAACTGGGAAGCGAGGACTATACCGTAATCATTCACGGCAAGTACGGTCATGAAGAAACGCGCGCGACATTCTCCCACTCCATGCAATCCGCCCCGTCTGTAGTGATCCGGGATATGAGTGAAGCACGTCTGCTGGGCGAGGTAATCCTGGGCCAGCGGAGCAGGGAAGAATTCTATGACTTATTCAAAGGTAAATTCTCGCCCGGGTTCGATCCTGAAAAGCACCTCAGTCGGGTAGGTGTGGTCAACCAGACAACCATGCTGGCCAGTGAGACACAGGCCATTGCCGATTATTTCAGGAAGCTGATGCAGGAAAAATACGAAGGTGGTGATCATTTTGCCGATACGCGCGATACACTGTGCTATGCCACCAACGATAACCAGGATGCCACCTATGCGCTCCTGAAGGAAGACGCAGATATCGCTTTTGTGATTGGCGGGTATAATTCCTCCAACACCTCCCACATTGCCGAATTGTGTGAGGATGTTTTTCCGACGTATTTTATTAATGGTCCCCGGGAAATCTTATCGGAAAATGAGGTCCGCCATTATGACCACGCGGCCCATACGCTTAAGGTCACCCGTAACTGGATGCCCGGTAAGCGCCCGTTGACGGTAATCCTGACCAGCGGGGCTTCTTGTCCGGATACCATCGTCGATCAGGTTCTCCACCGGATACTTTCCTTTTTTCCGCAGGCCGCCAACCCGGAAGACCTGCTCCGTGAGATGGCCTGAGGCTGCTCACCCATTTGTTTAACCAAAACCTGAATTGCTATGGAATTAAAAGATAAAGTGATCATCATTACCGGTGCCTCCAGCGGGATCGGCGAAGCAACCGCCCTGTTACTGGCCAAACACGGTGCAAAAGTGACACTGGCCGCCCGCCGTGAATCCCGGCTGAAATCCCTCGCTGATAAAATCGGTGATGCCCAGTCACTGATTGCAGTAACTGATGTGACCCAACCTGACGAAACCCAAAAAATGATCGACCAGACCATTGAAAAATTTGGCAGGGTCGACGTCCTGGTCAACAATGCCGGCCTCATGCCACTTTCCTTTATGAGCAACCTGAAGGTTGACGAATGGCATCGTATGGTCGATGTGAATATCAAAGGGGTATTAAACTGTATTGCCGCCACCCTGCCTGTGATGCTGGAACAGAACAGCGGACACATCGTAAATGTAAGTTCGGTGGCCGGCCGGCGGGTCTTTATAGGGGGTGCGGTGTACTGTGCCACCAAATTTGCGGTGAATGCCCTCTCGGAAGGACTTCGGATGGAGCTGGCCCCGCGAAAGAATATCCGGGTCACGTCCATACAGCCGGGTGCCGTTGCCACTGAGCTAACCGACCACATCACCGATAAGCAAATGATGAAGGGCATTGAAGAACGTTTTGAGGGGATGGAACGGCTCGAATCAGAAGATATCGCAGAATCCATTTACTACGCCCTTTCCCAGCCAAACAGGGTAAATATCAATGAGGTCCTGGTTCTGCCAAGGCAGCAGGACATGTAAATTCCTGCCGGAAAATTTAAATTATTCTTTTATGAGTGAACACCAGAGCCAAAGCAAGGCGTGGCACGACCTCGTCCGTGAATTTTATGCCAACCGGAAGGAGCATATCCTGTTCATTATCTCCCTGCTTATCGCTGCGGTAATTTCGGTCTTCCTGCTCGATTATTTCCTTGACCTTACCGAGCAACTGGAGAATGATCAGCTTGCTTCCCTTGACAGGCAGGTTACCGAATGGATCTTCGCCTTCCGGTCTGACCTACTGACCCCGGTGATCACGGCCGTCACGCACATGGGTGACCGCAACGCCTATATCATTATGGTTCCATTCATCGGGATATTGCTTTACCTGAAGGGACACCGCTGGCGACTGACTATCCAGGGGGTCATCGTATTGCTGTCTGCCTCCTTGCTGAATATCTGGATTAAGAATGAAATAAGCCGCCCGCGTCCCGGACAGGACCTGCACCTGGTAGAGGTGCACTCCTACAGTTTTCCCAGCGGTCACAGCATGAGCGCCATTGCCTTTTACGGATTCCTGGTATATCTCACCTTTAAGCTGGTCACCATCCAATGGCTTAAATATGTGCTGATTATCCTGGAATCCCTGTTGATTCTCGGGATTGGAATGAGCCGCGTATACCTCGGCGTTCACTATCCCAGTGATGTACTGGCCGGCTTTACAGCCGGTCTGTTCTGGCTGCTGGTATGCATCGCATTGTTCCGTGCCATCCACTTTTACAGCCGGAAATCAGATCCCCTGGAAGAATAGCTCCATCATTTATCATTTGTTTTTCTATCTTTAAGGTCCATGGAAGTGTTTAACTCATATTACGCGGTCATTACCATCTCGGTGGTGATCATCATTTCCTACTTTTTCAATATCATCTCGGAAAAGACCAATATTCCGAGTGTCCTGCTGTTGATTTTATCAGGGGTATTGATAAAGCTGGGTTTCAATTACTTCGAAATCAGCATAGGAGACATTATTTTTGATATCCTCGAAATCCTCGGGATTGTCGGCTTGATCATGATCGTACTTGAGGCATCCCTGGACCTGGAACTCACCTGGGACAAATGGCCGGTCATATGGAAGTCCTTTACGGTGGCCTTTCTGTCGCTTATCGGGTGTTCGCTGGCCATTGCCTGGTTCATTCAGCTGGTGTTGATTGATGATTTTCTCACCGCCCTGGTGTATTCCATCCCCCTGTCGGTCATGAGCAGCGCCATTGTGATCCCGAGTGTCGGCGAGCTTACCGAGGAAAAGAAGGAATTCATGGTGTACGAAAGTACTTTCAGTGATATCCTCGGGATCATGTATTTCTATTTCCTTATCGGAAACATCGACAATACCAATATAAATTCAGTGGTACTCGATGTGGTCGGTAATATCGTGATCACGGTTGTTTTATCGGTGGTCATCAGCTATGCCCTTGTACTGACGTTTCAAAAAGTACAGACCCAGGTCAAGCTGTTCCTGCTCATTGCCGTCCTGCTGCTGCTGTATTCCATCGGCAAACTGTTTCACCTGAGCTCGCTGCTGATCATCCTGATATTCGGACTCGTCCTGAATAACCATAAACTCTTTTTCAGGGGGAAACTCAAAGAATGGATTCACGTCCCTTCCCTGAAAGGGATCCTTCATAACTTCCACCTGGTCACCGTAGAATCAGCTTTCGTGGTCCGGACATTCTTCTTTGTTATTTTCGGCATCACGATTGACCTAAGCTCCCTTCTTAACATGGAGGTACTGGTGGTCAGCATCGCAGTTATCCTGATGCTCTTCCTGGTGAGGGCCGTTTTTCTCTGGGTACTCAGGCGAAAGGACCTGTCCCCGGAAATATTCATTTCACCGCGCGGCCTGATCACCATTCTTCTGTTTTTTGCTATCCCGGCTAACCTTGAGACGGATGACTTTGACAGCGGTATTTTACTTTACGCAATCCTGATAACCAGTATTGTCATGGCACTTGCGCTGATCGCCAAAGGCAAACATATTGAGCCCGTTGATTCCGTGCAGTCTGCCTATTGGGACGAAATCGATAAACAGATTGAATCAATTCCGCAGAAAGAAAAACACGTTGACCCGGAAGATAAAGAAGAAATGGCTGAGTCTGGCCCAAGAAAGGAGCCCCCTGGCAAGCCTGACAGGGAAATCCTTTAATGCCCGGTGATCAGTTTGCGGCGCAGGTCATTCACAATGAGTTCGGCATGAACCCTTGAGTTCTCAATAAACCACTTATTCGTTTGCAAACCTCCGCAAACCACACCGGCGAGGTATACGTTTTCCACGTTGGTCTCATTGGTTTCCTGGTTGTACACAGGCGTCCTCATCTCATCATTGCGCATTTCCACCCCAATCATCTCCAGAAAACGAAAGTTCGGCTTGTAGCCCGTCATGGCCAGCACAAAATCATTCTCCAGGGTCATCGGTCCGTCCGGAGTTTCAATATCCACTTCAAACTCCCTGATCTCCCGGATCTCCGAATTGAAATAGGCATTGATCGATCCTTCCTTGATCCTGTTCTCAATATCGGGCTTGACCCAGTATTTGACCGTAGGCAGCAGGGCAGGCTCCCTGATCACCATCGTAACCTCGGCATCCTTGCGATAGGTCTCCAGGGCAACGTCAACCGCCGAGTTGGCGGCACCGACCACGATTACTTTCTGCCGGTAGTACGGATGTGGTTCATCGTAATAGTGGCGTACCTTGGGCAATTCCTCACCCGGCACGTTCATCATGTAGGGCAGGTCATAGAAACCGGTGGCCAGCACAATGGCCTTCGTCTTGTACTTCCCCCGGGAAGTGCTTACACTGAATGATTTGCCCGATTTCATCACCTCTTCCACCTCCTCATACAATTTGACATTCAGCTTCCAGCTCGAGGCAACACGCCGGTAATATTCCAGTGCCTCAAACCGGTTCGGCTTGTTGCCATGGGAAATAAACGGTACATCCCCGATCTCCAGGCGGTCAGAGGTGGAGAAAAAAGTCATGTTGAGCGGGTAATTGTAAATCGAATTGACCAGGCATCCCTTATCAATGATCAGATAATTAAGGGATGCCTTTTCAGCTTCTATCCCGCAGGCGAGACCGATAGGTCCGGCCCCAATGATGATTAAATCAAACATACTTCACAGTCAGTTAGTCAAAATATAACATCTGTCCGTCATTCAGGTTATATTTAAGGATGGTAACAATAGAACCGGCGGTTCCGGAAGATACCGACACCCTTGTGGAATTTCAACTCAAAATGGCGTTGGAAACAGAAGACCTGACACTTGACCCCCACGTTGTGAAAAAAGGCGTGGAAGCCATCTTTCAGGACGACAGCAAAGGTAGGTATTATGTCGCAAAAGAACAGGGCTATGCCATTGCCTGCCTTCTCACCACTCCGGAATGGAGCGAATGGCGCAACGGTACCGTCTTGTGGATCCAGTCAGTATATGTCCGCCCCTCCCATCGCGGTCAGGGAGTCTTTCGTCAGCTGTATGAATATATCAGGCAACGAGTCAGTGAGACGGACGGGCTCCGTGGAATCCGACTGTATGTAGACAACCGCAACGATCCGGCCAAGCAGGTTTATACCGCACTTGGCATGAACAATGAACACTATCAATTATTTGAATGGATGAAATCCTGAACTATGAAACCTCACCTGCTATTCCTGCTATCCTTTATCCTCCTCACCGGCCCTGTGGCTGCCCAGGAGTTCGAGACCGACAAATTTTCCACCACCGCCGGTGACCTGACCATTACGTTTATCGGTCACGGTTCCTTTATGATGGAATGGGACGGCCGAATCATTCACGTGGATCCTTCAACCCGTGAGGCCGACTACGCTAAGCTGCCGGACGCCGACCTGATCCTGATCACCCATCACCACGGGGATCATTGCGATCCTGCGGCCGTTGAGGCGGTGAGTAAAGCGGATACCCGGATTGTCCTGACCGCCCTCGCAAAAGAAAGCCTGGGCAAGGGAGATATCCTCCCAATAGACGGGGAAACGTCATTCGGGCCAATCCGCATCATGGCACTTCCCGCCTATAACCTGGTGCACAAACGTGACAACGGAGATTTCTTTCACCCGAAAGGCTGCTGCAACAGCTATGTTGTGGAAGGGGGAGATATGAGAATATTTATTGGAGGGGATACGGAGAATACCCCGGAAATGAAGGCCCTTAAGGACATTGACATCGCCTTTTTGCCCATGAACCTTCCCTATACCATGACCCCCGAAATGGTAGCCGATGCCAC
This sequence comes from uncultured Roseivirgaceae bacterium, assembly GCA_964563925.1. Lineage (GTDB taxonomy): Bacteria > Bacteroidota > Bacteroidia > Cytophagales > Cyclobacteriaceae > JAUILA01. The sequence continues at coordinate 63,829 of CAZLZD010000003.1, read as the reverse complement.
GCGTGCCTTCCGTCCGGCTATACTGTACCCTTACCACTACGGATCCACTGATCCGCAGGAGCTGGTCGAATTGCTGAAAGGCCTGCAGGGTGTTGAAATCCGGATACGCGATATGCCCTGAACATGGAAAAGAAAAGGTGTTTTTGGGCTGAGGGCCAGTTCCCTGAATATATTGCCTACCATGACCGTGAATGGGGCGTACCCGTTCATGACGACAAGGTCCATTTTGAATTTCTTATCCTTGAATCCGCCCAGGCCGGCCTGAGCTGGGCTACCGTGCTGAAGCGACGGGAAGGATACCGTAACGCCTTCGCCAATTTTGACCCGGAAAAGGTGGCTTCATTCCCTGATTCCATGGTCGACGAACTCCTCCAGGATAAAGGGATCATACGAAACAGGCTCAAAATTTCTGCTGCCATTAATAATGCGCGTCGCTTCCTGGAGATTCAAAAAGAATTCGGATCGTTTGATCAGTACATCTGGTCATTTGTTGAGCATTCTCCGATAAACAATCACCTTTCCGAAAAAGGGGATTATCCTGCCACCTCTCCGGAATCTGACCGCTTGTCAAAAGATCTGAAGAAACGGGGATTCAGGTTTGTGGGCAGCACGATAATCTATGCGCATATGCAGGCCTGCGGTTTAGTCAACGACCATGTTACCGAATGTTTCCGTCATCAGGAAGTCATTGATTTACAATAAGCGCTTTGCGACTGATGCGGATCGATACCATTCCCCTGAGGGAATCATTCTCGGTGTCGGGATAGCTGTAATACAGGTAATCCGGATAATCGCGCTGCACGTTCTCCCCCAGATCCGCCCCGCTTTCCAGACCTGCCTGGTACGCCTGCCACACTTCACGCTCCAGATCTTCCATCTGAAGGCTGTCTGTGTGGTACTGAATGGTTGCCCCGTAGGCCCTGGCCAAAGAATCCTTACCTGATCCTGATTCATATTCATTCCGGATCATTCTCCCGGCCTCCAGGGCAGCCTGCATGATTTCCTGATCGGTGACCCGGCGAATGGCCCTGTCTTCCTGCGCCTCACGCATTGCCTGGCGCTCCTCCTGCGAGAGCTTCCCCTGGCAGGACGGCAGGAGCAACACCGCCGGCATGATCACCACGGCGCAAAAACAGATAATTATTCTCATATGGCTAAATTATCAAAGCCAAAAATAAAATCATCCCTATTTCGTACTTTTGCGATACTAACGGAGCAACTATGATCGAAAAATTAGAAGCAATTAAGGACAGGTTTGAGGAGATCGGACAGTTGATCGTACAGCCCGACATCATGTCGGACATAAAGAAGTATTCCCAGCTCAGCAAGGAATACAGCGATCTGGAGAAGATCATGACCAAGTACAACGCGTACAAGGAAATCCTTTCCAATATTGACAACGCAAAGGATGTGATCAAAAATGAAAAGGATGAGGAGTTTCGGGATATGGCCAAAGCCGAGCTTGACGAGTTGCTCCCGCAAAAGGAAGAGCTGGAAGATGAACTGAAACAAATGCTCATCCCTAAAGACCCCAATGATGACAAGGACGCCATCCTCGAAATTCGCGCCGGGACGGGCGGGGATGAGGCGGCCATATTTGCCGGTGACCTGTTCCGGATGTATGAGCGCTTTTGTGAGAATGCAGGCCTGAAGCTCACGGTGCTTGATCTGACCGAAGGCAGCAGCGGTGGGTACAAGGAAATAGTCAGTACGGTAACCGGTCCGAATGCCTACGGGACCCTTAAATTTGAATCCGGGGTACACCGCGTGCAGCGTGTTCCCCAGACCGAAACACAGGGTAGGGTACACACTTCTGCCGCCACCGTGGCCGTATTACCTGAAATGGACGAAGTTGAAGTGGAAATCGACATGAATGATGTGCGCAAGGATACGTTTTGTTCGTCCGGACCCGGCGGCCAGTCAGTCAACACCACCTACTCGGCGGTGCGCCTCACCCACATCCCGACCGGGCTGGTGGTTAGCTGCCAGGATCAGAAGTCTCAGCTCAAAAACTTCGACAAGGCCCTGAAGGTCCTGCGCTCCCGCCTGTATGAAATCGAGCTGGCAAAGCATAATGAAGAAGTAGGGGGAATGCGTAAATCGATGGTGGGAAGCGGTGACCGCTCCGATAAGATCCGCACCTACAACTATCCCCAAAGCCGTGTGACCGATCACCGGATAAATTACAGCCAGCACAACCTGCCCTCTGTAATGGATGGTGAAATTGATGAATTCATTGAGCAGTTGCGTATGGCCGAAAGTGCGGAAAAAATGAAAGAAGGATCTCTCGATTAATGTCATCAGGGAAATTTTTCACTTTTGTATCCCTGATACTAATCCTGTGGGCCGGCCTCGTCTCGTGTGTTCCCGAACAGGAAGAAATCACGACAGACCCCTCGGCCAGCCTCCGGTTTTCCAGTGACACCGTCCTGTTCGATACCCTCTTCACCCAAACAGGGAGTGTCACAAAAAGGCTCCGTGTTTATAATGACGCTCCCCGTGCGGTGCGTATCGACGAAATTACGCTGGCTGGCGGGGAGGACTCTCCCTATGAAATTGCGGTGAACGGACAGTTTGGCGGGCCATTCAGTAATGTCACCCTCCTCGGTAAAGACAGTTTGCTGCTTCTGGTGGAAGTGACCATTGATCCGCGCGATGAAAACCTGCCCTTTCTGGTCAATGACAGCCTCACTTTTCTGACCAATGGCCGGCGCCAGTCTGTCCAGCTGGTGGCATACGGCCAAGATGCGGTATTTCTCGATGGTGAAGTGCTTGAATGTGATGCTATCTGGACCGCCGACAAACCTTATGTTATCTTTAATTCAGTGCTGGTGGATACACTGTGTTCCCTGACCATTCAGCCTGGAGCCCGTATTTATTCACATGTCAACTCCTATATTTTTGTCCGGGGCAGCCTGACCGTCAATGGCAGTGCAGAAGCCCCCGTCATTTTCCGGAATGACCGGCTGGACGAGTCTTATGAAAATGCGCCCGGCCAGTGGGGCGGACTCGTCTTTCTTCCCGGAAGCAAGGATAATGTCATCGAGCATGCCCGGATCAGAAATGCCAGAACGGGCATCTATCTGGGTACTCCTGATGAGGATGACATCCCGGACCTGGTCCTGGGCAATTCCGTCATTGAGAATATGGGCGGGTCTGAGGCCATCCCTGTCGGTGATTTTAATGTGCTGCCTGGATACGGACTGCTGGCACTTACTTCTGATGCCCATGTGTACAATACGCTGATCGCCAACTGCCAGATAAATACGGTGGGAAATTATGCCGGCGGCAACTACCAGTACAGTCATTGCACGCTGGCCGCATTTTCATTTGACTTTTTCCGGCAATCCTCCTCGGTGGTGTTTTCCAATAATGTCGTTCTCGGTGACGAATCAGTAATTACGGCACCCCTCCAGGTTTCCGTCGTCAACAGCATAATCTGGGGAAGCCTTCCCGATGAATTACTCCTGAGCGAGGAGCCATCCGCCGCTTTCAGTGTTTCCATCAGCAATTCCCTTTTACGCACACGCTTGTACCAGGATCTTTGGGAAGGCAATCTGATAAATGAGAACCCGCTTTTTACCGACCCGGAAGCATTTAACTATCGGCTGGATGAAGGGTCGCCCGCAATTGATTTTGGATTGGATGCAGGGATCAGTACGGATCTCGATGGCATGCCGAGGGATGCCACACCGGATGCCGGAGCCTATGAGTACACACGATGAGTCGATCGGCTCTTGCGGTAATTATTTAGTATCTTCAGGCATCAAGCAAGTGAGCCTAACTTCTGAGTTATGATTGTTATTCAGCGTAAAATTTCCCTGCCTGCTTATCCCCGCGGATTTCATCTTATTACTGCGGAGGTGCTCGATAAAATCCCGGAGATCCGCGAAATGGACGCCGGCATTCTCCAGGTTTTTATTCAGCACACCTCGGCGAGTCTAACCCTGAATGAAAATGCCGATCCGACCGTGCGTGGCGATTTCGAACGCCATTTCAACCATATGGTCCCTGAAAATCAGCCGTATTACAAACATACCTATGAAGGGCCTGACGATATGCCGGCCCATATTAAGGCGGCTTTGCTGGGATCCAGTGTTTCCATTCCCGTTACCGACGGTGATATCAATACGGGAACCTGGCAGGGAATCTATTTGTGTGAGCACCGGAACAATGCTTCGTCCCGTACCCTTTTGCTCACCCTGATGGGCAAGTAAAAACTATTTTCCCGTCCAGCGGTTTTTATGGCATGAAGAGAGGTTTAGTCTGGTTCAGAAATGACCTGCGGGTGAGAGATAATGAATCCTTGTCGCGGGCAGTCAGTGAGTGCGATGAAATTTTTCCTGTGTTTGTCCTGGATCCCGCCCGGTTCCGGGAAATTTCCCCGGGGTTCCGGAAAACCGGCCCCTTCCGCATCCGTTTTTTACTGGAATCATTGAATAACCTGCACAGGAATCTCCGCAAAGCCGGGTCCGGTCTGATTTTCCGTGAAGGGCCTCCCGAAGAAATTATTGCAGAAATCGTCAGCGAATACGGAATCCATATTGTCTATACCTCTAAAGAAACAACTACAGAAGAAATAGCCACCGAACAAGCGCTCGAGAAATCCTTAATTCGAAAGAAAGTGTTGTTTGAAACCTCGTGGCAACACACGCTGTTCCATGAAGAGGATGTTCCCTGGCCCATCCGGCAGGTTCCGGATGTGTTTACCACTTTTCGGAAGGAATCAGAGAAAATGGTGCAGGTCCGCGATGAATTTGAACCGCCATCCTCGATCCGGACACCTGTGTCTGTGGATTACGGAACAATTCCTACGCCTGAATCACTGCCGGTTGAAACGGTAAGCGCCGACACCAGGCAGGTGATTCCGTTTACCGGCGGGGAAGACCAGGCCTGGCAGCGTCTGAATTATTATTTCTGGGAATCAGGGCATCTGAGCCACTATAAGGAAACCCGGAACGAATTACTGGGCGGGGACTATTCCTCCAAACTCTCACCCTGGCTATCCATGGGATGCATTTCTGCAAAATCCGTGTACCGCGAACTCAAACGATATGAAGCCAGTCGTGAAAAAAATTCTTCCACTTACTGGCTGTTTTTCGAATTGCTCTGGCGTGATTTTTTCAGGTTCATGAGCAAGAAACACGGGTCATCTGTTTTCCGGTATGAAGGATTTGCAGGAACCCCGCCGGATTATAACGAAGACCTGGAGAAATTCAACCGGTGGCGGTACGGTGAGACCGGAGAGCCCTTTGTGGATGCAAACATGAAAGAGCTCCTGTATACCGGTTATATGTCGAACCGCGGAAGACAGAATACGGCCAGTTTCCTGATGTACGACCTGGGGGTGAAATGGACCTGGGGAGCTGCCTGGTTTGAGAACCGTCTCATTGATTACGATCCCTGCAGTAACTGGCTTAACTGGGCATACATTGCGGGAGTTGGAAATGACCCCAGGCAAGGCCGCCAGTTCAGCATCGAATCCCAGTCGGCCAGGTATGATCCGAAAGGTAAATATGTGCAATACTGGCTCGAACGGGATGTCCAGGATGCCTAATAAACGCGGGTAAGGCGATAGTAATCAGAGAGGGTTATGCGAAATGCCTCATAATGTGAACGGTCAGCCAGAAAAGGCACATAATTCTTCCCGTCATATATAACAAGTGAATCTCCTTTCTGAAGGTGCTCATAAATGCGTGAGGCAAATTCCAGGTTTTCCTCCCGGTTGGGAGTCTCCAGGATCAGCGTGTCCAAACCAGCCACATGAATGACCTGTAGTTCATCCAAATCCTGCAGGGCAGGGGAGGATTCAATCAGAATATAGGCTTCGTCCTGCAGATAGTTTACAACGATCGCCGGATTTATCCAGGGCAGTGAATCGGCCTGAGGCCTGTTTTCATGGCGGAATACATTGAATTTAGCCGCTTCATTAGCCTCCATTTCATAATCACTCTGCCTTACATTCTTAAAGAATAATTCCGTATCATCGCCGGTGCGGAATGTAAATCGCGACCGGTCAACCTCCCTGTCCCCATCCAGGCGGCATCCTGTGACAAGTAAAGCCGGCACCAGGAAGAGTACAAATACCAAATTAAATGGTATATGAATTCTAAATATTCTAATTTTAATCATCCTTACTAAAATACTATCAACATGAATAAGATCCTCACCATCGTGATTATTGGTGTCCTTTTGCTCCTGGTATTCTGGGGCGTTGGTTCGTATAACAACTTAATTACTCTGGATGTTGCCGCTGAACAGCAATGGGCCCAGGTGGAAACTGCCTATCAGCGAAGAGCAGACCTGATACCTAACCTGGTGGAGACCGTGAAAGGATATGCCGACTTTGAGCGTGATGTCCTGACAGAAGTCACCGAGGCACGGGCGAGGGCATCGTCGATCAATGTCGATGCGGATAATCTTACGCCGGAAGCAATTTCTCAATTTCAGCAGGCACAGGAAGGTTTATCCGGGGCCCTGTCACGACTTCTTGTTACCGTGGAACGTTATCCCGAATTGAAAGCCAACCAGAACTTTCTGCAGCTGCAAAGCCAGCTGGAGGGAACCGAAAATCGCATTTCCGTGGAACGCCGCCGGTTCAATGAGGCGGTGGGAGAATATAACACCGCCATTCGTGTTTTCCCGGGGAATATGGTTGCCGGCTTTGGCGGATTTGAGAAAAAAGGATTCTTCGAGTCAGCCGAAGGCTCTGACGTGGCACCTGAAGTTTCTTTCGACTAATTGCTGAAAAATACCCGTTTTACTCGCTGACTGACGTTGGTCAGTATTTCATAGGGAATGGTCCCGCTCATCGCGGCGAGTTCCTCCAGGGGGAGATTCGGTCCGAAAATTTCAACCGGGTCTCCTTCTTTTACGTCCAGTCCGGTTACATCCACCATGGTCATATCCATGCAGATATTTCCGATAACAGGCGCCTCTTTTCCCTGAATTATGACTTTTCCTTTGCCCTGGCTTAGCATGCGGCTGTATCCGTCGGCATACCCAATAGCAATAGTGGCAATTCGCGTAGGTTTTTCAACCACCACTGACCGCCCGTAACCTACTGATTCACCGGCCTCAATTTCCCGGATCTGGGAAATTACGGTCACCAGGGAAGATACCGGTTGCAATTGATCCTGTGCCCATTTGTTTCCCTCCACACCGTACAGGCCAATACCCAGACGAACCATATCATACTGCAGGTCGGGGTAACGGATAATACCTGAAGAATTAAGCAGGTGCTTCAACGGCCTGGCCTTCAGCCCGTCCATCAGGATGCGGCACATCCGATCAAACCGCTCAGCCTGTTTCCTGGTAAATGGCTCATGCTCCTCACTTTCCGACGCGGCAAGATGGCTGAATACGCTCTCCACCCTGATCCCGGGATGCGCAGCCAGTATGGCCGGCAGCTCGTTAACTTCCTGCTCGTTAAATCCCAGCCTGTGCATTCCCGTGTCCAGTTTGAGATGAATCCCCATGGCCCGGCCGTGTAGAAATGTGATCAGCTCCTGAAGTATCTTCATGGAGAATATTTCCGGTTCAAGGTCATAGGTGAGCATATTCTCAAAGCTCTCCCTGGCAGGGTTCATAACCATTACCGGCAGCCGGATTCCGTTTCTCCGAAGAAAGATTCCTTCGTCAGCATAGGCAACACCCAGGTAATCGACCCGGTGATATTGTAACAGATTGGCCACCTCAAGGCTGCCGGCTCCATAGGCAAAGGCCTTGACCATAACCATGACACGAACCCCGGGACTCAGCCGGGCACGAAAATAATTGAGGTTGTGGGTAAGCGCGCCCAAATCGACCTCCAGTACAGTTCCATGGATTTTCTCTTCCAGGCGTTTGACAATATCCTCAAAATGGAATGGCCGGGCCCCTTTGATCAGGATCACCTCATCCCGAAACATTTCCGTGGGAGAATCAGCCAGAAATTGTTCGGTCGACGTATAGAATCGGCCATCAACACCCAGCTCCCCGCGATGACGTGACAGAACCGGACCTATCCCCACGAATGACTTCAGTCCGGCAGATTTCACCAGTTTTCCCACTGCTTCAATCAGTTCACCTTCCGTGAGCCCCGTCTGGAGAATATCCGAGAGAATGAGGCTTTTGCTCTTCTGCGGGCTTGCATTTGACAGGAATTCCAGCGCATTCCTGAGGCCTGCTAGGTCATTGTTATAGGTATCATCGATCAGGTAACAGCCAAACTGTCCCTGCTTCAGTTCGAGCCGCATATTCAGCGTACGAAGCCTGGAAACACCCTCTGCCATCTCACCGGACGAAAAACCCAGTGCCCGCATACACATGCAGGAATGCATGGCGTTTTCTATAGAGGCAGGGTCTGTAAAGGGAATAGTTAAAGCGAAGGTTTCCTTCTCCTGCACGCACGACAACCGGGTGGTTCCGCCAATTACTTCCTTTTCAAGAATGCGCACGTCGCTCTCAGGATGCCTGCCCCAGGATAATACGGGTCCCTGGGCCTGGGCATGGATTTCTTCATGGTCCCTGCAATATATCATCACACGGCAATCCTTAAAAAGTTTCATCTTCTCGGCCACCTTTGTCCTGCGATCTGGAAATCCTTCGTCATGCGCACTACCGATATTTGTGAATATCCCAATGGTGGGGCGGATAACCCGTTCCAGCGAAATCATTTCCCCGGGCCTGGAAATCCCGGCCTCAAAAATGGCCGCTTCATGCGCAGGATGCAGCTGCCAGACACTAAGCGGTACCCCTATCTGCGAATTGTAACTTGACGGGCTTTTCACCACATTCATATGGGGGGCCAGCATCTGGTAGAGCCACTCCTTAACAATGGTTTTGCCGTTGCTTCCGGTAATGCCGATCACCTCTCCCCGGAATGGCTTTCGGTGGGATGTGGCTATCGCCTGCAGGGCACTGACAGTATGCTCGACCCTTAGCACATTGGCTTCCGGCAAGGTGTCGCTAAAGGATGATTCTTCGATAATGAATGTGCGCACTCCCCTTGAATACAAGTCCTGCAAGTAGTCATGGCCATTATGGTTAGCACCCTTGATGGCAAAAAAGACGGTTGTTTCGGGTTCAGAAAGGGGTCGCCGGCTGTCATAAACCAGGTGCCTGACGATCACCTCCTGCCGGTGTTGCAGGATTTCCCCCTGGGTGATCGCGGTAATGTCCTGGAAGGTCATGAATCAAAAATACAAAATGAGTTCTTCATAACTCCCTTTTCATCTCCAATTGCTCGCAAAAAATACGCAGTCCGCAATGCTCCAGCAGCCGCCGGGTTCCCATATCTTCCCCGGGCACATTGATAAACACGAGCTTTCCGGATATCTGCCGCGCCGCAAAATGTATTAACCGCTTTCCCAACCCGTTACGACGAAGGTCAGGGCGCACCAGCAGGGTGGATATCCTTCCACTGCGCGTATTCAATACCAATAACGCTCCGGCTCCCGCATTATCAGCATATATCCATGCTTTTTCATTAAGACTTCCCGCCTCCACCACAGCTTCCGAATTCATGAAAGACGGCTCATGCTCCATCCACGGCCTCACCGTATCCCAGGGTATTACCCTGGTGCCTGTCAGCGGTAATCTTTCCCGTTCAGGACTCCTGATCGTCCCCTCATATGAACACAGCTTACGGTGAATCGAAAACCCAGCCTTTTCATAAATATTTCTGGCCCGGTCGTAATCCGGCAACACTTCCAGCCAGACAGATTTCGCTCCCAGGCCTTCAGTCAGTGAATGCTGAAAGGCTAACAAAGGACCGATGAGACCCCTGCCCTGGTAAAATTTACGAATGCCCACCGCCGCATAATACAACCGGGAACCATATAACCTCACCATCACAAATCCGGCCAGGCTATTGCCTTCCCACACCCCAGCAGAATATTCGAAATTCACCTTCAGGCGGTGGATGAACTTGGTGGTAAATTCTTCCAGTGTCATTGAGAACGGCATGGGATAGGCAGCGAATGCATCGGAGAATGCAAGATACATATCTACCGGTTCCAAGCCTCCCAGCGGAGCGTACCGAAAATCAGAATAACCGGCTGCCATCCGGGGCCTTTCTTTCGAATGTGGTAAGAATAACATTTCCTTCCCTGTCAGGCACACCGGTGACAAGCACCTCTGAAAGGAACGGACCAATCTGCCGGGAAGGAAAATTAACCACACAGAGAACCTGGCGCCCGACCAGGTCTTCGGGCCGGTATAGCGTTGTCAGCTGCGCTGACGATTTCCTTACCCCCAATTCAGGGCCGAGATCTACCCATAGCCTGTAGGCTGGTTTACGCGCTTCAGGAAATTCCTCCGCTTTTCTGATGGTCCCGACCCGCATATCAACCTTCATAAAATCATCCCAGGATAACTTTTCCATGTCTGTCTTTGTTAAGCAAAATGTGTCAGAACTGCACTATAAAATGTTAAATAAATTCCATATATTTGTTGTCCGCCAAATATTATGAACAAGTCTCTTTTCACATGTGCTGTTCTTATGCTGACCCTGGGTTTGGGCAGCTCGGCTATTGCCCAGGAAAGTGGTTTCCCGGTTGAGGAAGGTGAACGTCAGCAAGACCCGCAATATCCTTCAGAGGAAATTTACAATGTTCGTGAAGGTGGTATGATGCCGGAAGAACGGAGCACCGTTACCCCAGAAAAGAAAACAGATTCTCCTGCTGTCAGCACCCCGGCCAAACAGCCTGTTGTGCGTACCCGCCCGGTTGTTACCCAACCTGATTCATCTAAACCGGGTAAATCACCAGAGGTTGAAGGTGAAAAAGACGATTCCATTCTATCCTTCAATTTCCTGTATTACCTCATTCAGAAATTTAAGTTCGAAACGGTAGAATAAACCGCCGTACACTCAGGATTTTACCATAAACTGCTCAAGGTCCTTGAGCTTGATTTTTTGCTCGTAGAGCGCCTTCCCTACAATTACAGCAAAAACGCCCATGTCATTCAGTCGTTTAATATCATCCAGGTTCCGCACCCCTCCGCTGGCCAGGACACAAATGTCCGGAAAGGTTTCTATGATCTTCTTGTAAATCTCAAAAGCAGGACCTTCCATGACCCCTTCCTTGGAGATATCCGTGGTCTTCACGTACTTCAGTCCTCTTGAATAGAAATAGTCGATATGCTCAAAAAGATCGATGTCGGTATCTTTTACCCATCCGCGAACGGCAATCTTACCGTCCCGGGCATCGGCACCCAGGGTAATCTTTTCCCGACCGTAGGAAATGATCCAGGAGGCAAATTGTTTCTTATTGCTGACCGCCACACTCGCGGCGGTGATGTAGCTGGCTCCATATTCATATGCCTTGCTGATATCACCATCGGTATGAATGCCTCCTGTGAAATCAACTTTCAGGTTCGTATGACCGGCTATTGCCTCAAGGATATGGTAGTTTTTTGGTGAACCCCTGCGCGCACCGTCCAGGTCAACCAGGTGTACCACTTCAATACCGTGATTCTGAAAATTGTGCGCCAGGTCCACCGGGCTGTCGTCATACACCTTCTCCCGGGAAAAATCTCCCTGCTGAAGGCGAATAACCTTTCCTTCAATAATAGCAATGGATGGAATGATCTGGATCATGGTTTGTCAGCTGGTATTAAGGTTACTTCGTTCTCTGCGAAGTTGTCAAAAAAATTGAAAAAAACAGGCCATTGGCACAGCGCATTTTTCGGGCCCGGTTTCCAACAATGGCGAACAAGTAAGGTATTGAAATTATATGAAATTAACAAGAGTAGCGGTGAAGGCAATGCGTATCGGCATTGCCCTGGAATCAGGCATCCGGCGGTGTTTGGATACCCCTGTTTCAACCCTCATATTTTTGTATCTTTGCCCTGCATTATGGAATTATCAAATACTTCGTATACGATCCAGGGCAACGATGTTGCCGGACTGGCCAGGGAATTCGGGACGCCGTTATATGTGTATGACGCCGAAAAAATTCTCAAACAGCTCCAAACCCTGAAAAATGCATTTTCACATCAGAAAATAAAGATCAAATATGCAGCCAAGGCGTTGACCAACATCAATATCCTGAAGCTCATGAAAATGCACGGGGCGGGGGTAGATGTTGTATCCCTGGAAGAGGCTCGCCTGGCCCTCAAGGCGGGATTCTCTCCTTCCGATATATTGTTCACCCCAAACTGCGTCTCCTTTAAAGAGATTCTGGAGGGAGTGGAAATGGGACTAACCATCAACATTGACAACATAAGTATCCTGGAGCAATTCGGCAACCGTTTCCGTCACACCCTGCCTTGCTGTATCCGGCTCAACCCGCATATCATGGCAGGCGGTAACCATAAGATTTCGACAGGCCATGTCGATTCAAAATTCGGGATATCGATCTATCAGTTGCCCCATGTCATGCGCGTGGTGCGTACCAACGACATGCATATTACGGGACTGCATATGCATACCGGATCGGATATCCTGGATGCAGAAATATTCCTTAAGGTGGCGGAAATCCTGTTTGGCATCGCCATGGAATTTCCTGATCTGGAATTTATTGATTTTGGGAGCGGCTTTAAGGTCGGTTACAAGGAGAATGATATCGTGACGAATGTATACGACCTGGGGCTCAAGCTGGGGAAAGCATTTGACACCTTTTGCGAAAGTTATGGGCGTAAACTGGAGATGTGGTTTGAACCAGGCAAATACCTGGTCAGCGAGGCAGGCGTTCTGCTGGTACAGGCCAATGTAATCAAAACCACCCCCGCTACGGTTTTTGTCGGGGTAAATTCAGGTTTCAACCATTTGCTGCGTCCCATGATGTACGAGGCATATCATCATATCATAAATGTATCCAACCCCAAGGGTACCCAGCGCATCTATTCGGTGGTGGGCAATATTTGTGAAACCGATACCCTGGGCTGGGACAGAAAACTGAATGAAGTGCGGGAAGGAGATATCCTTGCGATAAAGAATGCCGGGGCATATGGGTTCAGTATGGCATCCAATTATAATTCAAGGGTACGACCCGCGGAAGTCCTGATTTATCAGGGAAACGCCTTGCTGATAAGGAAACGTGAAACGATGGAAGATATCCTCGCCAACCAGCTGGAAGTAGACCTGGGATAATTGAACTTATCCTTATCTGCGGATGTTTTCCTATCTTGCAGAAGAATTATGATTGCAGCAGATAAAATAAAAGTGTTCATGCTCGAAATGGCGAAGGAGCGAGCTGATAATTTCTTCACCACCGAAGAAGTTGCAAGAAGGCTGGATCCTGAACAATGGGAACTGCTGATGGAGCCGGTAAATCTCGTGGCAGAAGTCCTGGTAATGCAGGGTATCCTGGAAAAACGCGGGGTTAATCTGAAACTGGCCAGCAATCAACGGGTAAAATAATCAGTGATCCCGGTCCATCAGTACGGTGGCAAACTGCCGCAGCACTGATTTTCTGTTCAATGAGGCGTTAACCTTTTTAAGTGCACGAAACGCCTCCTCGAAATACTCATCGATTTTACTTCGGGTAAGCGCGGCAATACCAAGCTCATCGTAAATGGCGGTTACTGCCTTTACTTTTTCCTGCTCATCAAAATTAGTTGCGGTAATCCATTTACTGAGGGTGGCTCTTTGAGAATCATCCGCCGTTTGCAGGGCGTGAATCAGTAAAAATGTCTTTTTGTTGGAAATGATGTCCCCGCCCACCTGCTTTCCGAATTTTTCATGGTCGCCATAGACATCCAGGTAATCATCTTTCAACTGGAATCCGGTGCCCATCAGGGTGCCGAATTCCCGTAAGGCATCCTGATCTTCCGGGGCGGCACCAGCAAGCAGGGCGCCCAGTTCGAGACTGAATCCAAGCAGTACGGCCGTTTTCAGGCGGATCATGCCAAGGTACTCCTCCTCGGAGACCGTTTCCCTCCCCTCAAACAACATATCAAGCTGCTGTCCCTCGCACACGTCCGATGCACACTGGTTAAACCGCTTCATTACGGTAGAAAGCTTCTCTTCGTGGGATTTCAGGAACTGGTCATAGACCCTGACCAGCATTACATCTCCGCTCAGGATACCGGTATTGACATTCCATTTTTCATGCACTGTCGGCTGGCCACGGCGCAATGGTGCCTCATCCATGATGTCGTCATGCATCAGGGTGAAATTGTGAAACATCTCAACCGCCAGGGCGTGGTCAAGCGCTTCTTCCGGGTTGTCCTCATACATGTAGTAGGCGAGCAGCGTCAGCAGCGGCCTGAGTCGCTTGCCCCCCAGGCTCATAATATACCGGATAGGCTCGTAAAGTTCGTCCGGGTCTTGCCCATATTCCAGGGCATCTATCCCCTCACTGATCAGCTTTTGAAGCCGCGGGAGTGTTGTCAGCATACAGGTTAAATTAAAACTTCTTCTTTCTCGGCAAATTCAAGGTCGATGGTGCGCCGGTCAATATCGGTATTCTTCACCCTGACATACACTTGGTCACCAAGTGTGAATATACGCTTGTTACTCCGTCCGATCACACGATAATTCTTTTCGTCAAATTCATAAAAATCATCCTGAAGGTCGGCAAGCCTCACCATTCCTTCGCACTTGGTCTCCACGATCTCGACAAAAATTCCCCATTCGGTTACACCGGAAATAATTCCTGTAAACACCTTGTCTTCCACGGTCTGCATGAATTCAACCTGCTTGTATTTCACAGAAGCACGCTCTGCATCGGCCGCCCGCTTCTCCTGTTCGGAAGAATGTTCACATTTCTTTTCATATTCCTCCTCCTTCACCGATTTTCCACCATCCAGGTAATGCTGCAATAAACGGTGCACCATCATGTCGGGGTATCGCCTGATCGGCGATGTGAAATGCGTGTAGTGGTCGAAAGCCAGTCCGAAATGGCCCATGGCCTTGGTCGTATATTTAGCTTTCGCCATGGCCCGTATAGCAAGCTGCTGCAGCACATTCTCTTCCGGCTTGCCCTCAATTTCACTCATGAGTGCATTCAGCGAACTTGAAATGGCTTTCTCATCGGTCTTAAGCTGATGTCCGAATTTCTTCGCAAAAGTGGCAAATGCACTTACTTTCTCAGGATCAGGGAAATCATGGGTCCGGTAGACAAAGGTATTCCGATCCTTTCCTTCCTTCATCCCGAATACAAAGGTGGCTACCCGGCGGTTGGCCAGGAGCATGAACTCTTCAATAAGCTTGTGCGCATCCTTGCGTACTTTGGGGATAACACCCAGCGGTTTGCCGTTTTCATCGAGCTTGAACTTTACTTCAGTCGTCTCAAAATTGACAGCCCCTTGCTGGAAACGCTTCTTACGAAGGTTCTTCGCAATTTTGTTCAGCACGACCAGTTCATTTGACAATGACCCGATGCCGGATTCAATACTGGCCTGGGCTTCCTCATACGAGAACCTGCGGTCGCTGTGAATGACCGTCCTTCCAAACCATTCATTCTTTATCTTGCCTTCCTCATCCAGTACAAACACCGCAGCAAAGGTCATTTTATCCTCACGCGGACGAAGCGAGCAAAGTTCATTGGAAAGCCTTTCGGGTAACATGGGTATGGTGCGGTCTACCAGATACACGGATGTGGCTCGTTTAAATGCCTCTTTTTCAAGTTCCGACCCGGGGTGTACATAGTGGGTCACGTCCGCGATATGGATTCCGACCTCGTAATCCCCGTTGTCCAGGACCCGGAAAGACAGGGCATCGTCAAAGTCCTTGGCATCCTCCGGATCGATCGTAAAGGTCAGGACATCCCGAAAATCCTTTCGCTTTTTGACTTCCTTGTCGCTGAAATCATCCTTGATCTTTTCGGCATCACTGATGACATGATCAGGAAACTCAAACGGGAGATCAAATTCGGCCATAATCGAATGGATTTCGGCATCGTTATCCCCGGCCCGTCCCAGCACCTTGGTCACTTTACCTTCCGGACTTTTATCAGCGGAAGGCCATTCTGTTATTTCAAGGATCACCTTGTCGTTGTGGCTCGCCTGCAAGGTGTCTTCCAGCCGGATAAAAATATCCTGGTGGATCTTGCGGTTATCCGGGATAACAAAAGCGTACCGCGGTGAAATTTCTATGCGGCCCACCAGGGTGGTGCGTCCGCGTTCAAGGATCTCCACCACCCGGCCTTCCGGATGCAATCCGTGACGGGTGGGCGAGGTCATGACACGTACCCTGTCACCGTCCATGGCAAACTTGAGGTCTGGCGTCTTGATGTATATGTCCTCATTCCCGGTTTCCTCTTCGGGGATCACATAGGCAAACCTTGGATTCACATGGTCTACCCGCCCGATCACAAAATCAGGCTCCTTTACACTCTTGAAACTCCCGTTTCCGGAACGGGCAACTTTGCCTTCTTTTTCCAGCTGGGCGAGAACCTCCGGGATGGCGCGGTTGTAATCTGAACGCCTGAATCCCAGTTTTTTGGTGATCTGTTTCGGAGAATATGTATTGTGAATATTTCGGTTAAGCAGGGAGGTAATCTTATCTCTCAGTTTCGCGTGAATGTTTGAGGACTTCCCTGATTTATTTTTCTTTCGTTTCTTACTCATATCGTTATAGTACAAAGATGCAACAATTACGCCGCCCGGTCATTCTTCTGCCTGATCTTTCCTGTCTGTGCGAAAAGTCAACTCATGCCATCCTTTCAGGTGCAGAAACAGCCTTGCGGTCACTTCGACATCCCTCAGGCAATATTCCTGGATCTTTTCATGATCCCTTTCAATGTAGAAAGTTTTCCCAACTTCGCTGCCATCCATAACCGTTTTACTCGACTCAATGTTAAATAGTGCCGCCAGTAAATCCAGTGAGGTCAGGTGGCGGAAGTCCCCGAACTTCCACATTTCCATTGTATCCAGGTGCTGGATCTCCCAGGGTTTCTTCCCCGCAATATCCAGGGCCTGCGGCAGCGGGATGTGGTTGATCCGCATTCTTCTCGACAAATAAGGAAAATCAAACTCCTTCCCATTATGTGCACAAAGCATCAGCTCATCCTGGTTGGTACGGGAAAGCACTTCGCTGAAAGCCCTCAGCACAACTTTCTCATCGGGATGAAAAAGGGATTTGGTCCGGAGTATCCATTCTCCTCCTTTTTCATGTAAAATCCCCATCCCGATCACCACCACCCGCCCAAATTCGGCATAGATCCCGCCCCGGTCTTCATACAGCTCACCCGCCGAACGATCATCATCACGTTGCATCCAGGCAGCTTTCTTTATCCAGGCTTCGCGAAGGCGGTCATCCAACTGGTCAAACTCCTCGGTAAGCCGTACCGTCTCAATGTCCACAAAAAGAATGTTGCGGAGATATTCCTTCATGAGTGCAGCACACCGTGCAGGTTAAGCATATCTATAAAATGCAGGTGATCTTCCTGAATGGAATCCGGCAGGAAGACAAACCGCTTGTCATACATTTTCCCCCCGGCATAATAACTCACCCAGTATTCATTATTCAGATGAAACAATTCCGGTTGTATTGGTTCCACCATGAAAGAAGAATGGGAGGAAAGGCTTTCAAGGTAATGACGCAGGGTGGATGTTTCCTGCTTTTCACCGTCCTTTTCACCGTACCCTTTGGAGGTGATCAGGATATTTTCCAGGTCAAAGGAATTCTGGTTCAGCAGATGGACTTTCCACTCCTCCGCATCCAGTTCGTTTACCTCACGGGTCACCGCCAGGGTTACGTTTTCTACTTTGGGTCGTTCAATATCCTCTTTCATGCCTTTAATGTTGAATCTGCTTCAGTCAGTTCCATGGCAAAGAGCCCTCCAATGTGTTCCTTTAGCTTTGCTTCCACCTCCGTCATATCCTGGTCTGCCCCGAGCTCCTTCTTCATTGACGTGACCGCCTTGTCATCAATACCGCAGGGAACAATGTGTCCGAAGTACGACAGGTCAGTATTCACATTGAACGCAAATCCATGCATGGTCACCCATCGGCTTGTCTTAACACCGAGCGCACAAATTTTACGCGGGGCGTTGCCCTCATGGTCTATCCATACTCCGGTGAGCCCTTCGATCCGTCCGCCGGCAATATTATATTCCGCCAGGGTACGGATTACCGCTTCTTCAAGCAATCTCAGATACTTATGAATATCGGTAAAGAAATTTTCAAGGTCAATTACCGGGTAGCCAACGATCTGGCCCGGGCCGTGATACGTTATATCACCGCCCCGGTTGATCCTGTAATAGTTCGCTCCGATCTTCCTGAGACCCTCCTGGTCTGCCAGCAGATGCTTTTCATCTCCGCTCTTTCCCAGGGTGTAGACATGGGGGTGCTCCACAAAAAGGAGATGGTTTTCTGTAGGTTGCTGATCGGCTTCCTCCCGGGTCCGGTTGGCTATCTTGGCCTCCACGATTTGGTCAAAAAGCAGGGTCTGATAATCCCATGCTTCCTTGTAATCCATTTTGCCCAAATGCCGAAACGTGACCTTCCTGTTGATCTTTGCGTTCACCTGTTACTCCTTTTTACTCACTGTAAAACTACACATTAATGGACAAACGACATGTACTTGGAAAACGGGGAGAGGAGATTGCCGCACGGTACCTGCGCCGGCAGGGGTACTGCCTGGTTGCCCGTAATTACCGCGATCGCCGCGCCGAAATCGATCTGGTGTGCAAAAAAGGAAACTGGATTGTGTTTGTGGAAGTAAAGACCCGCAGCACTCATTCTTTCGGTTATCCTGAAGAATCACTGGAACCTTCACAAACAGCAAGGATTACCGAAGCCGCAGCGGCCTATGCAG
Source organism: uncultured Roseivirgaceae bacterium (assembly GCA_964563925.1). Classification (GTDB taxonomy): domain Bacteria; phylum Bacteroidota; class Bacteroidia; order Cytophagales; family Cyclobacteriaceae; genus JAUILA01. The sequence continues at coordinate 45,141 of CAZLZD010000003.1, read as the reverse complement.
AAACACACTGGCCCGGGGCCCTGGTAAGGTTCGACATTATCGCGATCACCTGGAAGGGGGCTTCCTGGTCGCTGTCTCATTTTGAGGACGCCTTTTACTGAGGACCGTCCCGTTCTTCAAAGACCACCCGTCCTCGGCGGTCCCATTCCTTTACGGTGTACGCCCTGAATACTTCTTCAAAAGGATCTTTGTCAAAACGGATAATCTTTTTCCTGAACCCTGAGGGGTAATATTCGGTCCATTCTCCCACCGGGGCATCCCAGTGATATTCACCACGGACCGCCACCTTGCCATTGTCGTGGAAATAATAGTAATAACCTTCTTTTTCGCCGTATTCGATCGGTATGATCTCCTTCATTTTATTCCGGTCACGGTCATAATAACTCACCATGGACTCACGCGGCCAGCCCATGTAGTATTTTTCCTTGTCCAGGAGAATGTCTTCCTGGTTGCGCACTATCCAGCGTCCGTGTTTTGTACCCTTGTAAAAAATTCCTTCCTCGATCACCTTGTCATTTTTAACCCGCTTATAGGGGCCGTGCAGGATTTCTCCGTATTTCGGGTCAATAGTTCCGCCAACCCGGATGGCACCCCGCCGGTGGTCCAGCCAATACACATCACGCACATAAGGATCAGGCATCTCAAATTCCTTCAGCACATAGAACTGCTCAAATTCGTCCCCGTCACGGGTAAACCTTTTTTTCGTCTTAATGCCGTAAAAAACTTTCTTCTTCCGTTTCTTCTCTTTCGGTTTAACATCCTCTTCCTCCTCCTCTTCCTCTGCTTCAAGGTTTACGGTTATGGGCGTATCCACGGAAAAGAAATCATCCCTGCTGTCAGGATCACGCTCATCCTGGGCCCGGGTGCCCAGCGGCAGGACAAGCAATAAAAGGAAGAAAATTACGAGGTATCTCATTTCTTGAATTAACGAATCTGTAATTCCAATATTATAAAAAATTCCCGTCTATGCGTCAACCTCTCCGGAGGTAGTTGCGCTTTCCATGGTGCGGGAATAACAAAAACAGGCCGCCGCCAGAAGGCTGCGACCTGTGTCCTTGATGGTTAAACCCTTTTTACGCCAAAATGGTTCCGCCGATCCGTAGGGCGAATTACTGCTCCGCTGCCAGTTCGACACTGCGCCGGATAAATGACGTCAAGTCCTTCCCGGAAAGCATATTCTGCGACAACATGGCCAGGTCATACGCCTGTTTAGCCAGTTGCTTTTTCTTTTCCGCCTTTCGTGCTTTCAGGATTTTTCCAACCAACGGGTGGTTTGCATTAATAGTCAGGTCAAACTGGTCAGGCAGGTTGCCCATCATCGCCATGCCACCACCGCCGGTACGGGCCATATCCTTCATTCTCCGCATAAATTCCGACATGGTGATCGTTACAGGCATATCATCCGGTGCAAGGGACTCCACTTTCAGGGTCATGCCCGGGTTGGCTACTGCCTCTTCGAAAATGGCACGCACTTTCTCCTGCTCCTCCTCACTCAACACACTTTCAATTTTTTCATCCTTGTCGATCAGCTTGTCAATGGTATCCGCATCCACACGCTTTAAATGTGTTTTTTCCAGTTGCTGCTCCAGGTGATTCACATAATGCTGATCAATGACTCCGTCCATAACCAGTACATCATATCCCTTCTGTATGGCATTCTGAACATAAGTATCCTGTTTGCCGGCATCTGTGGTATACAGATATATCACCTGCTCATCCTTGTCAGTCTGATTATCCGCCACCGCACTGCGGTATTCTTCCAGGGTAAAAAACTTGCCGTCCGTGTTTTTCAGGAGTGCAAAATCCTTTGCCTTGTCATTAAACTTAGGCTCGGATATCATGCCGTATTTCACGAAAATGCCAATGTCATCCCATTTCTCCTCATAGGAAGTACGCTCGTTTTTGAACAATTCTCCCAGCTTATCGGCTACCTTCTTGGTAATGTGGGCATTGATCTTTTTCACGTTGCTGTCTGACTGCAGATAGCTTCGTGATACGTTTAACGGGATATCAGGCGAATCAATGACTCCGTGCAGAAGCATCAGAAATTCAGGTACCACATCCTTCACTTCATCCGTAATGAATACCTGCCGGGAATAAAGCTGGATCTTGTTCTTCTGAACCTCAAAGTCATTCTTCACCTTCGGGAAATAGAGGATACCGGTAAGGTTAAACGGGTAATCCACGTTCAGGTGAATCCAGAATAACGGCTCCTCCGACATTGGATAGAGTTCCTTGTAGAATTTCAGGTAATCCTCGTCTTTCAGATCTGAAGGGGATTTGGTCCAGAGCGGATCCGTATCGTTAATGATCCGGTCTTTCTCGACGGACTTGTACTTCGGCTTGCCCTCTTCGTCCTTGCCATCCTCCACCTGCTCGGTGGTTTTTCCAAAGCGGACCGGTACCGGAAGGAATTTACAGTATTTGTCGAGAATGCTCTTCAGGCGCCATTCATCGAGAAATTCTTCCGAATCCTCGGCAATATGGAGGATCACGGTGGTTCCCCGCTCTTCCCGCTCGCCTTTGCTGATTTCAAACTGGGTGGATCCGTCACAGGTCCAGTGAGCTGCTTCTGCTCCTTCCTGGTAGGACCTGGAGATAATCTCCACCCGGTTTGCCACCATGAATGACGAGTAAAATCCCAGCCCGAATTTCCCGATGATATCCTGAATATTGTCCTTGTCCTTGAATCGCTCGACAAACTCGGATGCCCCGGAAAAGGCAATCTGGTTAATATATTTCTTGATCTCTTCGGCCGTCATGCCGATGCCGTGATCTTTCACTGTGATGGTCTTTTTTTCCTTGTCAAAACTGACCTCTACCGTCAGGTCACCCAGGTCCTGATCGAGCTCGCCCAGTGACGAGAGGCGTTTTATTTTTTGTGTGGCATCCACGGCGTTGGACACCAGCTCCCGAAGAAAAATTTCATGATCCGAATAAAGAAATTTCTTTATGATCGGGAAAATGTTTTCGGTATGGATTGAAATGGTTCCAGTTTCTTGCATAGTTCTCACTCAGTTTATTTCTACACCAAGGCACACAAAAAATATTCCACCACCACAAAAATGACATATTGGCATATCCCTGGCAGGATTGCAGTGAAATTTGTCAGTATTGATCGTAAATCAGCGTATCCGGTCGACCGAACGCACCAGTTTTTCATCCCGGTGGATAAACCGGTTGGCCAAGGCATTAAAGATCAGGGCCGCCGGTGCCAGAAATACAAAGATATCATAGGAAGGGTTCAGGTTTTTTGCCTGCGCCAGGTCATTGGAAAGGTAGACGGCCAGGATGGTGGTGGCTGCCAGGATCACAGAATTAAGCGTCCCCATTTTGATCTGCAGCAACCTGTTCCTGAACTTGGTAATCTCAATTACGGCCACGGTGATACTGGCGATGGCCAGCACGGCAAGGAGCACATAGGGAATGGCCTGTTTTTCGGATTCGCCTTCGGGAGAAACGATCTCCAGTCCGAAGGGAGCAATGATGTAGGTTGCCCCGTTCTCTGCATTCTCATACACAGCCACATCAAAGAAAAGTGCCGCGACCATCAGGAGGACGACAAGTATCAGAAATACGGTTTGAATTCTTTGTAACATATCCCTATTGCTTTAAATTGCAAGGCAAAGTAAATCAAATTGGGGGTAAAAACGAAACAGAGAAGGAATACGATGGAAAGTGCATATGTAGTGGATATCATCCGGACGGCAGTGGGAAAATTTGACGGAACCCTGGCCGCAGTACGGCCAGACGACCTGGCGGCTCATGTGATCAGGAAAATTATCGAAAGAAATCCGTCGCTCGATACCGCCCTTTTGGAAGACGTGATATTCGGGGCCGCCAATCAGGCGGGGGAAGACAACCGGAATGTGGCGCGAATGGCCCTTCTGCTGGCCGAACTGCCCATTGAATGCGGGGGTATAACAGTAAACCGGCTCTGTGCCTCCGGGCTCCAGTCTGTTATGGACGCTTCGAGGGCCCTGATGGCTGGCGACGGACAGGCATTTATTGCCGGTGGTGTGGAAAGTATGTCACGTGCGCCTTATGTGCTAAGCAAGGCCGAACGATCATTTGACCGCTCTCAGGAATTATTTGATACCAGTATAGGATGGCGGTTTATTAACCCCCGGCTAACGAAACTTCATTATCCCTTTGCCATGGGGGAAACCGCTGAAAATGTAGCGGAGAAATGGAAGATCACGCGGGAAGAACAGGATGTATTTGCCCATGGCTCGCAGGAAAAATATGACAAGGCGGCCCGGGAAGGTAAATTCAGCGACGAAATTGTGCCCGTTCGAATCCCGCAGCGCAAAGCCGACGACATAGTATTTGATACGGATGAGCATCCCAGGCTGTCCAGCGTGGAAATCCTGTCAGGGCTTCGTCCGGCATTCAGGGAAAATGGTTCGGTCACTGCCGGCAATGCCTCCGGTATCAACGACGGAGCGGCTGCCGCACTCCTGGTCAATGAAAAAACACTCAGCCAATGCGGCCTTACGCCCATGGCCAGGGTGGTATCCAGGGCGATTGCCGGGGTAACACCGGATTGTATGGGGATTGGTCCGGTACCTGCCACCAAAAAGGCATTGCAGCGGGCAGGCCTTTCGTTAAAGGACATCGACCTCGTTGAACTGAATGAAGCCTTTGCGGCCCAGTCAATTGCCTGTATCAGGGACCTCGGCCTGAACCCTGATATCGTTAATGTGAATGGCGGATCCATTGCGATCGGGCATCCGCTGGGAGCCAGTGGCACACGCATTTCGGCCACCCTGCTTCATGAAATGAAACGGAGAAAGGTGAAATACGGGCTGGCAACGATGTGTGTGGGGGTCGGACAAGGCGCGGCGGTAATCTATGAAAACCTGAGCCTTTAAATTTCTCCCAGCTCCCGCAGGTAGAGATCAAGAAATTCATCCAGGCGTTTCAGCCTGTATTGCATGATCCAGCGCGGATGGGGCAACGGCCTGATCTCCTCGAAAAATCCATGCCGCTTATTGATCTTATTCAGGTAAGCAATGTTTTTGCCCATTCCCAGGCTAAACGCAACCGGTTTTGCCCCGAATGATTGCTGGACGCTGAGATTTTCAGCAATATACGTCTCCAGGGCATTCTCCAATTGCTTCGAATCATAGTAATTGAGATTCTTTCCGTCCTTTGTAAACCCCAGCGGACATACCGATGTGATATAAAAACGGCGGTAAAAGGATTCCGGTCCGCCCAGGTGATCAATCATCTGATAGATAAAGCGTGAGGAGAGCTCCTGTTGCCCTTCAAAGGAATTAGGTATATCAAGTACGTCGGTCAGTTTCTGAGGGTCGGTGAAAGGTACTCCGGTCGAGCCACCTCCGTGACGGCCCGGATTAATCCCAATCAGAAATGTGCGCGTATCCTGGTCATCAAAGAACCTGTTATAAAATGAGCTGATCACCCGCATGACCTCCGGATCTTCCAACGGATAGAGGACCTCCACCTCTGCGGGCACGCTGGGAGGCCTGAGCTCCCGGTAATAATTAATTACTTGCTGGCCAAAAGTAGACATGTGCACGGGTTTGGAGTTAGTGCCCCTTACTGATCGCGGCGTCGCATTTCCGACTGTCGCATGGGCATTGAATCGATGAGTGAATATAATGATTCTAACGAAACCGGCTGATCACTGCGTTTTTTAACTCCGCCGTCCTTCCCGATCAGCAGGAAAGAAAAGGGACCGCCTGCATCCAGTTTTTGACTGAGCACTTTCCATTCCTCCGGCGAATCAGGGGTAATTACCTTCACGATCAGGTCCCGGTCGTCCATTCCGGCGCTGTCTTCCCGGAAAATCTTCTGTTGTTTTTGCAAAAGAGCATCCGATTGACCCGAAGCAAACAGCAGGATTACCCTGTTTTTCCATTGATATTTTTTGAGCAGACCGTCTGACTGGCCGTGCAAAACGGATGAAATCAGAAAAAAAGACAGCAGCAGCAGGAGCTCTTTCATAGGATTAAAATTCTTATGTTCATAAATCGGTAACATAACACCTCTGTTTCTCCCCTTGTTTGCGGGAGCTTAATTTTACCTGTTCCCATTCGCCACGTCAGAACAACCGCTGGTCATTTTTTTTCGCACTCAGACAACCCTGAGCCCCCTTTTACTCGTCTATAGAGTAGGTCAAACATCAAAATAATTCAATTATGAAAACGCTAACAACACTTTTAGCCCTTACTATTACTATGTCTTCATTTGCGTACTCCGGTCCTGGAGACGGCGACAAAGAATCGAAAAAACCTGCACCTGCCAAAGAATCAAAAATGGCAATTATGAAACTGGACAACATCAGTTATAAGCTGTTTTATGTCCCGGTGGAATCAGAAAGCACGCAGAAAGTTCGAGTGAATGTCTACAATGAAGAAGGTTCACGCATTTACAGTAAAAAACACGTTACCGAAAACGGATTCGCCATTCCTTACAATTTCCAGGAACTCGAGCCCGGTACCTACACCTTTGAAGTGATCAACCCGGATGGCACGGCCGTTCGCGAAGTGATCAAGCACAATGCCCTGGTGGAAGAGGTTGAACTCAGCCATATGGAAGCAATGGTGCAGCGCGTCGACGAAGCAAATAATAAATTTCAGCTTATCGTCGTGAAGCCTAATCAGAACGAAGTAACGATCCGAATCAGGGATGCTTATGATATCGTACTGCATGAGGAGCGCGTAAACTTCGACAAAGGATTCAAGCGGGTATATGACTTCGGCAGCATAAACTCAAAATACTACACCTTCGAGGTTTTAAGTGGTCCTCAGTCACAGACACTGACCGCAAAATAAGAAAGAAGGTTATATAAGACGCTTTGTTTAGGTTGAATAGGCAAGGGGACTCGCAAACGGCAAGTCCCCTTCCTCTTTTTATACCATTCATAACTCTCATGCCAAGCCATGTGTTATGCCTTTATGAATGAGGCCGGTTATATGAGAATGGCTATTGAAAAAGCCCGGGAGGGCCAAACCCCTTTCGGGGCGGTGGTGGTTACAGACCGTGGCAATGTATTCGCCGCGCACAATGCTACGGACACCCGCGGAGTGATGGCACATGCTGAAACGGAAGCGTTGCGTGCCTGCGGAGATGAAAAACCCCGGGTAATGTACAGCACGTGTGAACCTTGCCCGATGTGCATGGGAGCAATTCTTTGGCACAAGATGAATACAGTGTACTTTGGTGCTGACATCCGAACTATATCGAAGTATTTGCCGCAAATAATGATGCCGAGCCGGGAAATCGCCGAACGGGGATTCGGGGAATGTGAAATTATCCCCGGTATTCTGGCGGAGGAATGCGAACAATTGCTTATCCGATACGCGTAAGTTTTCGGAAGACATCCCATAATACAATCCCTGCACTCACGGAAATATTCAGTGAATGCTTTGTGCCGAATTGCGGAATTTCCACGCACAGGTCGGCATTTTGAATGACCTTCTCATTTACCCCAAAAACTTCATTGCCAAAAACCAGTGCGTATCGTTCTTTCGGGTCAGGCTGGAAAGAATCCAGGGTAATGCCTTCCTTCACCTGTTCAACCGCAACCACCTTCACGCCGTCTTCCTGTAATTCCCTGACAGCCTCCAGCACGTCGCCGGAATAGGACCAGTCTACCGATTCCGTGGCACCAAGCGCTGTTTTCTGAATTTCCCGGTGTGGTGGCTTGGGCGTAATACCTGCCAGGATAATCTGCTCTACCAGGAAAGCATCCGCCGATCGGAATACCGATCCCACATTGTGCATGCTCCGGATGTCATCAAGGACAATCACCACAGGTATTTTGTCGGCTGCCTGAAATTCAGAGATACTTTTACGATGCAGTTCTTCATTGGCCAGTTTCCGTGTCATGGTGTAAAATTGCAAAAAAGAACGGAACCCACCCTGCCTTTCAGGGTTGGTTATGGATCGAAAAAAATTAATATTTGTATAGCAGCGGCAGACCCAGGCATGACGAAGAAGAAATCTCCCAATGAAACCCCTTTAATGAAACAGTACAATGCCATTAAGGCAAGGTACCCGGGAGCCTTGTTGCTTTTTCGCGTAGGCGATTTCTATGAAACCTTTGGAGAAGATGCCATCCGTGCCAGTGAAGTGCTGGACATTGTGCTGACCAAACGCAGTAATGGGGCTGCCTCACACGTCGAATTAGCCGGGTTTCCTCATCATGCGCTGGATAATTATTTACCGCGCCTGGTCAGGGCCGGCAACCGGGTGGCCATTTGCGACCAGCTGGAAGATCCGAAATCGGTCAAGGGCATCGTCAAACGCGGAGTCACCGAACTGGTAACTCCCGGCCTGTCATTCAATGACAATGTCCTGGAGAAAAATCATAATAATTACCTGGCCGCCCTCCATTTGAACGGGGACGAAACCGGTGGAGCAGCCTTTCTCGATCTCTCAACCGGCGAATTCATGGCAGCCCAGGGAAACCGGGAATATCTTTCCAAGCTGGTACAGGGTTTCAACCCCTCGGAGATCCTGTATTGCAAGAAGGAGCGTGATCAGATCCGGAAACTGACCCGCGAAGACCATCACCTTTTTTCCCTTGATGAATGGATCTTCACCCATGAATTTGGCCATGACCGGCTGCTGCGTCAGTTTGGCACCAAAAACCTGAAAGGATTCGGCATTGATAAAATGCCTTCGGCCATCGCCGCGGCCGGGGCGATTCTTCATTACCTGGAAGAAACCGAACACAAGGAAACAAGCCATATCTCTGCCATCAGCCGGATTGATGAGGAGAAATACGTATGGCTGGACAAATTTACCATCCGCAATCTTGAGTTGATATTTCCGCAACAGGAGGGAGGGGTACCGCTTATAGACATTCTCGACCATACCTGTACGGCCATGGGCTCCAGGCTAATGCGTAAATGGATCGTATTGCCGCTGAAGGATAAAAACCAGATTGACGAGCGCCTGGATATGGTTGATCATCTTGTTAAAGACCGTGACCTGAGGAGCCACCTCATCCAGCGGCTGAAAAAGGTGGGTGACCTGGAAAGACTGATCGGCAAGGTGGCTGTCGGAAGGGTAAACCCCAGGGAAATGGTGCAACTGAAGCTTTCTCTTTCCGAAATTCCCGCGCTGATCGGTGCGCTGGAGAATACCGCCTCCCCTGCATTGCAAAATATGGCCGGCGCCCTGGATACCTGTGAAGAACTTTGCCGGCAGATAGACAGGGAATTGCAGGATGAGCCTCCTGTCAGTCTTCACCAGGGTGGATTGATGAAGGATGGCATTCATGAGGAGCTGGATGAACTCCGGAAAATTGCGTACACCGGCAAGGACTACCTGGTACAAATTCAGCAGCGTGAAATCGAAAAAACCGGGATAACCTCCCTGAAAATTGCCTACAACAAGGTTTTCGGTTATTACCTTGAAGTTAGCAATGCCCACAAAGCCAAGGTCCCTTCCGAATGGATCAGGAAACAGACGCTTGTCAATGCTGAACGCTACATTACAGAAGAACTAAAGGAATACGAAGAAAAGATTCTCACTGCCGAAGATAAACTGGCAGGTATCGAACAGGAGCTCTTTGCCGGACTGGTACGTGATGCAGCAAAGTATACCTCACGAATCCAGGAAAATGCCCGGCTGCTCGCCCGTCTTGACTGCCTGCTTTCTTTTGCCCAGGCAGCAGATCATTACAAATATACCCGGCCTGAGATCGGGGAGGATACCCAAATAGATATCCGTGACGGCCGTCATGCGGTGATTGAGCAGCAAATGCCACCTGGGGAGGAATATATTCCGAATGATGTGTTCCTGGATAACACCTCCCAGCAGATAATGATTATTACGGGGCCCAATATGGCTGGTAAGTCGGCGCTGCTGCGCCAGACAGCGCTCATCGTACTGATGGCACAAATGGGCTCCTTTGTCCCGGCCAAATCTGCCCATATCGGCCTGGTTGACAAGGTATTTACCAGGGTGGGAGCTTCTGATAATCTTTCCCGCGGAGAATCCACTTTTATGGTTGAAATGACCGAAACAGCCAGTATCCTCAATAATCTGAGCGACCGCAGCCTGGTCCTGATGGATGAAATCGGGAGGGGTACAAGCACCTATGACGGGGTATCAATCGCCTGGTCTATTGCGGAATTTCTTCATAATCATCCTGATTTCCGGGCAAAAACCCTGTTTGCCACGCATTACCATGAGCTTAACCAGCTTACAAATGACTTTCCAAGGATCAAAAATTACAATGTTTCGGTCAAGGAAGTCGGTGATCGCATTCTTTTTATGCGAAAACTCAAGGAAGGGGGGAGCCAGCACAGTTTCGGAATCCACGTGGCTCAACTCGCCGGAATGCCAAACCGGGTGGTTTTACGAGCCAACGAGATCATGCATTTCCTTGAGAAGGACCACGACAGGCAGCATGGAATGAAAAAGAAAATGGAAGAGGTCCCAAAAGCCAACTATCAATTGAACTTATTTGAGGCCGACCCGCGTTTCAGGAAGGTAGAAGAATTGCTGAACACATTGGACATCAATACGATCTCCCCGGTGGAAGCGTTACTTAAACTAAATGAGATTCAAACGGTATTGCATAAAAAAGAGTAAATTTGTGCTTTTAAAGCAGCAATGCCCAAAAATATAATTATGGCCCAAGCCACCCAACTTAGAAAAAGAAACAAACCGATCCTGAAACAGGAAATCGCGTTTGCCATCGTTCATTTACTTCCCTTAGGTGCAATATGGACCGGAGCAACCTGGTTTGACTGGACCTTATGCGCCCTTCTGTATTTTGGAAGGATGTTCTGGATTACGGGCGGATATCACCGCTATTTTGCACATAAATCCTACAAAACCAGCCGTTGGTTTCAGTTTGTGATAGCGTTCATGGCGCAGACCTCTGCACAAAAAGGTGCGCTCTGGTGGGCTGCCCATCACCGTCATCACCACCGGCACAGTGATCAGCCGGAAGATCCGCACAGCATGAAACTTTACGGTTTCTGGTATTCACATGTGGGCTGGATTATCGGTCCAGACTACAAGGAAACCGACTACAAAACCATTGGCGACTATGCCAAATACCCTGAATTAAGGTGGCTCAATAAGCATTACCTGGTGCCACCCATATTTCTCGCACTGACCGTCATGGCCCTTGGAGCATGGGTTAACGGTGGCAGTCCTCTGCTGATGTTCACTCATTTCGGGTTTTCAACCCTCTTTATAGGGTTTTTCCTGAGCACCGTGATCCTGTACCACGCTACATTCTCCATTAACTCCATCATGCATAAGTTTGGAAACCAGCGTTATAAGTCAGGTGATGAATCAAAAAACAGCCTGTGGCTGGCTCTCCTGACCATGGGAGAAGGATGGCATAACAACCACCACTATTACGAAGTGGCTGCACGGCAGGGATTCTTCTGGTGGGAGGTGGATATTACCTACTACATCCTCCGGATGTTTGGCTGGATGGGACTGATATGGGATATCAGGGAAGTCCCTGACCATATTAAATTCTCCAAAGACAAGGAGGAGGCAAAAGCACTGAAAATGCACCCGGAAGAGATCCGGCGCAAATCAGCCTGACATCATAAACTAATTCAGATCCTAAGGAGAGCCTCAAAGAAACCGAGGTTCTCCTTTTTGTTTTTAACTATCAGCAACGGGATATCAGAATCGTACAGGATCATCTTTTCCGCCACGCTGCCGAGTAGAATTGAGGCAAATCCCGTACGCCCGCGGGACGCAATAATGATCAGGTCGGCCTTTTTCTCTGTCGCCACTTCGTGGGCACGTTCCCCCGGATCATCCTCGTCATCGAAGGAAACGGTCACCGACACTTCCTTTTCCGGCACGTTATTCTTTTTCAGAAACTCCCGGGCATCATCGATGGCATTGGTACGCATGATCTCTGCAAACTCCTCATACGATTTGCCGGTCAGGTGATAGCCTGAAGGCACCTCGTAGGAGTTTTGAACAATTACATCCACATTGAGGTGGTCTTTCAGCTTCATCGCAAACTGAAGTGCCAGCGCCGAGGTTTTACTGAAATCAACCGGGACGAGCACTCTTTTCATTTCCTCGCGGGTATGCTGCGGGACAAAGAAAATCGAACAATGGGCTACGCGCGCCAGGCGGTTGGGCAACTTGCCTTCGCCGGTCAGTTCCCGTTTACGCCCCATTACAAACAGATCGATGTCCTTAATACCCGTCCAGTTGAGAAGTTCCTTTATGGGGTCTCCCTCCAGGACACGACATTTCAGGCTTATGTCACCTTTTGGCTTGTACTGGGCGTTTACCTTCCTCATAATGTCACTTTCAAGGGATTCGTCCATCGGCGCCATCAGGTCAGGATATTTTTCTTTTACCCTGGAAGGAAGCTGGAGTGATTTCGCAACGTGGACGAAATAGATGATATCGGGTTCAAAAATCTCTTCAATAACAGGCAGGTAACTTATGAGTTGATCGTCCATGTCGGTCAGGTCAAGCCCAACCATAACTCGCTTGAAAGTGTTCATAGAAGGCGTTCTGTTTTCCTAAATTTAATTAAAAAAAGTCGAACGGAATACAGGAAGGCCTCTCTGCAGCTCTTTTTGGGGATATCCAGTTTATCTCCATAAATTAGCAGATTGAATACCGGTTTCAACACCTGAATGGCAAAACGAAAAGACAGAAGTCCGCTGGACAAGAAAGAGAAACGAAAGCTCAATAAGGCCAACCTGAAAAAGCTTTTGAGTATTTTCAGGTACGTACGTCGCTACCCATGGTATTTTGGCCTTGGGATGTTCAGCCTTGTATTCAGCAGTTCCATGTTACTCGCTTTCCCCTTCCTGGCCGGTAAACTTGTCGATGTGGCCGACGGGAAACCCTGGGTGGTACCGGGTTTCCTGGATTTCCTTCCATGGGTTCATGCCGGTGAACCTTTCCCGCTGGATGTTACCGGTATTGCCCTGCTGCTGTTCTCCATCCTGTTTATCCAGGGGCTTTTCTCCTTTTTCCGTGTCTACTTCTTCGCCCAGGTCAATGAACGGGCCATGGCCGATTTACGCCGGGATGTTTACAGCCGGATGATATCCCTGCCTATGACTTTCTTTGATAAGCGCAGGGTCGGCGAGCTCATCAGCCGGATCACCTCCGATGTTTCCATGCTCCAGGATACATTCTCAATAACCCTGGCAGAGTTCTTTCGCCAGATCGCCACCCTTGTGGTCGGTGTGGGAATTATCTTTTTGATGGCACCCCAGTTAACGTTGTTCATGCTGTTAACCTTTCCGGTCCTGGTGCTGGGTGCCCTGCTTTTTGGAAACTTTATCCGAAAACTTTCCCGGGCTGCCCAGGACAGGCTGGCCGAGGCCAATGTGATCGTGGAAGAAACCCTGCAGTCCGTAACCGTGGTCAAATCATTTACCAATGAGCTTTTCGAAATTGACCGGTACAAAACGGCCCTTGACAAGCTGGTAAGGATCGCCCTCAAATCAGCCAGCTACCGCGGCATCTTTATTTCCTTTATCATTTTCGTGCTGCTGGGCGGAATCGTAGGATTGATGTGGTACGGCGCCCTGCTGGTTCAGGACGGCATTATGATGAGTGGCGAGCTGCTCAGCTTTGTCCTGTATACCGGCTTTATCGGGGGTTCGATCGCCGGTCTTGGTAACATATACGGGCAAATACAACGCGCCATCGGGGCTTCCGAGCGCGTCATTGAGATCATTGGAGAGCCCACCGAGCCTACCCACCACCGGACAAAAGAAAAAATTCCACTCGGGGATATCGTCTTCCGGAATGTCAATTTTTCATACCCCACCCGGAAAGAATTACGGGTGCTGACCGATCTGAATTTTACCATCAGCGCCGGGGAAAAAGTGGCGCTTGTCGGACCGAGTGGTGCCGGTAAATCGACCATCATTCAGCTGGTCATGCGTTTTTATGAGGTGGATTCCGGCGAGATCTCGCTCAACCACAAATCTGTCGATTTGTATGACCTGACAACCTACCGGGAAAACGTAGGCATCGTTCCGCAGGAGGTGATCCTTTTTGGCGGGACAATACGTGAGAATATCGCCTACGGCAGACCGCGCGCCCCGGAGGAAGATATTGTAGAAGCAGCACGAAAAGCAAATGCCATGGAATTCATTGACCGGTTTCCTGAAGGTATGGATACCATGGTGGGCGAACGGGGTGTGAAGTTGTCGGGCGGACAAAGGCAGCGGATTGCCATTGCGCGCGCCATTCTCAAAGACCCTTCCTTATTAATTCTGGATGAGGCCACCAGCTCCCTGGATGCTGAATCCGAAGTGTTGGTACAGGAAGCTCTTGAAGAGTTAATGAAGGGGCGTACCTCAATCATTATCGCGCACCGGCTTTCGACCATCCGGAAAGCCGACCGTATTTTTGTCCTGAAAGAAGGGGCTATTGTCGAATCAGGAGATCACCAGTCGTTGCTGGCCCGGGAAGACGGCCTGTACCGAAACCTTGTTGAGCTTCAATTTGAAATGAACTGACCTGCACCCGGCGGTGTTGAGGTATTAACTGAAAACGATTTTACACAACCATGGAATCTGCCTCACAGATTTTAAGAAACCACAAACTGAAATCCACGGCCACGCGGACGAAGGTCTTGTCCCTGCTTCTTGAAAATGATCATGCCCTGTCACATGCCGACCTGGAAAGTGACCTCGAACTGGATTGTGACCGCGTGACGCTGTACCGCACCTTAAAGGCTTTCCAGGAAAAGGGACTGGTGCACAAGGTTCTTGATGATAATGGCATTGCAAAATACGCCCCCTGCACCGATTGCTCCGACGAGCAACATACCCATGAACATGTACATTTCAAGTGTGAGGTTTGCGGGAATACCATGTGTATCGATGATGTCAAGATTCCAACGGTCTCACTCCCTGAGGGGTACCTCGCCAGGGAACAAAATTTACTAATTACAGGAATATGTAATATTTGCCAGAAAAAGTGACTTGTTTTGGTTACTTCTGATGGCCAATATGAATAAAGATGGAGGGCATTGATACAGACTCGTTAAAATTTGTATTTTTGACTGATTCTGAATATTGAATTCATGTATCGTGCTGTAAATAAGTAACTTATAACCTGTAAACCGCCACGTGTAGATTTTGAATGATTGCGTCCTTATTCGGTAATACAAATGAATCCTTACTTTTCGGACTCTTTGGCGCCATTATTGTCTTATTCCTGATTATAGATCTGGGCATTTTTAATCGGAGTGCCCATCGCATTTCGACCAAAAGTGCACTTTACCAGTCCATTTTCTGGGTCGCCGTCTCCGTGGGTTTCGGTTATCTGATCTATGAGTTTGACGGTGGAGCGGAGGCGTCCCTGGAGTTCTTTTCAGCCTATCTGACTGAATATGCGCTTTCAGTGGATAACATTTTCGTTATTCTGCTGATCCTTCGCTATTTCAAGGTGGCCGATGAATACTATCACCGCATTCTATTCTGGGGAATACTGGGCGCTATTGTTTTCCGGGCCATTTTCATCTTCCTGGGAGCCTACCTCGTGGGACAGTTCCACTGGATCCTGTATGCATTTGGTGTTTTCCTGATGTATTCCGGGATTAAGATTTTCTTCGAGGAAGAAGAAAACGAAATTGATCCGGGAAAAAACCCTGTAACCAAATTCGCGCGTAAATACCTGAGGATTCTGCCCGGCGATTTTGGAGGCCAGTTTCTGGTCAAGCGTCAGGGCCAGTGGTTCTTTACCCAATTATTTCTGGTCATTCTCCTGATAGAGACTACCGACCTGATATTTGCTGTCGACAGTATCCCGGCTGCTTTTGCCATTACCCAGAATGAATTTCTGATCTACACCTCCAATATTTTTGCCATCCTCGGTTTACGTGCAAAATTCTTTCTGCTGGCAGGGATCATAGATAAATTCTATCTGCTCCAGCGCGGTTTGTCGATAATTCTGATATTCATAGGAGGTAAAATGCTCCTTGAAATGTTCAACATTCAGCTGAGTACGACCGTCTCTTTCGCCGTAATTATCACCACGCTGACAGGGTCGATCCTGATGTCTATTTTATTACCACAGGAGAGCACGGCAACGCCTAAGAAGCAGAGGGAATCCTGACTCCTTCCGATTCCGTCAGTTGGCGGTAATAACCCTGTATTTGACGGGTCAGCTCCCCGGGCTTACCATTCCCGATCTGGCGTCCGTCTATTTTCAAAACCGGCGTGAGTTCACCCATGGTTCCGGTCACAAAGCATTCTTCGGACGTATACATTTCCGAAATGCTTATCCTTTTTTCGTGTATTCCCACCGAATGACTGCGGCATAACTCAATGACCTTTCCCCGTGTAATCCCGGGCAGGCAACTATCGGCAAAGGGTGTATAAACGGTACCCCGGCGGATAAAGAAAATATTGGTGGCATTGGTCTCGGAAACAAAACCGTCCACATCCAGCATCACCGCATCCTGTACGCCGGCCAGGTTGGCCTCTATCTTGGCCAGAATATTATTTATCAGGTTATTATGATGGATCTTGGAATCCACACACTGCGGCGGGTTCCTCCGTATGGAAGAAGTGATCAGGGAAATGCCGTCAGAATCATATACAGGTTTCTTCCATTCTGCCAGAACGATCAGCGAGCAACCCGAGGTATTAAATTCAGGGCTCATGCCACTGGTGACTTTTTCACCCCTGGTCAGCGTCAGGCGAATATGCGCCTCATCATACATATTGTTTGCATGCAGTGTGTTAAATACAGCCTGTCGGATTTCTTCCTTTTCCGGGATATTGGCGAATGCCATGGCGTGCGCACTGTTCATCAGTCGCTGCAAATGTTCCTCAAACATAAAGACACGATGGTCGTAAATTCTCAGACCTTCCCACACTGCATCACCCCCCTGCACCACACTGTCAAAGACTGAGACACGGGCCTCAGTTCTGGGCAACATGCTGCCATTCACGTATACTTTAATGTGTTCGTTTCTCGGGTCAGGTAAATTCATTCTGGTTTGATTTTTAATGATTTCAGTTCGTTATAAAAGGGCAGGCAGGTTTCAAGTAATGGCTGTAACTTGTCCGGTACGCTGGTCTTAGGGGGTTTCCACGCATTAAAACCGGTAGAGCCGTGCACCTGGTCGTACCAGTACCTCGCCCAGATTCCGTCTTCGGGAATAGGACCTGCCGGCCAGGTCAGCATATCCTGCTCGAATGGAATTCCCAGGCAGTTGCACAGTTTTCCAAGCATGCCGGGTGGGTCACGCAGGATATCCGCTCCTTCCACTACCAGGACTTCCTTCCCTGATTCCTTCATCCTGTTAATCATCCTGACCTGCTTTTCCAATCCAGTGTCTGCCAGTGAAGGTTGTGTCAGTACTTTACCCAGTGACGGGAGCATGTCATGAGGGTCACGAATCAGGAACAGGGCAATGGGCTGGTCGTACCACTCTTCGGGCAGATCTATGGCATGGTGCGCCATATTCTTGAGAAATACATAGCCTTCCCCGGTCTTCTCCCTGCATTTTTCCCAGATTATCAACGGGTCACTTTCCATGGTGGCGATCACCTCTTCCCGGCCGGGGTGTTCCGCACCGGATTTCAGCAGATAGTGTGCATAAAGCGGTTCATCCACCACGGTCATGTCACTACGCCTTGAAAAAGAATACATCAGTGCCGTGGATATATTCCTCGGACCCGACCATAATGAGATTATACCTGCCATATCCTGGCTAAAACTACACATTTTGGATAAAGGGTAAAACAAGTCTGTTCAGAACGGCCTATCTTGTAAAGAATTACTGTTATCCCTAAATTCCCCCATGCACCGGTCGCTGAAACGCCTCATCTTCGCCCTCGTCCTCCTCATCACCAGTATGGTGACCGGTTCCATCGGATACATGTACTTCGAAGGGTTTTCCCTGGTCGATGCCGCATACATGTCAGTAATCACCTTTTCAACCGTAGGCTTCAATGAAGTAAACCCGCTGAGTGACGCAGGGAAAATATTTACCACGATTTACATCATCGTGAACCTCGGCATTTTTGCCTACACTGTATCCGTGCTGTCTTCCTTCTTATTTGAAGGAGAATTACAAAAAATATTCAAGAACATTCAAACCAGCAGAGAAGTGAAAAAACTCAAAAATCATATTATCGTATGTGGATATGGCCGCAACGGAGCCATGGCCTGCAATGAGCTGTTCATGGAGAAAAAGGATTTCATCATTATTGAAAATGATGAGTCGGTGCTGGAGAATATACCATCGGAGCGGAATTATCCTTTCATTCATGGCAATGCCACCATGGACGAAATCCTGCTGGAAGCCGGGGTGAAGAAGGCGGAAAGTATCATCACCACCCTGCCGAATGACGCAGACAATGTGTTTATAACCCTTACTGCCCGGGAACTGAACCCCCAGGTCTACGTGATCTCAAAAGCATCGGAAACCAGCTCGGAGAAAAAACTGTACCGCGCCGGGGCTTCCCATGTGGTGATGCCCGATCGCCTGGGAGGTATGCATATGGCCAACCTGATCACAAAACCGTATGTAATTGAATTTCTCGAACTCATCAACGGGGTGGGAGAAACAGCACTAAGGCTGGAAGAGATCAGCTATAACAAACTGAAGGATGAATATCACAATAAGTCTTTGAAAGAAATGGATATCCGGCGCCAGACGGGCGTTACCATCATTGCCTTTAAGGATGACGAGGAAGGATTTATCTTTAACCCGCAAAGTGATAAACGGGTCGGGGAAGGGGATATTCTGATTGTACTGGGTACGCCTTCACACTTCGAACAGTTTACCAACCGGTACCTGAATACCTGATCGTCCTGTTATTCCCCATTTGCAAGGCTCCTGAATCCCTGTTCTCCCTTATTCTCCATCTGCAGGCTTCAGTATCACCAATATCCCTTATTCTCCACCTGCAAGGCTCCTGAATCCCTATTCTCCCTTCCAGTTCTTCTCCACCCTGGGGATGGTGTCCATTACCTTTTTGGTAAGTCCTTTTTTGAACTGCTCCAGGGCGGACGCCACCTTTTCATCGGCACTTCCAACAATTTCCGCCGCCAGTATCCCTGCATTCTTACCTCCATCCAAGGCCACCGTGGCCACCGGTATCCCCGAAGGCATTTGAAGGATGGATAAGACAGAATCCCATCCGTCTATGGAATTGCTTGACTTGACCGGCACTCCTATGACCGGCAGCGTCGTCAGAGAGGCCACCATGCCCGGCAGGTGGGCTGCTCCCCCGGCTCCGGCAATAATCACCTTCAGGCCCCGTGAACGGGCCGATTCGGCATATTCGATCATGCGATGCGGTGTGCGGTGCGCAGATACCACCGTGATCTCAAAGGGAATTCCCGTTTCTTCCAGAAACGTTGCCGCCTGACGCATTACCGGTAAATCTGACTGACTACCCATGATGATTCCTACTACTGGCTTATTCATGATTCCGAAATTACTTTTAACGTTTCCTTAATTTTACCGACCTTCTCGCGAAGCCGTGACGCATCTTCGTCTTCGATGGTTACATGTCCCATTTTACGAAATGGTTTCGTCATTTTCTTCCCGTAAAGATGAATATGTGCCCCTGGAATTGACATCACTTCTTCCAGTCCCTCGTAGCGTGCCACGCCTGTATAACCGTCGGCGCCCAGCACATTGACCATTGCGGTCATCCCACGCAGGTCGGTGTTTCCGAGGGGGAGGTTAAAAATCGCCCGCAGGTGCTGCTCATACTGGGAGGTGATATTTCCTTCAATCGTCTGGTGCCCGCTGTTATGAGGACGGGGCGCCACTTCATTTACCAGGATTTTCTGATCCCTGGTTACAAACATCTCCACGGCCAGCAGCCCGGTCATGTCCAGCTTTTCAATGACATCCACTGCAATCCGTTCTGCTTCTTCCTCCAGGGACGGAGCAATCTCAGCCGGGGCAAAAAGGTACTCCACAAGATTGGCCACCGGGTGAAAAACCATTTCCACCGCAGGAAAAGCCACGGTCTGTCCCGCGTGGTTACGGGCGACAATTACGGCAATTTCCTTCTCAAAATCGATAAGATCCTCTACCAGGCCGGGTGCATCAAATGCCTTTTCGTAATCTGCCTCTTCACGCAGGATCTGCACACCTCGTCCGTCATAGCCTTCCTTTCCCAGTTTGTTTACCACAGGCAATTTGCCAAGTTTCCTCACATCAGAGCGGTTTTCGGTGAGCACAAACGGGGCTGTCGGTATTCCATTGTCTTCATAGAATTTTTTCTGCACCCGCTTGTCCTGAATAAGTTCGATTACCCGCGGTTCAGGATAAACCTGTTTTCCCGAGGCCTCAAGGTCTTTCAGAGCCTGCGTATTAACATTTTCTATTTCAATACTGATCAGGTCACAATCCCTGGCAAAATCCATGACGGTCTGATAGTCGGTCAGCTTTCCATGGACAAAGCGTGAAGCAAGGGAACTGCAAGGGGCATCCTTGTCAGGATCCAGAATATGGATGTCAAGATTGAAATCCATGGCCGACTGGATCAGCATTCGTCCCAGTTGCCCACCGCCAAGGATTCCTAATGTTCTGCGCTGGATAGAAGTGGTTTGCATGCGTTTAAAATTCGGGTATTTGCACTGTTTCAATCAGATCACCCACTTCCAGCTCATGTACCACAGGCATTCCGTCGGTGACCCGTGCAAATATAGTATATCGTCCGTCAAGATGCGGGGTGGGAGAATGGGTAATAAACCATTGCGTCCCCTCGGTGTCCTTACCGGCGGAAGCCATGCCTACTGATCCCGTTCCGTACCGGAGATCGGATAATTCCGACCGGATTGAATAGTCTTCCCCGCCAAATCCGTCACCCCTGGGGCAACCTCCCTGCACCACGAAATTAGGTACTACACGGTGAAAGGCAATGCCGTCATAGTAACCACGCCCGGCAAGCTGCAGAAAATTAGCCACTGATCCGGGTGATTCCTCCACCAGCATACGCAGCCTGACCGGACCTTTGGACGTTTTTATGGTGACCTCCAGGTCTTTTGGAATGCGCTGAACAAATTCCCAGTCAATCGGGTGATTGAACGGATTGGTAGTAACCGGCATTTCGTCTGAACCTTCGAAATAGGCAATCGTGGCATTCAGTACCTGCAGGGCCTCATTGTCTTTGGGCAGGCTCAGGAGATCGCGCGATTCATACAGAAATGAAATGTCTTCATACCGATCTTTGAAGTCAAAGGTCGTATCAGACAAAATTCCGGAACCCGTATATATCATGCCGATATCACCACTTTTCATCACCTCTCTCAAGACATCTGCCATAGGCTGTTTCAATGATTCAGGAAAGTCTTCCCTGCGGCGCATCTCTCCCAGGGCAGCAATTCCCGCAGATGACACGGCCCCGTGTACATCAGAAAAAATTTTGGTAACAATAAAGTCATAGGCAACCGGGGCAGGTCCGAGGGCATCAAGTAAGGCTGCCTTGTAATAAGGATTCTCGCTGCTCTCGTATTCCGTCTTGATGACCTCCACGGCATCCGGATAGTTTTCACCATTTCTCACAGCTGCTTTGAATAACAACCCTTTCACGCGTTCATCGTCATGCTGAACGGCCTTCTGCACCAGAAATACCGGGTCAAGCCCGTCCATTGTCGCCAGGGTTTCTGCGGCCATCACTTGTACGTTGACCGAAGGGTCTTCGAGGCTTTCAAATATCCAGGTTGTATCGGACACCTTTGCGTCTGACCGCCGGCCAAGGGCACGAAGGGCATTCACCCGTACCCGGTAATCTTCATCCCCCAGCAAGCGGATAGTCAGGAATTCTGCACTGCGGCGAGAGGACAAGCGCCCCAAAGCCAGGGCCAGCTGCATCCTCACATCAGCTGCGGGCTCATTGGCGGCGTAGTCCAGAAGATCTGCTTCTGTCTTATCCAGGTTCAGGTTTGGGGTACGTGCGAGAAAATGCGCCGCACCCAGCCTGGCAGGATAGGTGTTCACGGTATCCAGGAAATTCAGGGCTTTCCGGATAAATTCAGGATCATGCACATTACGAATACCCGCCCGGTACATGGCCCATGCCAGTCCTTCCTTCTCCAGGTCATTTTGCGGCGCTATCGTGTGTAATACATCCACTGACTCCTGGGTCAGTACCTTCCCCAGGGATTCAATCAGCTCCCGGCGCACATACACCGAGTCTTCGCGCGGAATCGCCCTTGCCAGGACAGGCAGGGCCGCCGAATCATACGTTTGGCCAAGTGCATAGGCTGCGGCCCGTCTCACCCTCATACTTGAATCATCCAGCAATATGTTCAGATAAGGGATCATTTTCGGATCCTGCACAGAAGCCAGTGCCATCGCTGCTGCTTCCCGGTACAGTTTGTTATCCGAGGTCAGAAATGTGGTGATGTCCTCGGCCCGGCGTTCATCCTGCCATTGATAAATTTTTCGGAATGTACTGTCACCAAACCGATTCGCCATATCTTGGGTCACAGGCTCCTGGTCTGCTTCACAGGCAGAAAAGAGGCAGGTCATTACCAGATAGGAAAGAAATAGGTACCGGAGGCTCACGGAACGTGCGTCAGTTTTCATTGTCTAATATGCCAATTTTTTTCATTAACATGCTGGCATTGAAGCTGTGACAGATACCAGCGGCAATCTTGTAGTCAAATATAATCTCATTCTCACGAATCTCACTGTTGAAGCTGTAATTACGAATGCCGGCATGTTCTTCAGCCAGGTTGCCCAATTCCAGGTCATGGGTGGAAACGAATCCCATACCGTTCTTTTTTAACAATTTGGTGATTAAAGCCGCCGACCCTTTATGGCGATCCTTTGTATTGGTGCCTTTCAACACTTCATCAAGCATGAACAATACCGGGGCACCCCCGGAATCCATGTAATCGAGCAGCTGTCGGATACGCTTCAGCTCAGCGTAGAACGAGGAAATATGTGCCTCGAGATTGTCTTCGGTCCGCATTCCTGTAAATACCCGGAAAGCGGAAAGGCTCATGGCACGGGCACATACCGGAGCACCTGCATGAGCCATGACCACATTAATACCTGCTGTACGGAGGAACGTACTTTTACCGGACATATTTGAGCCGGTGATAATCACGACCCGTCCCGGACCTTCCATCTCAAAGTCATTTACCACCCTTTCCTTTGGGGGAATAAGCGGGTGACCCAGTTCCTGTACTTTTAGCAACTGACCGGATCTTAATTCCGGCATGTGAAATGCTGGCTGAGCGATAGCGAGGCCCGCCAGGCTTATCAGGGCTTCAGCTTCACCAATGTTGGAAAACCATGCGGCTATATCTTCATGATTTTTTCGTTTCCAGCGCTGGGCAGCAACTATGAGGTGGATATCAAGAAGAAATAGGAAATTGAACAGCTGATAAAATAGATTGCCACGCGCGTCCAGGTAATCGGCCAGCCGGCGGAGACGGTGGATTGTCCGGGTAGCCGATGCACGTTCAGAATGAAAAGGTTCCTTAAGCTTACTGAGCATGTCGCTCCGGAATGTCCTCTCTTCGATCATCCTGATCAGGGTGGCGTAAGACCGGAGAAGCCTGGCATTTCCGGAAGTAGAGTGGGTAACACGGGTTACCTGGTCCTGAAACCTGCGTAAAAGAAAACCGTTAACCAGCAGAAGTAACAGGGGCACGTATATCGAAAGCATTCCCCAGACAACCAACAGGCCGGATACCAGTATCAGGGCAGGCAAAATCCAGGACAGGTAGCGGTAAGCCGCAGCGGGTAGTTCGGCAGGTATTTTAAGCCATTTAAGCAGCCGGTCAAGGCCGGCCTGTGTTACCTCGGAGATAAGCCTCCCTGAAGCCTGAAAACGTTGATTCCACGCAAGGTCTCCGGATAGCTCTTGCACCGATTCCTGACGTTGCCTCACTCGGTCAGGATCTGCCGGTGACAGAAGCCACCGGGCCAGGTGATATTCCCCGCTCGGTGTGCTTGTCCGGTTAATTAACTGAAAGAGTGAATTGCGTCCGAAAATATCCAGGTCATAGGCATAGGGATGTGATTTGTCCAGCCAGTATTCCCCTGTGGGCAACCCGTCAAATTTGTGGTCCTGCCGGCTGACTTCTTCTTCATTGATCTTCCTGAGGTTTCCGGCAAGCTCCTTTCTGGCAATCACCTTATTATGACTTCGCACAACCAGGGCGAATATAACAGGAAACATCAGGGCCACTGCCGCCAATGCTCCGCCGTTTCGCTCGTTGGCAAAATAGACGATCAGAAAGAGCGTCAGTACAAATAAGGTGATCCGCGCTACGGAGAAGCGAAAAGAAATGCCTTCCCACTTATTCTCTTCCGTGCTGTACTGTGAAACGAGTTGCTGAAAAGTCTCCTTGATAGTCATTGGCTGATCGTGCGGGTAAATCTAAGGTGATTTTCCCTTACATCATTACGAATCTAAAGAAAACAGGGTTGCCTGCCGGTCAGGAAAGTGCCTGGTAAACTACCAGCGCACAGACATACGCCACCCCGGTCATAAAAACGAGCTGGAGCATTGGCCACTTCCATCCTCCCGTTTCCCGGTAAACAATAGCCAGTGTACTCATGCATTGCATGGCGAATGCATAGAAAATAAGCAATGACAAACCGGTGGCAAAATCATAGCGCGGGGTGTTGGTAACCGGATTTATCTCCTTTCGCATCCTGCTTTTTATGGTACTCTCATCGTCCACGTCACCAATGCTGTATATGGTTGCCATGGTACCGACAAATACTTCACGGGCAGCAAAGGAGGTGATCAGGGCGATCCCGATCTTCCAGTCATAACCCAGGGGAGCGATTACCGGTTCAATGGCTTTGCCAAAAATTCCCGCGTAGGAATTCTCGAGGCGGTATGCCTCCACCTGACGCCTGAATTCGGTGTCATCCGGGGTCGCTTCCGTAAACCGGCTTCTTACCACCTGCTCGGCATTCTCCAGGCGGTCTTTCGGTCCGTACGATGCCAGCACCCACAGCACAATGGATATTGCGAGAATGATCTTGCCGGCCTCAAACACAAACGCCTTTGATTTCTCCACCATGGTCATACCCACGTTTTTCCAGCGGGGCATCTTGTAGGTCGGGAGTTCCATGACCAAAAAACTCCGGTCCCTGGTTTTCAGAATTGCCTTCATCAGCACCGCCGATAAAATGACCGCAATCACCCCCAGCAGGTACATTCCCATCAGCGCCAGTCCCTGTACCAGCGGATTGGACGGAATTATAAGGGCAATCAGAATGGTATACACGGGCAGGCGGGCTGAACAACTCATGAAGGGCGTCACAAAAATAGTGATGAGACGTTCCTTCCAGTTGTCAATAGTACGGGTAGCCATGATGGCCGGAATGGCACAGGCCACACCTGAAATAAGGGGGACCACACTTTTGCCGTTCAGGCCGAAGCGCCGCATGATCTTATCCATCAGAAATACCACCCGCGACATATAACCGCTTTCTTCCAGCAGCGCAATAAAACCGAAGAGAATGGCAATTTGCGGGATGAAGATCACGATACCGCCGATGCCGGGTATTATCCCTTCGGTCAGCAGGTCTGATAAGGCACCGCGGGGCAGAATGTCCTGCAACCGGGTACTGAATTCAGAAAACAGGTGATCGATAAAGTCCATCGGAACCGTTGCCCAGGCAAAGATCGCCTGGAAGATGATCAGCAGGATGAGAAAGAAAATCACATACCCCCAAATCTTGTGCGTGAGCACGCGGTCAAGCCGCTCCGTCCATCGTTTCGGCAACAACTCCTTGCTCTGCCTGACCGCATCGGCAACCAGTTCGTTGATTCTCCGGTAGCGGGACAGGGTCTCTGTACGACGCAGTTCATGTGAATCAAATTGTTCTTCCTGCGCGACATTCTCCAGCCATTCCTTCTGTTCTGTGTTCAGGGAATTATTGATGCGGAATTGCTGAAGGATCTGGTACGCCCGGTAATCGGTGTCGGTTCCAAAATGCTCCCGAACACGTTTTACGGCATCCGGACAATGCTCCATGACGTTAAAAAGCGGGTTTTCGGCGGGCTTTATCTTCTCTGCCAGTACTTTTTTAAGCTCAGCCAACCCTACACCTGTTCGGGCACGCATGGGGATCACTGGTACGTTCAATTCCCTGGACAGGGTCTCGTGATCAATCAGGTGACCTGACCGTTCAGCGAGATCCATCATGTTGAGGACCAGTACGACCGGAAGGCCCAGGTCATAAATCTGGGTGAAAAGTAAGAGATTACGCTTGAAGTTGGATGCGTCGGCTATGACCACCACCATATCAGGGTGCAGCGGGTTTTGATCATTCACCAGGATGTCAAAAACGATTTGCTCGTCTTTAGAATTGGGATAAATGCTGTAGGTGCCCGGCAGATCAATGATTTCTGCACGAATTCCCGGTACCAGCACACATGACCCGGTTTTCTTGTCCACCGTAACACCGGGGAAATTACCTATTTTCTGATTGAGTCCGGTAAGATGATTGAAGAGGGAGGATTTCCCGGAATTGGGATTTCCAACTAAAGCGATCTTCGGAACAGAATCCGACATCTACTGAATAGATATTGTTATTGCTTCGTCCAGTCGTAAAGAAAGGCTGTAACCGGCTACGCTCACGCAGATTGGGTCTCCAAGGGGTGCGGCAAAGTTGTATTGAATACGGGTGCCGGGCAGACATCCCATTTCCATAAGCTTAAGTGACAATGCCTCATCCATCAACCCATTGATCGTGGCACTCTCTCCGGGGTGTAAATCCACAACGCTTCTAACTGCTTTCACGAGCTTTTATTTAGATTAATTATAAACAACTGCTAAGATAGGGGCTGCCGACGTATTTTACAATATTCGAAAAGAGAAACATTTATGATCTGTGTCATTTCCGGCGATATTCGAAACAGGTCGCAACGATTCACGTTTGGCAGCTGTTATCTTTACATAATGGGCTCAGAAAAGAAAAAAAACAAGGATTCGGACGAGAAGGACGTAAAGAAAAAAGGCGATCACAAACATGCGGACAGGAATGACCTTCCTGAAGAGGAGGAAAACCCGCATGGGGGAATTCCATCCCGTGACTTACGCAAAAATCTCGGTTGCGGGGGGTAGGATCAGTCCACCTGCGTATCCTGCTGTACTTCTTTCAGTTGCGATTCTGTGATCAGCTCCTGCCGGAGGGCATGTTCCGCTGCGTGAGCCGAATCACGCACAAGGACGAGGTCAACTTCCTGAATCCGGTCGGCTATTTTCATGATCTCCTCATCCTTTGAATTGCGGCTTACGTCCCGTATGTAAGCCGCCCGGATCCTGCCGGGATACTCCTTGATTATTTCAGCATAGAGAAAGGCATCCCGCTGTCCGCTGTCGCCGATCAGCACAAAATCAATCGGAAACATATCCAGGATCTTCCTGATCTTTTCAATCTTGTGCCGGTGAGAGCCACCGCCAGATTTTAACAGCTTCCACAGGCTTGTCTTAAGGTCCTGCAGCAGAAAGGGACCCCTGGGGATGCCCTGTGTTTCACAAAAATCTTCCAGAAAATCATACAGGTTCCATTCGCTGCTGCTCACATAAAAAATTGGATTCGGATTTGAGTCGCCTGCCAGCACCTGGTAAAAGGTGGCAACGCCGGCAAAAGGCAGGCGTGTTTTGGCATTTTTGGTAAGAATCAGCCGCAATTTCCTCAATGCCTGGGTGGCATGCGACACAAGAATCGTATCATCTACATCGGAAATTACTCCAAACAAGGCCCCGTCGTCGAGAATGTAGACTTCCTTGGTAGTGGTCAACGGCTCTTGTTCGTCTACAATTTTATCAAGCACCGCATATTCAGCCACATGCCAGCCGGTTTCGGTGACAGGCTCCTCAAATTCAAGCATGGTTTCGAAGTAGCCGGAATTATCGGTGGTTACGACCGTTTCCTTTCCTTTAAAAGAAACCTGGACGCGGATATCCGGAATGGCATTCGCCATGTACCGGCTTATCATGGCTTTGAAGTTACGCCGTTTCCGGTCTTCTATCCGGGCTTCATACAGTTTGCGGTCATCCAGGACATGGCCTTTGAGAATGACCCGCTTCCGCGTACCAAAGCCCCTGTATGGGAGAATTACCGGAGGCGTTAATAATCCCAACGATTTCTTCGCCCTCAAAAGGAGGGACTTGACCGGTTTTCTGACTAATTTGTAGATAGCTTTCTAGTTTTTAAACTTAGTGTCATCGATCATTGTTCGAATTTAACTTATATGCGGACAATTTTATTTGTAATCAACCCGATTTCCGGAGGTATCAACAAGAAAACGCTGAGATCCGATATCTCTTCCTTTTTTGAGCCGCACGACATACGGGTTGAATATATCGAAACTACCGGGGAAAACGATAAGGATAAAATAGCAGAGAAGATAGAGGACGTCAGCCCGGATGAGGTGGTAGCCTGTGGCGGGGACGGCACCATAAACATGATTGCCAGTGTTTTGATCCGCAAGGATATTTCTATGGGTATCCTGCCCCTTGGATCGGCCAATGGCCTGGCCACGGAATTAGGAATCCCTGAGAATATCCGGACGGCCCTTCGCATTATCGAAAGGGGCCGTAAGCGTGAATTGGATGTTTTGCTGATCAATGAAAAATACCTTTCCCTGCATCTTTCCGACCTTGGGTTTAATGCCAAGCTTATCAAGCGTTTTGAACAGGCAGGAAAGCGTGGGAAGCTGGGCTATGCCCGCCAATTTGTACGCACATTGCTTACCCAGGAATCCATGCGTTATTATTTTATGATGGACGATCAGACGTTTTCCAGGCGGGCCCAGATGGTCACTTTTGCCAATGCCAGGAAGTACGGAACCGGTGCGGTGGTGAACCCTGACGGACAGCTCGACGATGGTTTCTTTGAGGTGTGTATTTTCAGACCCTATCCATGGTATGCCTTATTTGGTATTATGCTCCGGTTTTTCACAGGAAGCCTGAAGAAGAGTAAATATGTGAAAATTCACTCCACCAACAATGTGCAGGTGTGTTCCCGTAAACCGGAAACACTACAGGTTGATGGCGAACCCGTGGGAGAATTTAATGATGTGGAGGTCATCATTCATCCCCGTAAAATTTCAATCCTTGTTAATTAAAAAACCCTGCAGCGATACATCGGCATCAGCTGCAGGGTAACATCTCCTGTTTCTTAAAACGGATATTCATTTTTGTCGATAACATGGTCGGCCACACGGCGGCGTGCTTCCTTGAGGTTGAACGGCTGCAGTTTGGTAAACCGTTTCAGCCCCATGAGCATCATGCGTTGTTCATCTCCTTCAGCAAAGGAATAAAGGGCCTCACGACCGGCGGAAGCGGCACGTTCCACTGCTTCGTAGAGATAGATCCGTGCCATGTCAATCTGTGGTTTAACATTATCTTCTCCCTTCATACCGGCCAGTTTCTCGGTACGTAGAATAGTAGATTCCGCCACATATCCTTCGATCAGCATGTCGGCCAGGTTCATCAGGATTTCCTGTTCATCACCAAGCTTCTGCATGAATTTTTGTACTGCGGCTCCGGCCACCATTAATCCTGCTTTTTTAAGGTTGCTCAGTGCTTTTTTCTCACTGGAGAATAATCCTTCTTCTTCCTCCGCGCCGAAATCGGGAATAGACATCAGTTCCTGTTGCACCGCCATCGCCGGTGACATCAGGTCAAGTGAGCCCTTCATGGCACGTTTCAGCAACATGTCGATGGAGAGCATCCGGTTAATCTCATTGGTACCTTCAAAAATCCGGTTTATCCGGGCATCACGATACGCACGGTCCATAGGGCCTTCTGCCGAATACCCCATGCCTCCGTATATCTGAACACCCTCGTCGGTAACATAATCAAGTACTTCCGATCCATGCACCTTGAGAATGGCGCATTCGATGGCAAACTCTTCCACTGATTTCAGACGTGCTTCGGCCGGTTTCATTCCCTGCTGAATCAGCGAATCATAGGCATCATCAATATTCTGGCCCGCCCGGTAATGTGCCGACTCTGAGGCGTAGGTCCTGGTGGCCATCTGGGCGATCTTATGCTTAATGGCACCAAATCCGGAGATAGACTGTCCAAATTGTTTGCGCTCATTCGCATAATTAACGGCTGTGGAAGTTACTTTTTTACACGCCCCCACGGCAGCTGCCCCCAGTTTTATCCGGCCAATGTTCAGGATATTCACCGCGATCTTAAACCCATTCTCCCTTTCGGAAAGCATGTTTTCAACCGGTACCTTGCAATCGTTAAAGAAAATCTGGCGGGTCGAGGACCCCTTGATTCCCATTTTCTTTTCCTCTTCGTTCATGGTAATACCACCGAATTCCTTCTCCACGATAAAGGCGGAGAGGTTCTTGTCATTATCTACCTTCGCAAATACGATGAACAGATCGGCAAACCCCCCGTTTGTAATCCACATTTTTTGTCCGTTGACCACGTAGTGTTTACCGTCCTCTGAGAGGATTGCCTTGGTCTTACCGGAATTGGCATCCGACCCGGAATCAGGCTCAGTCAGGCAATAAGCAGCTTTCCATTCACCCGTAGCCAGTTTTGGCAGGTACTTCTTTTTCTGTTCTTCATTTCCGTAATACAGAATAGGCAAGGTGCCTATACCGGTGTGCGCGGATATGGCAACAGCGAACGAATGTCCGGCTCCCAGCACCTCTGCGACGAGCATGGAGGTGTTAAAGTCCATGCCAAAACCATCGTATTTCTCCGGTACCGAGGTGCCCAACAGTCCAAGCTGACCCGCCTTGTCGAGCAATCCGGGCATGAGTTCCGGGTGTTCCATACTGTCAATTTCATCCAGATTTGGAAAAATCTCCTGGTCCAGGAAATCCTGACAGGTCTGGGCGATCATTTTCTGCTCCTCCGACCATTCTTCAGGAATGAACACATCAGAGGCATCCGTATCACGGATTAAAAATTCGCCTCCCTTGATTGCCGATTTTGTTCCGGCATTGACTTCTTTCGATTGTTCAGTTGCTGTAGTACTCATTCTAATATTGTTTTTAGCGGATCATTCTCCGGTTAATTTAAAAATTCATAAATGCCGGCCACTCCCTGTCCGCCCCCGACACAGGCAGTAACCATTCCGTATTTCCCTTTTCTTCTTCGCATCTCGTTCAGCAGGGTAATCGACAGGCGGGCTCCGGTGCTTCCCAGCGGGTGGCCAAGGGCAATCGCTCCGCCGTTTACATTCACTTTGGACATATCCATATCAAGATCCCTGATCACCGAAAGTGACTGGGCTGCGAAGGCCTCATTAAGCTCGATCAGGTCGATATCATTCAATTTAAGATCTGCTTTTTTAAGTGCTTTGGGCACTGCGTAGGTGGGACCAACTCCCATGATACGGGGTTCCACGCCTGCCACGGCGTAGCTCACCATGCGGGCAATGGGTTCGAGCCCGAGCTCCTTCATTTTTCGCTCCGACATAACAATCACAAAGGCAGCGCCGTCATTGGTCGGCGAAGAATTACCCGCCGTCACCGAACCTCCTGCCGCGAAAACCGGGCGAAGATTGCTCAGGACTTC
This sequence comes from uncultured Roseivirgaceae bacterium, assembly GCA_964563925.1. Taxonomy (GTDB): domain Bacteria; phylum Bacteroidota; class Bacteroidia; order Cytophagales; family Cyclobacteriaceae; genus JAUILA01. The sequence goes on along the minus strand of CAZLZD010000003.1, from coordinate 13,674 downwards.
CATGCTGGTATCCGGACGCGGGCCTTCGTCTTTATCCATGGTATATTCCCGTGTCTTTTTCTTTCCATTATCCACATAGGTTTCCTTCACGGTAATCGGAATAATCTCGTCATCAAATTTACCGGCTTCCTGGGCAGCAACAGCCTTCTGGTGTGACTGATAGGCAAATTCATCCTGATCTTCCCGTGAAATTTTGTATTGTTGCGCGATCTGCTCGGCGGTCAGTCCCATACTGGTATAATAATCGGGATGTTCTGACGTGATTTTATAATTCAATGCGGTCTTCCAGCCCATTACCGGGACCAGTGACATCGATTCGGTACCACCGGCAATGATCACATCCGCCATTCCGGCATTGATTTTCGCGGAAGCCAGGTGTATCGCCTCCAGGCCACTGCCACAATACCGGTTAATCACCATTCCCGGTGTATCCACGCCCAGTGCCATGAGTGAGATCATGCGTCCCATCTGCATGCCCTGTTCTGCCTCCTGCACCGCGTTACCCACGATGACATCATCTACCATATCATTAGATAATCCTTCCACTGATTTCATCAGTTCCTGGATTATATCGACGGCAAGGTCGTCTGGTCGGGTAAAACGAAAGCCCCCTTTCTTGGCCCGTCCTACCGCGGTTCTGTATCCTTTGATTATATATGCATTCATGATTCGTTGATTTCTTGATTAGTTACGAAGTGGTTTTCCTCCTTTAAGAATAGACTGCATGCGTTCGACTGTTTTCTTTTCACCGGTCAGAGATAAGAACTCCTTGCGCTCAAGTTCCAGCAGATATTGTTCGGAAACTTCCTGCGGATAGGACAAATCACCCCCGCACATGACATACGCGATTTTATTGGCAATCTTCACGTCATGGTCGGAAATATAATTCCCCATGCGCATACCGTTCACCCCGGCCATGAACAGCGCCATCCCGGTTTGTCCCTGGACCTTTATATCCGTCGCCTGGATCGGCTGTGTATAACCGGCCTCCGCCAATTCGATCACCGCCGATTTTGCATCAGCCAGCTGCCGGTTCTTATTGACACTGATACGGTCGGAAGAACGAAGAATATGCATGTCACGGGCTTCAGCGGCAGACGTCGCCACTTTGGCGGTGGCAATATTCATAAAGGCATTTTGCAGGGCATTCAGCTCGACGTCACCTTCCTGCAGTGAATCAGATACCCGCTTGGTCATCTCCTTGGTACCGCCACCACCGGGAATAAGTCCGACTCCAACTTCCACCAGGCCGATATAGGTTTCTGCGGCTGCCTGCACAAGGTCGGCATGCATTGTCATTTCGCAACCTCCGCCCAGGGTGAGTCCGTGCGGGGCTACCACTACCGGTACGGAAGAATAGCGCACACGCATCATGGTGTTCTGAAAGTGCCTTATCATGAAATCGATTTCATCGAATTCCTGTTCGACGGCGTACATGAAGATCATGCCCAGGTTGGCTCCCGCCGAAAACTGGGCTCCCTGGTTGCCAATTACCAGGCCGCGGTATTCATTCTCCGCCAGGTCAAAAGCCTTATTCATTCCGGCTACAACTTCTCCGCCCAGGGTATTCATTTTAGTATGGAACTCCACGTTGATCACACCATCACCAAGGTCAAATATGGTGGTACCGGCGTTTTTCCAAACCACTGCATTTTCCCGCAGGTTGTCCAGAATGATGAATTCATCTGCGCCGGGAACCGCCTTATAATTGCCCTCAGGGATGTCATAATAGTGTCGTACGCCTTTGGGGGCGGTATAAAATGAGTCGATACCGGCATCCAGCATATCTTTCACCCACTTATTGGGTTTGTAGCCCATCGATTCCATCTTTTCCACCGTCTTTTTGACACCCAGGGTATCCCAGGTTTCAAAGGGTCCGATCTCCCAGCCGAATCCGGCACATATCGCATCATCGATCTTGTAAAGTTCGTCAGCAATTTCCGGAATGCGGTTCGACACATACTGGAAGAGTGCGTAGAATGAATCCCGGTAAAATTCCCCGGCCTTGTCTTTACCCGAAAGCAGCATCGGAAAACGCTCCTTCAGATCATCCACCGGTTTAGTCATCTCCAGTGTGGCAAATTTAGGACGCTGCTTGGGCTCATATTCAAGCGTCTTGAGGTTGAGCGTAAGGATTTCGGTCTTCCCGTCCTTCTTGGTCTTTTTATAAAAACCCTGTCCGGTTTTGTCACCCAGCCAGTTCTTTTCCTCCAGTTGCGAAACCACGTCCGGTAACTTGAACGTCTCCCGCCCTTCGTCATCCGGAAGGTTTTCGTACAATCCGTTGGCCACCTTGATCAGGGTATCCAGACCCACCACATCCGAGGTACGGAAGGTGGCCGATTTTGGCCGGCCTATCACCGGACCCGTCAGCTTATCCACCTCGTCCACATTAAGATCCAGTTTCTGCATGGTGTCAATCACCTTGAGAATGGCGTAGATCCCCACGCGGTTGGCAATAAACGCCGGGGTGTCCTTGCATAATACCGTCGTCTTTCCAAGGTACAAATCGCCGTATTTCATAAGGAAGTCCACCACATCCTGGTCGGTTTCAGGTGTGGGTATGATCTCCAGTAACTGCAGGTAGCGGGGAGGATTGAAGAAGTGAGTTCCGCAAAAATGCTTTTTGAAATCCTCCGATCTTCCGTCCAGCATAAGGTGGATCGGGATTCCTGAGGTGTTGGAAGTTATAAGGGTTCCTTCCTTCCGGTGCTCCTCTACCTGGTCAAAGACCAGCTTTTTGATCTTGAGGTTTTCCACCACAACTTCCATGACCCAGTCGCAGGAGGTAATTTTTTCCATGTCATCCTCGAAATTGCCGAGCGTAACACGACTGGCGTAATCAGGATGATACAACGCGGCTGGTTTTGATTTTATCGCCGTCTCAAACGATGAGTTGACGATTCGGTTCCGCACCTGCCGGTCTTCCAGGGTAAGGCCTTTTTTCTTTTCGTCCTCGGTTAATTCCCGCGGGACAATATCCAGCAATACTACTTTCACCCCGATATTGGCAAAATGACAGGCAATCCTGGATCCCATGATGCCCGATCCCAATACCGCCACTTTAGTGATGTTTCTGTTCATTGGTTGAATGGATTAATCGTATATGTTATTTGTTTCTATGATCCGGTTGACCTGGCTGATTACATTGAAAAAAGTTTCCAGGTCTTCGGATGAAATTTCCTGGCGAACTTTCTCATTGAATTTCAGCACGGTCTTCCGGCTGATCTCTTTCTTCTGCTTGCCCTTGTCGGTCAGGAATATCCGCACCGATCGTCTGTCGTGTGCGTCCGGCCGACGATAAATGAGCCCTTTTGTTTCCATGTTCTTTAAAACCCTGGTCAGGCTCCTCGCTTCCAGGCCCATGAGCGGAGCGATTTTGGTCGCCGGCGTTCCGTCGCGGGAACTTATGTTAAGCAGTACAAAACCAATCGAAGTGGTGATGTCCTGCTTGGATGCCTGCTGGTTGTACATGCGTGCAATCGCATGCCAGGCAGTTTTGATGTTATGGTCGACCGTCTCCTCCCTTTTCATAGCCTAACAAATATACAAAATTTGTTATGCATGCATACTATATATGAAAATTTTGTAACCCTGATGATCAAATCTTTTTCAGACCGGGGAAGCCGAAGACGGTGCTCAGGTCAAAAGCTGATTCGCAGGAGAAGGTTTGGCGTAAGCCCGAGCGCATATTCATTGAACCGTGCAGGTTGTCCGTCCGGACCGATCCGGTAAAAGGCCGCCAGCTGATTGGACGTATTGGTCAGGTTCCAGACGGCTGCCCCAACTTGTACCTTTACGGTTTCTGACAGCCTGAAGTTGTAGCGGGCACTGACGTCCAGGCGATAGTAGTCTTTGAGACGCTCCTGGTTTGGGGGACCGTATACGATGGAAATTCCGGCGTTATCCACCCCTTCGGCCAGGGTAAACGGCATCCCGCTGTGCCAGTTTATCCCGGTGGAAACCTCCAGCTTACGACCCTGATAGGTCATGCCGAAAGAAAGTGAATGCCGGATGTCCAGATTTGAAGGGAACTCAGAAGGTATCAGTGATTCGAATTCATAGTCATTCTCCATGTAGGAATAGCTTAACCAGGTATTCATCCGGTAAAGAAATTTACGCCTGATCAACACATCCACTCCACGGCTTCGGTAGTTCCCGGCCGTGCGGATCCTGGCAAACTGGTTGACAAAACCCTGGCTTGAAGTGGTAATCCCATCCACTTGTTTCAGGTAAATATCCGCAGAGACTAGCAATCCTTCGGGCTGATACATGATCCCGGCCGATACCTGCCGGCTTTTGATCACGGGAACATCCGCTCCATTGGCAAGAAGCCACCGTCTTTTTTCCACGCCCAGAAAGTCCCGCTGAAAGTCAATTACCTGCGTAGTTACCTGGCTTTTCATCTCTCCCTGTACCTGTACGGCGAAATTCAACGGCAACGATTTGTACAGGGATAACCGCGGCTCAAATGTCAATTCCTTTAACTTTTCGTAGTAATTGGTCCTGACTCCCCCTTCGGCACGCAGGGTGTTGTCTTGCGATTGCCAGGAGAATGAGGCATAGCCGGCGTGGGTTCTGACCACCTCCTTTATGCGCCTGACGAATAAGGGATTGTTCAGTTCATCAAAATTGGTGATCCCGGTTTCGCGTAACTGGTACCCCGCGGAAACCAGGGTGCGAGGCAGCAGCCGGTAACCAAGTCCGGTGTGGACAAAATATTCCAGTACACTATTCTCCTGCAGGAGGCGCTGCTCATTAACAATATCCTGATTGACCGCCTCGAGCTTATAGGAAGACCAGGTCGCCTCCATTTCGGAAGACAGCCTGCCTGACCAGGCCCGTTTCCACTGCAGTCCGCCCCCGGAAGTCTGCTGGGAAAGCGTACTCGTTTTCTCTTCTGTGATCCCGTTTCTCTGGCCTGATTCATCGTAGGAAATATCATTATAGACCTGAAGCAGGCTCAGGCGAAGTTTATCCCGATCGCCAGGTTCATACAGGACAATTGCGCTTACATCGTAGAAATAAAAATCCTCCTCCCTGTCCGTCGCATCAGTGCCCGCCCGGGATGCTTCTTCCACCTCCGTATTGGTAAAAATCCGGTCATAATATTTTTCGTAGGTGGGGGTCGTAACAAGGTCCGTTACGGAGCGTCTTCCTGAAAGCTGTACGGAGAGCTGGTCGGTCACGGGTATTTTTGTCCAGGCATCGGCATAAATCATATTGACGCCGGCCGATCCGCCCCAGGCCCTGCTCACCCTTTCGTCGGTTTCCATGAGCAGACTGCCGGATACGCCGTCACCCAGCCGGGCCGGGGTCCCGTTCCGTACAAAGGTCACCTGATCGGTGAGGTAGGGATTAAATGCCGATATAAGGCCGAAAAAATGCCCGGTCTGATACATTTTAATCCCGTTCCATGAGACATAATTCTGGTCATTCGTTCCGCCACGAATATTTATATCCGAGATTTTCTCACTGATACTCTGTATCCCCGGCAAAGCCTGAACTGTCTGTAGCACATCCGGCTCAATAAGTCCCGGGAGAATGCCAAGCCGTTTGGTATCCACTACCACAGACCCTTTCGCAGTTTGATCTATACCTACGGTGATCACATCCCGTATGATCACTTCCCGCAGGGTTAGCACTTCGGGTGTCAGTTTGACTTGGGGACAATCATCCTGACGGGCAAGAATCTTCAATGTCAGATATCCTAGCGAACGCAGTTCAAGGCTGTCCCCCTCAGCCGCCGGCAGGCGGAAGAATCCCAGTGAATCGGTTATACTGAATGAGTGTGGGGACGTTACCGTTACGCCCGCCAGGGGTCTGCCGGTCTGACCATCCAGGACAATACCGCAAACAGACCGTATTTCGGAGTCAGGGAGTACGATTGCTATGAACCGCTCATTGAGCCGGCGGAAAACCAGGCCTGTCTGATCCTGAAGCTTCCGGAGAATATCCGCCAGCGGCGAATTATAGTCCACACCACTAACGGTTCGCCCCCGAATGTTTTCATCAGCATAAGTAAAGGAAACGTTAAAGCGGACTTCCAGCTGCCTGAGCACATTTCGTAAATCCATACGGTCCTCGTCCTGTGCCCGCAGAGACGGGGAAAGGACAAGTAAAAGGAAGATCACAAACCCGTTTTTAAGGTGTCTCACCCCTGATTATAATCTGCTGTTGTTCATTTCGTATTTCATATGTCAGATTCAGGGGAAGCGTGACGGATTGCAGGGCAAGCGTCAGATCAGAATGAGTGAACCTGCCTGTAAATAAGGTTTCTTCAGGCACATTCTGAAGCCGGATTTCCATCCCGTAGTGACGCTCAAGTTCTTCGGCCACTTTCCTGAATGGAATACTTATAAATGCACTTTCATTTTTCAGCAGGTGAGGAAAGGCATAAAAGTCATTTTCCTCGTAAACCACCAGGCCATTGAGTACCCTGAAGAGAAAACCACTGGTCAGTTCTTCGCGCCTGCCGGTACTCTCCACAGCCACCCGGCCCTCGTAACAAATCACTTCATAATAACCTTCCCGGTCCTTTACATTGAATTCTGTGCCTAGTACGGTGACGGTTCCTCCGGAGGTGATCACACGGAAATCTGAGCCCTTGGCCACCTGGAAGAATGCCTCTCCCTGAAGCTCAACATTTCTTTCCTCATCCCAGTTGTCTTCATCAATACGCAATTCAGAGAGGGCATTCAAAATAACCAGCGAGGAATCTGGCAAAACAACCGTACGCTTTTCAGCAACACCGGTCTCCACGATCCGGTCCTGATTTGTTAAGATCAGCAGGAACGCCACCACCAGCACCGCGGCGGCGGCCGCCACACGCAGTGTAACCTGAAGCCAGTTCACGCGGACCTGCCTGGTCTGTTGCCCTGGCATCTTCGAGGAAAGCCGGTCCCATTCAGCCCGGGAATCGTATTCAGGAGCCTTAAACTGCTGCAAAGCCTTGTCCATCCGCTCCAGGGAAGCATGGGTATCCGTTTTTTCGAATGCCTGTTTTTCCTCAGGGCTCAGGGTTCCATCCAGCCATTTCTTTATGTAAGTCTCCTCATTCATTACATTTTCCTTTCTGATTATAAAACCGGTAAGTTGTAAAAACTCCTACCTTCCCGTAAAAATATTTATATCCCTTCCAGTTTTTCCCGGAGTATGGATAAGGCCGTATATATCCGCTTTTCCACCGCCTTTCGTGATATTCCCAACATCTCTGCAATTTCCTGGTGTTTTTTGCCTTCCACACGGTTGAGCATGAATGTGATCCGCTGGTCTTCGGTTAGCTCGTCGAGCGCCTCACTAAGACGATCCGCATATTCATTTTCCTCCATCTTGAATTCGGGTGTCTCATGCGTGTAATCCTTTTGAGGCTCATTTCGGTAGGTCCGGGCTGTTTTTTCCCGGGCGATTTCATTGAGCATTTTGTTATTCGCTGCCGTAAACAGGAATGCCCTGGCCTTTTCCGGCAACACTTTATCGCAATTGTTCCATAAGCGCAGGAATGCCTCCTGTACCAGGTCGGCCGGATTGTTGCCAGGCCCGAATTTATGATAAAGGAACCTGTACAAATCCGGTGAAATTGTGTGAAAGAGTTGCTGAAAGCGGTTTTCGTCGCATACCCCTTGCTCCCTTTTGTGACTCATTCCCAAACAGTTTGGCCCTAAAATTAAAAATATTTTGAGTTTCCCGGTAGGAGTTCCGGGAAGTTGCCGGTTTTATACATGAATCCGACAAAAAAATGACACAAAACATCAAATTCGTTTACACCCTGATGCTGGCAATGTTCCTGTTTACAGGTTGCCAGGAAGAAAGCATCGTGATCATCGAGCCACCGGTGGAAGATGGTTTTACGGTGAATACCTCCGTGGCTGAGTTTGCGGAACGTGTGGCGTTGCGCGACGGCTCTTCAGACAATATCGTCTCAAAGGGCAGTTGTCTTTCCTTTGAACTTCCGGTGGAAGTCGTGGTGAACGGGACCCCACTTCTGATTGAATCGGAGAAAGACCTCAGCCTGGTGGAATACATCTTTGACGAATATGACGATGACGAAGATGAGATTCGGGTAATTTTCCCTGTGACCATCATTCTCCAGGATTATACGCGTCTGGTGATAAATTCTCCGGAGGTCCTGGAAGATTATATTGATGACTGTGAAGAAGGGGGGATTGATGATGATATTGAATGCGTCGATTTCAGCTATCCGCTTCAGATCTCGGTGTATGATACACAAAATCAGGTATCCGATGTCGTTACTATCGCAAACGATGAGCAGCTCTATGTCTTTCTCAATGACCAGGATGACAACGTATACATGAGCTTTATTTTCCCGATAACACTGATCTATTTCGACGGAACACAGGTAGCGGTGAATAATCACACCGAACTGGAAACAGCCATTGAAATGGCCGATAATACCTGCGATGAAGATGATGACAATGACTACAACGATGATGATGTGGACGATACCGATTTCCGGTCAGTCATTCAGAGCGGCAACTGGATTGTCACCCGATACATGGAAGAAGGTGAAGACAAGACCAGCGAGCTCAGCGGATGGACATTCCGTTTCGACCCTGACGGTACCGCAACGGCTTCTCTTGGAAATCAGACGATTAGCGGCACCTGGTTGACATCCGGCGACGATGGTATTGTGGAGCTTGACCTGGTTTTCCCGGAAAACACTGTGCTGGATGAAATCACTGAAGACTGGGACGTGCTGAATTATTCCGATTCAAAGATCGACCTGACAGACAGCGGGGATATCCTCGTTTTTGAAAAACAATAATGCTAGACTAAAAAATAAATCAATGAAAAAGTTAATAAAAACCACTCTCGGAAAATTAATGGCTATAGTCTTTTTAACTGCCGTCCTGACGGGCTGTGACAGTTCGGATGACCCTTCCCTGGCGAATGTTAACATACAGCTCAGGGCTATTTCATCCCAGGCTGCCATTAATCCCGGAGGCCGGACCTCCTCCACAGACGCACTGGAATTCAATGAGTTTTACGTGGGGGTGACCGAAATCGAATTTGAGACCGAACTTGACAACATGGGTTCCGATGATGACGATTATGAAATTGAATTCGAAGGCCGCTTTGTGGTGGACGTACTCAACGGAACCAGTACGCCGGATTTCGGGATTGCAGGTCTTGCACCCGGACTGTACCATGAAATTGAAGTTGAAATGAATCCCGTGCTCAATGGAGGCAATACCCTCGATGTAAAGGCTACCTATACAAATAACGGGCAGGAGTTCCCGGTGGAATTGCTGTCCGATAAATCGTTTGAACTGGAAATTGAAAATGATGAAGGCTTTATGCTCGAAGAAGGAAGCCTTAAGTCCCTTCTGATTCTCATTGACCTTGATGTGCTCTTCAGCGGAGTGGATTTATCCACCGCGACGGTGGATGGCGACGGCGTGATCCGGCTGAATGATTCGTCCAATGCCGGCATCGTAAATATGATTGAAAACAATCTTGAAAACGCCCTGGATGCCCTGGAAGATGATGATGACGACGACGACGATGATGATGATGACAGCGATGATGACTGATTTTCAGTGATCAGTCCTGGCTATTTTTAAACCTTATGTTTTTAAACTATGAAAAATTTGAAATTGTATTTTCTGATGCTTGCTGTGATGGTCATGGCTGCCTGCAATGATGACAAGGATGAAGTGTCTCCAATCACCGCCGATATGGCTAACAACAGTGCACTTTCTATGACTTCCGGCACGATCGTGAGCAATGAACTTGTTACTTCGGCCAGCGGTGATTACTATGAAGTGGATGTGCAGACCCCCGGAGGCGCCATCATTGAATTTGAGTATTATGTAGCGGACGGAAGCCTGAAGGAGATCGAAGGAACCATGGCCCCGTTTGATTATGAAGTTAACCCCGGAATGGGACTCATTCTTTTTTCCGAGGCGAAGAACATTGCCCTTACGGCACGTCCGTTTGTACTCGTGGAATGGTCACTGGAATTGGATTCGAGCAGCAATATCTGGACCTACACGTTCGATATTGAGAACGATACGGAAAGCTACACCGTAAAGATCAATGCCACCAACGGACAGATCATCAGTAACTCATAGGTGTTTCTCGTTGTTTTAGCAAAAACCTGCCTTAGCTTTAAGGCAGGTTTTTTTGTATAAATCAGCGGGGTTCATCCCCCGGTGAGTCATAAATATCCCTGATATATTCTTCGTATTTCTGGAGAATTGCCCGCCGCTTCAGTTTAAGTGTCGGGGTCACAAGTCCGCTTTCCACATCCCATTCTCCAGGCACCAGCCTGAATTTCTTGATTTTCTCAAACTGAGCGAATCCCTCATTGGCCCGGTCCACCTCCCGCTGGTACAAGGCAATCACTTCAGGATCGTCCAGGTCAATTTGATCTTTCCTGATATCGTGACGGTTCAGGTAGGAGGCCAGCTGCTCCCTGGCCGGAGAAATTAGGGCTGCAGGAAATTTCTGGTATTCTCCCACAACCATTGCCTGCTCAATATACTGTGATTCCTTGAGCATGATCTCAATCGGCTGCGGTGCAATGTATTTTCCCCCTGAAGTTTTAAAGATTTCCTTTTTACGGTCTGTGATTTTTAAGAACCGGCCCTCTTCCCAGCTACCGATATCACCAGTATGAAACCATCCGTCCTTGATCACCTCGTCGGTGGCTTCCTGGTTGAGGTAATATCCTTTCATGACATTAGGCCCCTTGACCAAAATCTCACCATCTTCTGCCAGTCGGACCTCCACATTTTCAATGGGAATACCTACCGCCCCGGCCCGGATCGCATCCGGATCAAACCGTGAGGCTGTCACCACGGGCGACGTTTCTGTTAATCCGTATCCCTCTAGAATCGGAATTTTCGCCGCCCAGAAAATATTAACCAGGGACGCGCGGAGCGATGCCGCACCGGAAAAGATCAGCTTAACCTGTCCACCAAGGGCTTCACGCCATTTGGAAAGAATGAGCTTGTCGGCAATGGCAAGCTGTATCCGGTAAGAAAGACTGCCTTTATCCTGTATGGAATATTTTTCTGCCAGTCCGACTGCCCAGAAAAACAACTGCTTTTTCAACCCGGTAAGCGTGTGTCCTTTGGCAATGATCTTTTCATAAATCTTTTCGAGAAGCCGGGGCACGCTGCGAAGAAAGTGCGGGTTCACTTCCCTGATATTATCCCCGATTTTGTCAATGCTTTCCGCAAAGTAAATGCTGAATCCCGAGATCAGGTCCAGGTACGATCCTGTTCGCTCAAAGATGTGGGATAACGGCAGAAAGCTGAGCATTTTATCACCGGGACGGCCCCCGGCATCGTCGAGTATTTTTTTTATCGACAACACATTGGAGAGGATGTTGTCGTGAGTCAGCATAACCCCCTTGGGACGCCCGGTGGTTCCGCTGGTATAAATGATCGAGGCTACATCATCGGGGTGAACATCCTTTCGGCGTTTGGCAATTTCTTCGGAATGTATATTCGGGCGTTCGAGTAATTCGCCGTACCCTGAGCGGGTGAAGGTGAATAGTTGGATACCCTGAATGGGTGCCAGTTTTTCGCGGATTTCCTCATCTCCGGCAAAAACAAGTTTGATCTCCGCGTGATCGATGATATAGGCATAATCCTCCGTGGTGGCATTGGGATACATCGGAACATTCATTGCACCAATCTGGAGAATGGCGAGATCCGTGATCAGCCACGCCGGGCAATTATAACTCACTATGCCGACCTTGTCTCCCGGCGTAACCCCAAGGTCAATCAGGCAGGCACTCAGTGAGTTAACAGCCCTCGCTACTTCCGCGGTGGAATAGGCTTTCCACGTTTCCTGCTGCTTTTCGGCTAAACAAACTTCCTGTGGGAAATTATTCTCCTGGTAATCAAGGATATCAAATAAACGGGTGGGTTGCATGAACTGACAGGTATCTCTTCCGTTTAAGGTACGAAAGAAATGCTATAATTCCGCATTGGACGCGTCGGTCAAATCGCCGCGTAAATACCTGAAGCGCTTGCGGGCTTCAGCCACATATATGCTGCCGGGATATCGTGTAAGAAACTTGCGGTAGATCTCCATCGCACGTCCCGTATCCTTGAGGTCACGCTCATATATTTCGGCGAGCAGGAAGTAGGCATCGTCTCCCCAGATATCCCTGTCATATTCTTCAAAAATTCGTTCCAGAAGGCTGACAGATTTTTCAAAATTCCCAAACCTTCGTTCCACCCCTGCTTCGAGCCACAACAATTCGTCGACAATCGGATGGCGCTCATAGGCATTTTTCATGCTGTCGAGCAATGCAATAGCCTGGTCTGTCTTATTCTGATACAGCAGCAATTCAGTACGGGCATAATCACGCATGGCCGATTCGGTGGAGTCAAATGCAGTATTATCCTTGATCAGTACACTGAGTTCCATGGCATCATTTGCAATATGACGGGTTGTGGCCCGCTTAAGTATGTCAAGATGTTCCTGGGCCAGTTTAAAATCACCGTTGTAATAGTGAAGTTTGGCATTCTTCAACTTGGCTTCATAACCAATTACCTCTTCCTTATTGCTTTTTTCCACCTGGGAAAATAACAGGGTTGATTCCCACGGTTGCCCGTCCAGGAGATAAATATCTCCCAGATCAAGTTTTGATTTCGCAATTAATTCCCCTCCTGCCTTGGGCTGACGGATAATATATTCCAGCATGGAAATGGCTGAATCCTTTTCATCCAGGTAAAAGGCGTGCAGCATGGCTTTATTCCGCATGGCCTCAAGGGCATTTCGATTATCCGCCATGTCCCGGATAAAAATATTGTAATCGGCGATCAGGTTTCGTATTTCTCGCTCGTCAACAGGAAACGTATTCCGAACCCGCTTTTCATAGGATCTGATCAGGTACATGCGGGCCAGCACGTAATTGTATGAATCGGGATATTCGCGGATCAGATAGCTGAAAATTTTGATCGCTGTATTGTAATCATCGTTATCAAGCGCGATCATTCCGATATTTATCGTCTTGCTGCCCTGGGTTTGTGCCCGGATGTCCATGGCCCTTGCCTGTACAAATGCGCCATAGAAATTCTTTTGCTGTAAATGAACCCACACGAGTAATTCACTATACACATTGTTGTCAGGCTCTGCCTGTATTTTATCGTACAGCAAGCGTTCAAAACTTTCCAGCTCCTCGGGATCAGTGAGCAAATTCTGCAGGGTGTTCTGCACATACTTCAGATTGGATGGATTCTGAATCACGTAGTTCAGATATTCCTGTACCATCCTGTCCTTATCGTTCATTAGCCTGTAAATATTGGCCATGTCCAGTGAAAATTCATACGGGTTTCCCAGGCTCTTTCGTGCTTCCCCGAAGGTGGCAATAGCCTGATCCGTAAGCTGCTTGTTCAGCAGGTAATTGGCAACCACGCGTACAAGGTGCGGTCTTGTTTTAACCTGCTCGATGATGTCATCAAATTTACGATCGGCTTCCTGCTGGTTCTGCCGATGTACTTCCAGGTAGGCGCGATCCAGGTGATAGTAGATGTTTTCAGGATTCTTTTTTAAAAGCCACTGCAGGTATTTCTCCGCTGCATCATATTCATGTGTATCAAGGAGGAGAAACAGGTAATTATTATGAATCAACGGAATATTAACCAGGTCGGTGGCCAGCTTGTCATAGAGATTGCGTGCTTTGTCAAATTC
>CAZLZD010000002.1:118136-149796 GCA_964563925.1 uncultured Roseivirgaceae bacterium | reverse complement strand
GCTGCGCAACTCGACGGAAAGGTAGAAGCTGTGGTTCGTAATGTACGGGATATCCATTTCGATAAAGATTTTCCATGGGTAACGGAAGGAACCGGAAATATTCTCTACGTCTATGTCTTTGCCTCCGTGGCCGCCCTTATCCTGCTTATTGCATCCATTAATTACATGAACCTCTCCACGGCCAGGGCCAGTCTTCGGTCACGGGAAGTAGGTGTACGGAAGTCACTTGGAAGTGAACGTGTTCAACTATTCATTCAGTTTATGACCGAATCATTCGTTATGGTCATGATCGCGTTTCTGATCGCACTGTTACTGGTTCTCATTTTGCTGCCCTCATTCAATACCCTTGCCGCCACGGCCATCAGGCCCGGTACCCTGATTGAACCCGGATTCCTCACTGGCATGGTCCTTCTGTATGCAGGCCTGAGCTTGTTTGCGGGTTTATACCCGGCCCTGTTTCTTTCCGGATTCAATACCATCGAGGTAATTAAAGGAAAATTCTCGTTCAAAAAAGGTTCGAGAGCAATCAGGGAAGGCCTGATCGGCCTGCAGTTTACCATGGCCATTATCCTGCTGATTACCTCGCTGATAGCTATCCGGCAACTGAACATGATGCAGGAAAGCAAGCTAAATGAAGCCGGCGATCAGATCCTTTCTATCCGGCATGGGGGGACGGCGGACTACAACCGCTACCCGGCTTTCAAGAATATGCTGAAGGAAGACCCGCAACTGACCCATATTACTTTTGGGAACCATCTTCCCCGACTCGATTATTTCGGTCCGCTTTCAGTACCCTACCGCTTCCCGGATATCGTGGATGAAGAATTTGAATGGAATACGTTTAATGTGGATTATGCTTTTCCCCTGACGTTTGACCTCCGGTTCCTGGCAGGCAGAAACTTTGAAGAAGGAAATTCAGCGGATTCGCTGAATATCATCCTCAACGAATCAGCCTGCCGGGCGCTGGGAAAAGATCCCGGCGAAATGATCGGCACTTCCATGAGCTATCCCACGGTTAACGGTTACTTTAATTACGATTATGAAATGATGCAGTCAGGCAAAGTCATCGGAGTAGTGGCCGATTTCCCCTATCAGTCAGCCTACCAGGCAATCAGTCCGCTGGTAATCAGCCCAACACCGCATCAGATCGACCGGATACTGTATGTTAAGCTGCCGGAAGGGAAATTCCAGGAAAAGATCCGCTTTATCGAGGAAACCTGGCAAAAGATATACCCTGACACGGCCCTGGATTACTGGTTCGTGGATGATGAATTCGGCCGTATGTATCAAACGGAGCAAAGGGTGGCAGCGCTTTCGCGGCAATTCAGCCTGCTGGCCATATTTATTACGTGTATCGGCCTGTTTGGCCTGGCCTCCTTTGTTACCCAGCAGAAGAGAAAGGAGATCGGGATCAGGAAGGTCATGGGGGCGTCGAACCTGCAGATCATGGGCAAACTTCTGTCCCTGTTTCTGAGGGTATTTGCCATAAGCGCACTCATCGCTGTACCCATGGCCTTCCTGCTTACCCGATGGTGGCTGCAGAACTTTGCCCTTCAGACCAATATGGCCTGGACCGTATTCGCGGGAAGTACTTTGGCCCTGGCCGCATTAACCGTTCTTACCGTAAGTTATGAAAGCCTGAAGGCCTCTATGTCAGATCCGGTGAGGTCCTTGCGGCATGAATAGTCTGTTTCCTGCGAAATTTACCTTTTGTGAGAGTCTTGCCCACGATCAGTTAATTCTCCACAGCGCACCGTTAAAGACGGGCTTGCCTGGATAAAAAGCGTATTTGTCGAGGAACGTTTCGTAAAAAGAGGCAAAGTGAATGCTGGACAACGGAATGATAAAAAGTTGGGTAGGATGGGTCGGCTTCTCCCCCATTCCCAAAGCCAGAAATACCTTGGTATCTTTTTCCAGTTCCTTGTAACGCTCAAATTCCTCCTGAAGACACCATTGTATCTTATAGGTATCGATGGTGGATTTGTGCATAAACCTGGTTTCAAGATAAAACTCACGGTCCATTTCATGACAGATCATTTTATACTGGGGGTCAATATCCCTGTGGCTGGCATCGGTAATAATGGTGTACTTGTGTTCGGGAAAGACCACCGCACGCACATAATCGCCAAAAATACCCGCCCTGGAAACAAAATCCGGCGCTTCAGTTATGACCGAAGGCACGGCTTCCTTCATATTCGGATGGTTAGTCAACATAAAAATAAACAGTTGGCCTATGATTAAATACCAGGCGGTGAAATGTGGTAACCACGTCCGAGCCAGGGCTCGTGTTAAAAGCTGGCTAATGCGCATGCTGGCCAGTTAAACCGCCGATTCGCCGGTTCAATTTTCAGTACCCGATAAATTTTTTTTATATTGGAACAACCATTCCATTTCAATCCCGTACCTATATTAGAACAAACATTCCAAAATAAAAAAGATATGAGTAAACTAGAAAACAAGGTAGCCGTTGTCACCGGTGGTAACAGCGGAATTGGCTATGCATCAGCCAAAGCATTTAAGGAAGCCGGGGCTACGGTAATAATCACAGGCCGGTCAGAAGACAGGGTAAGGGAAGCGGCCACCGAGCTGGGGGTTCGTGGTATCGTGGCTGATGTATCAAAATTACCGGCTCTTGATTCCCTGGTTTCCACGGTGGAATCGGAATTTGGCAAGGTGGATATCCTTTTCATCAATGCAGGAATTTTCCAACCCGCCCCGGTAGGGTCAATCACCGAGGAGATGTTTGATCACCAGATGGGCATTAACTTCAAGGGGGCGGTGTTCACCCTGGAAAAATTCCTTCCCATTCTGAATGACAATGCCTCCGTTCTCAACCTGTCCAGTGTGAACGCGTATACCGGTATGCCCAATACGGCAGTCTATGCTGCCAGCAAAGCGGCGTTGAATTCATTCACCCGAACCGCTGCCACCGAGCTTGCACCGCGACAGATCAGGGTAAATGCCATCAATCCCGGTCCGGTCAATACACCAATCTTTGGCAAAACCGGGCTTCCTGAAGAACAGCTGGAATCATTCGCAGAACATATGCGTAACCAGGTTCCGTTAAAACGTTTCGGCACTCCCGAGGACATAGCCAGCCTGGTGGTCTTCCTGGCATCAGACGATGCCTCTTTCATTACCGGGGGAGAATATAACATCGACGGCGGAATTGCCATCAGGTCGCTGAACTGATCCCTCACGAATTGGTTATATTTGTACCAGGCCTGAGCGGCCTGGTACTTTGTTGTTTTATGGCGCGAACGAAAACATTTGATGAACAGGAAGTTCTGAAAAAGGCCATGACCCTCTTCTGGAAGAAGGGGTACCATGCCACATCCATGCAGGACCTGGTTGATTGCCTGGGCATCAATCGCGCCAGTTTGTATGATACATACAAGGACAAGGAATCTCTGTATCGCCAGGCGATAATACTTTACCAGGACCTCAACCTTTCCCGAATCAGGAAATTTCTCTATCAGCACCATGAGGTCAGGGAAGGTTTCCGTGCACTTTTCGCCGAATCCATCGACCAAAACCTGAATGATCCTGACCGTAAAGGGTGTTTTATTGTAAATACAACCACTGAAATGGCCGGGCTGAATGAAGAATTCTCCGACCTGGTACGCAAAAACCAGGAGGCCATGGAGCAGTTATTCATCGATTACCTGTCGATGGGCAAGACTTCCGGACAGTTACCTCCCGCCCTTCAGGTTTCGCCGACCGCCAGTTACCTGTACACGGTAAACAGCGGTCTCATGGTACTGGCAAGGGTCAATACCTCGCGTGAAAAACTGACTTCTGTAGCTGAAACCTCGCTCCAAATTCTGAATCCGGATCCTTCCAAAGCACCTTCTTAATTTCTAAATTAAAAAAAGTCTCTTCCCGTTTTACCTGACGCCCGTTGTGTCGTATCACAATTAGAATGAAGAAGCCGGATATAACGCTTATACAAGAAGCCATTCAGGGCAATCGTACTGCTTTCCGGCAAATTGTTGAAAATACACAGGGAATGGTATACCAGGTAGCATACAGGCTTTTGGGAGATCGTCATGAATCGGAAGATGCCGTCCAGGAAATATATGTCCGGCTCTGGAAAAACCTCCCGAAATATAAACCGGAGATCAAGCTTTCCACCTGGCTCTACCGCATCACCACCAATTATTGCCTGGACGTCCTGAAGTCGGCAAGATATCGTGCCGCATACCAGAGCCGTTCAACGGAAGAAATTGAGATTACCGGTACCCTCGGGGCCGACCAGGAATTTAACCGGCAGGAAGCCCACGAACTTGTTTTGCGCGCGGCCCGGAATCTCACCCCGGTACAGAAGGCAGTATTTATTCTCCGGGATCTGGAGGGAAGGGATGTAGAAGAAGTATGCACTGTCTTATCAATGAATCCGGATTCGATAAAAAGTAACCTGTATCATGCCCGAAAGAAGATGTCCCGGATACTCAGACCCCTTAAAAATGAATTATCATGAATTGTGAAGAATGCGAAGTACTGATCTCCCTTCAGAATGAATTAACAGAGGTTGAAAGGAGACATCTGGAGGCGCACCTGAACACCTGTCCCGGTTGCCAGGCATTCAGTAAGTCCTTTGAATCAGACCAGGCCTTATTCAGAAAGGCATCGCATTTTGAGATCACCCCCCTGGATGAGGCACGCCTGGCCGATAAGGTGATGGAGCGTGTGTTCGGTCAGACGGCTGAGCCTGAAACCTTCGGCGGATGGGTAAGATGGCTCCGATACGGATTTGCCGCCGTTACCCTCTGCGTAACCTTTCTTTTTTATGCGGAATGGACCGCCTACGACGCAGTGAATGTCGGTCAGGAATATTCAGAAAATGCGAAAGAAGCCTCTTTAATCCCTCTTTCCACAAAGGATATGCGTAAAGAAGGAGAAAAGGACCAGGTTTCGATTTACAAATTATTACAACAAAACAACTCAAAATAATGAACAGATTAATTACATTATTCGTACTGAGCGGATTTCTGCTGCTCACCAGTTGTGATCACACGGTCGAAATGATCACAACACTGAATGAGGACGGATCGCTGATCAAGACCATCGAACTGAAAAAAGCGAGTCAGGAGCAAATTACTCACAACTATTTCGGGATATCCCCGGAAACCGGCTGGGACTACGAAGCCACAACTACCGGAGAGAAACGGGACCAGTCGGATATCCGCTTCACACGTGAATTTGCCTCGGTTGATGAATTTAATCAGGCATTCAACCTTCCTTCAGACACCACGTTCCATATGAATGCTGAATTTTCGCGGGATTTCCGTTGGTTCTTTACCTACATAACCTACCGGGAGACCTTCGAAGCTGCTGACCGGTTTGAACAAATCCGCCAGGAGGATTATTTCACGCCCGAAGAATATGCATTTATCGCCAGGCTCCCGGCAGAGGGTGGAGCCGTATCAATGGCCGACAGCCTGTTCGCCGCCCAGCTACACAAGAAGATTCTCGATGTGTACGCAATGCGTGGTATCTATGAAGACCATTTTGCCTTTTTCGAAAATGGAATTGGCAAATACAATCTCCCATCTTTCTGGGGTGACACACTTCGTGCTCAAAAGGAAGATATTTTTTCAAAACTTATCAGCAAGGATGGCGA
Organism: uncultured Roseivirgaceae bacterium; assembly: GCA_964563925.1. GTDB lineage: Bacteria > Bacteroidota > Bacteroidia > Cytophagales > Cyclobacteriaceae > JAUILA01. The sequence goes on along the minus strand of CAZLZD010000002.1, from coordinate 144,173 downwards.
GGATTATGACGATGATGTCATGCTTTCCTTCATGGACAGCCTGGGTATTCCGTTCCCTCATCCTGAAATCGACAACGACTATCACCGGGAGATGAAACGGCTCGATGGTAAACTTAATTTCATGAGCTGGATGGCCGACGGCACATTTATCAATCATATTGAGGTACCATGGAACATTGTAGCCAGTAATGCAGACAGCATTGCGGGGAACCGGCTGACCTGGAATCCACCCACGGTAAAATATCTGCTTCAGGATTTTCAGATGGAGGTTACTACCCGGAAATTGAATACCTGGACCCTTGTTATAACCGCCCTTTCGCTGCTCGTTCTGGGATTCATCCTCTTTCGCTTCAGATAACCGGTCAGAGTGAGCCCATTTTTTTCAAAAACTCCTCTTTTTTCTTTGGTGAGATGGGTACTTGCTGATCATTATTCATCAGGATATAACCGCCTTCAGATTTAACGTACCGTTTCACTTCGGCGAGGTTAATAAGGTAGCTGTTATGGACCCGGAGAAACTGCTCCGGGTCCAGCAGGTTTTCATATTCCTTCAGATGTTTGCTGACAAGTACCGACCGGTTGTCCCGGAGAACAAATTTGGTGTAGGAACCGCTTGCCTCACAAAGCAGGATTGAAGTCATCCGGATAAATTCCATGCCATCTGAAGTGGACAGGCAAATCCGTCCGGAAGGCGCCTCACCCCGGATATTCTGCAAAAGAAGCTTCCATTGATCGTGCCGGGTTTCATTGTTCTTTACCTCCCGGGCCTTCTCAATGGCAGCTGTAAGTTCGTCGAGGTCAATGGGCTTGAGCAAATAATCGACTGAACTAACTTTAATCGCTTTCAGGGCATATTGTTCGTAGGCTGTGGTAAATATCACCTTGACATCCATGTCACCAATGCCTTCCAGTACGTCGAATCCGGTACCTGATTTCAGTTCGATATCCAGAAAAACAATATCCGGTACCTTTTCCTTTATGAGTGTAATGGCCGATTTAACCGTACCCGCCACCCCGGTGACATTAATGCCTTCACAAAACTCAGAAATCATATTTCTAAGTGTTTCCTGGCTGTGTTTTTCATCCTCAACGATGACTGCTGATAGTTCCATGTCAAATAAGTTTGGGAATCCGAATAATCACACGGGTACCTCCCGGGGTACCATTATTTTGAAGATCTTCGATCTGCACCATTGTTTCTTCCGATGTTTTATTGCCTTCCATTTTCAGGCGTTTAAGGGTAACCGCCATGCCATGACTGCGATGAGATTCGTCCCTTTTCCGGAGTGCGGCAGCCGCAGTACGGCCGATCCCGTTGTCTTCCACCTGGCAAATCACGTGGTCATCTGCATCCATAAATGAAATGAGGAGGTGTTTATCCGGCCGCTCGCTGGGTTTAAGTCCGTGAACGATGGCATTCTCGACAAAGGGCTGAATAATAAATACAGGAACCTCCACCTGCGAATTCTCCAGCGCAGGGTCGACGGTGATTGAATAGCTGAAGTCACCGGAAAACCGGAGTGATTCAAGTTCCAGGTAATTACTCAACAGATCAATCTCTGTTTCCAGTAAATGACTCGAGTCTACCGAACTGTCAAGGGTCCTGCGTAATAACCTTGAAAATTTAGCCAGGTACGACAGGGATGCCCTGCGGTCCTGAGAAAGGATCAGGTTTTGAATGGAGCTGAGCGAATTAAAAATAAAATGCGGGTTCATCTGTGCTTTCATGGCACTGAGCTCATTGCGAACCGAGGCAAGCTGTAATTCCTGTTTCTGCTTACTGATTTGCTGAAGTTTATAGGCGAGACCGGCTCCAAAGGTCACTGTCTCGATGAAGGAACCTGCAATCATGTACACATTGCGTGAGGTAAAGAGCATGGCAAGGGCCCCGATGGTGAAGAAAAGGGAGCCCACCACCACAAAATACACCAGTTCATCCTTTCGCTTCCAAAGCAGGTAGACTGATCCTGCCAGGGCGAAAAGGGACATCACCGCGCGGTGCACATTCATGGTATGGATATGAAGAGTATAATAGCCACCCAATACAGCCGCCAGGTCTGTGATCATGGTGATCAGAAGAAACACAATGATCCACCGGATCGCTTTGTCCAGTAGCGGATAATCGGTTTTGGTTGTCAGGAAGTACCTGACAAAAAGCACATAGAAAAGGTTAATTGCAATCTGTGCCTGCATATGGATGATCCAGTCAGCCACAGGTATTTCAGAAAAAAGGGCATCATGCCAGTGCAGTGCACGCCGGGAGAGGTATATCACCAGCATGGCCAGGTAAATGCTGTAATACAGAAATTCCCGCCTACCCCTGAGCAGATAAAATAATAATGCAAACAGCATTACAATTCCGGCCGAACCTGCAAATGCATAATTCGGCAGTGCACGCTTTACTTCTTCCCAGGTATATCTTCCTGCATCCAGGAAATACACCTGTGAGGCTGTAATCCTCGATCTGAACCCGGCCATATCCATAAATACTGCCACCTTCCGGATACGCACCAGCAGGTATCGGTCTTCGATAAGTTCTTCAGGACGAAATGGGACAGAGAAGTAATGTATACCGGGGCGGTAAGACTCGACCGGATCCAGGAACCCGAATTTTCTTTCGATCCAACGCCCGTTTTCGGGTACAAATAAACTGGCAAAATCGACCGGGGTGATCTCGAGTTGCCAGGCCGCACTTTTCCGGAGTATATCCTGAAATTCTTCCAGATCGTACAGCAGCCAGTAATACCTGTCAGTTTTTGTAATTCCTGCGTCCTCCTTTGTAAGAAAATCCCGGGTAAGCACCTCGTCGGGCTGAAGGTCCGGGTTTGTCGTAGTAAAAACCCTGAACGGAACCTCCACATGTATTAACGAACTGTCTATTACCAGGACCTCCTGTGAACGGCTCAGGACCGGAACCAGAAATAGAGGCAGGTATAGAATCAGGATTATCCGCATGGTCAGGTGACTGGAAGAAATAAGCAAACGGATCCCTTGTGACCCTGATTCGCTTCCATATTCTCGTACTCCACATCATACCGCACATTCAATTCCCTCAGTTTATTAATGGACTCGATGAACTGATCCCATTGACGCAGGGTTTCCCCGGGAAATTCCTCATGCCGGCCCGGTTTATCGTCGCGGAACTCAAAATCATTGCACGCACGGATAAACCCATCTTCAAAGTCAATCGTAATTGTCAGCTTACTCCCCTTTTTCGAATGACTGACGATAAATTCAATCAGGTTTTCGGTCAGGTTGTGCAACACGTAGGAAGGAATTTGTTTTTCTAAAAGGCTGGCCGGGCATTGCACGTCCCATTGAAACGCCTCCCCGTACCGCAGCTTCTGAAGTTCCATGAACGTCCCGAGCATGTTTACCTCATCGTTAAGAGAGATCGTATCCGACTCGAGATGGCTCAGGTAGAACCGAACCAGTTTTCCAAAAAGAGATATATATTTTAGAGCAACTCTTTTGTCGTCACTGGTAATAAAATGCTGAATGGAGTTCAGGGCATTAAATATGAAATGCGGGTTCATCTGAGCCCGGATCGCCATGATCTTTGCCTGAAGCATTTGCTCCTCAGCCTGGAGCAGCAGCCGCTGTTTCTCCCGCCGTTCCCGGTCGGCCCTGATCTGCCCGATCTTGATGCCACTGATGGAGGCAATCGCTGAAAGAATCTGAAGATGTGCCTCGGTAAAGAAACCTGCTTTGGAATGCTCACAGTCAATGACCCCGATCACTTTGTCATCGAGCAGGATCGGGACCGTCAGTTCAGAAAGCCTTGCCTCGTCATCCACGATATACCTTTCGTCTTTACGGGTATCCCGTATAATCTCTCCTTTGCCGGATTTTGCCACAAAACCGGTAATTCCCGATCCCAAAGGAATTTCCAGGGGATGCAAAATCTCCATCGGGTTCGGATTTTTAGGTCCGTAGGCCGCCACCTGCTTCAGGGTGTCGCTCTCCTCATTGAGGAGGTAAATCACACAATCCTCAAAATGCAATTGGGAAATGCAGTTCTCAACCAGGTCCCAGGCAAGCTCTTCCTCGGAGCGATTTCTGATGACTGACGTGGAGAAGTATATCAGCAACTTCTCAAATTCCTTTGGGGTAAATGTGTGATTCAGGTTTGCCAAGATCGATTCCAGTAACATGCAATATACTATTTTCCAGCGTTTGAAGAGAAAAAAAAGCCCCCGCCGATCATGGCGAAGGGCTTCTTACTAACCACTACTCGCGTCTTATTGTGAAATGAATACTTCCATCGTAACCGAATACTCATTATTAGCCAGGGCCATCTTCTTTACCACGATAATTCCCATCCGCCCTTCATCCGTTTTAAATGTATAGGTCTTGTTCTTCCCTACCTGTGCAGCCCGTTGCTGGTGAGAGCCCCAATCTGCCGCAGCGTACAAGTCGGTAACTTTGAAGAGGTCATAAATTGTAAGATTGTTACGTTCCTCTTCAGTCATAACCACTTCTTTAAATTTGGTAGCCCGCTTGTTATGGATTTTGACGGTCAGGTTGGTCTCCAGCAGGGCTTTCGGGGAGGCCAGGTATATACCGTAGCCGTCGTTGGCGCTCAATACCGCAGCCACATCCTCATCCAGGTCGTTAGTCACCATGTTTGCCATGTCAATCGACTGCACTTTGTCCTGGTTGATGTACAGAAAATAATTGCGCTGTACATTTCCATCCGGTGGCATATCGGTTTTCATCACGACGGTCCCGCTGTGGATCATCGGAAGATGAGTATCTATGGTGGCAAAATCAATCCATGCATCCCTGTCTTCCTGGTCGGTAACCGTTGCCCGGAAGATCACTTCCTTGCCCACATCACCGGCATTTAAAATATAATTCAGCGTATAGACATGTCCGTCGGCACTGTCCGCACCGCCGGCGTCAACCGCCTGGTACTCGGAAACCTGTCCGTCAACAATTTTCTGGATACGAAGTTCCTTGAACCCACCGGGGGTGACCGCATTAACTTTTCGGACCAGTGCTCCGTTCAGAGGAGCCCCTACAATGCCCTGAAATACCTGATCGAAACCGTCTGGCGCAGTGATAGTGGGGGCCGCAGCTACCTGATCACCCGGCTGTGGCTGATTTACAGGGGCCGGGTCCTCGCTGTCTGAACAGGCTATCATCAATGAGAGCAGCAAGAGAGTGAATAATTTTATCGTTTTCATTTTCTTCGAATTTTTGATTGTTTAATGCTTCGAAGGTAAGTCAACGGTGTTCACTCAATACTGCTGAATTGATGAATGAGGTATATGAATTGATGAATCAGCGGTACTGCTTTTTCTGAGTGTCTCATGATGAAGAAATACCGGAAAAAAGCCGACGTTCAATGGTGTTGAATGAGGCAACTACTTATTTATGCTGGGCAAAGAGCCAGGGAAGCAAATCAGGGTGCGCAAAGGCAGGATCCCAGCTGTTATGATTGGCATAAGGGAAAATGGTCAGGGCCGGAGCACCTCCTGCCCGCTGAATTGCCAGGGCCATTTCCGTGGAATGGACCGGAGTCACCACATCGTCAAGGGCGCCATGGAAAATCCAGAAGGGTGTAGTCTGTGCGTAGCGTGAGGCCAGCTCCGGCTTGCCTCCTCCGCAGACCGGCACCGCGGCCGCAAATAATTCAGGATTCCTGGCCACGATCTCGAACGTGCCCATTCCGCCCATGGACAAACCCATTACATACAACCTGCTCTTATCGGCAAATGGCTCCTGTGTAACCGAATCAAGTAACTGCCCGACCAGTTCCAAAGGCCTGGTAGCCGGCATATCCTGGCTGAAATCGAGCGACACCCCGCCCTGAGACCGGTCAACCTTCACACTGGCCCAATAGCTGTCAGCCGGACATTGCGGAAACAGGATAATCGCGGGAAACGCCTGCCGTACCGGCGGCCTCAGGAACATCCTCGCACCATGCACCAGCTGTTTTTCATTATCACTACCCCTTTCTCCCGCCCCGTGAAGGAAGAGTAGTACCGGATAGTGCATTTCCGGATTAAAATTCTCCGGGTACAGAATACGGTACTTCAGTGTATCCCCGTCCCGGAGGAATTCCTTTTTTTCATAAAGGGACAAGTCCTGGGAAATGGCGGTAAAAAAACTCAGGGATAAGATCAGGCAGGTTAAGGTTTTCATGGTGGTGTATAAAATGATTCGGTTTCATTAAATTTAATCAATTCAATATGCTTATCCATCCATAATAGTTATGAAAATAGTAATCGTCGGGGCCTCAGGAACGATAGGTACCCATCTATGCAAAACGTTTGAAAAAGACCATGAGGTGATCAGGGTGAGCCGCCGGCAATCGCCTGTGACCGCAGACATCAGCGACAGCACCTCCGTGGAAGCCATGTTTTCCCATATCGGTGCTTTTGATGCCCTGATCTGCGCCGCGGGAGGCGGGCATATGGGTCCGTTCGCCCAAACGACCGAAGATGACTTTTATAAAGGCATCCGGAGTAAAATGATGGGACAGATCAACCTGGTTTTATATGGCCAGAAATTCATCAACCCACGGGGGTCATTTACCCTGACCACCGGAATTCTTTCGGAAGACCCGATAAAGAACGGCAGTAACCTGACGACCATCAATGCAGCGGTAAACGGATTTGTACTGGCGGCTGCCGGTGAACTCATCGGAAGGTCTGTACGCATCAATGCAGTGAGCCCGGGTTTACTGGAAGATTCAGCCGATGAACTTGGAGAATATTTCCCGGGACATACCCCGGTCGCAGCGGATGTGGTCATGGATGCCTACCGGAAAAGTGTTCTTGGCATGGGAACCGGACAGATCATTAAGGTTTACTGACCTCAGCCATACACAATTTTTTTTCCATGATAGGCACGGGCACCTATTTGCTGGTGCAGCCAGTCAAGATTCTCCAGTGTAATTTTACCCGCCCCGATTATTTCAATCTTTTCTCCGGCTATTTCCACCATTTCACGCAACGTGCCCGCACCTTCGATGGCTGTCGGCTTACCACCGGAAGTCAGGATGCCGGTTATTTCAGGGATTCGGAGTAACTGGCGGAGGGCCTCTAAAATATCACTGGTCTCGTCAATGGCCTTGTGAAAGGTCACTTTCAGCGGGGCAGCATATGCCGCCACCTGTTTTGTGGTAGCTATGTCTATATTACCAGCGCCATCGAGCATTCCGATGACCACGCCGGCCACTCCCTTTGATTTCAGCATGTCAATATCCCTGAGAATCAATGCTGTTTCTTGCGGAGAATACACAAAATTCCCGGCCCGGGGGCGGGCCATGGCATGGACCGGGATACTGAGCTTTTTCATAACCTGATCCAGCAACGATTCACCCGGAGTAAGTCCGTCTGCCTCCAGGTGGCTGCACAATTCAATGCGCTCCGCCCCGCAGGCTTCCGCCTTTACAGCATTCTCCAGGGAATCCACACAGGCCTCCCGAATGATTGTCGTGTTCTTTTTCACTACACTAAAATGACATAAATTACGGGAGAAACCAGCATGTGATGAGCCAATCTGCCTTGAAATATCTTACCAAACCCGAAGAAATGCCTGAACATTTTGCCCGGGCCTGGAACCAGCGTGACGCCATATTATTGGCTTCCGTCTTCGGTGACGATGCCGATTTTGTGAATGTTACCGGGTTATGGTGGCACAACCGCAAGGCCATTGAAAAGGCTCACGAATACGGGTTAAGGGTCATTTTCAATGACTCACACCTGAAAACCGGCAGGGTAAAAGTGCGGATCCTTTCCCCTGATCATGCGGTGGTTCATGCGCGCATGAGGTTAAGCGGACAATCTCCCACCGGGACCATTAAGAAACCGGGGGTGCGCCAGAATTTATTCAGCTTTGTGATGTCTCGCCGTGAAGAAGGCTGGTTGTGTGTGTCAGCGCATAATACCGACATCGTTCCGGGTAAAGAAACTCATGTACGAGATTCAGACGGAAATCTCCGGGCGGTGGATTACCGAAAATAGCTTGCCTGAACATTATGCAGAGAAATCCAATGTCTTTCATCCTTGCCCGCTGATCATAAATCCGGCCTCAAGATGACATTTTTACCGCGATTACATGAAGTTTATGGGGATTTACCCGATTCTGATTTCAGGCGGGAATAACTGCGGAGATCATCTTAAAACATCATTCGTCACTTTCTTGTTCATTCTCAATAATTTATATCGCAATTTTATCCTCTATTAAAAACGCAATACGCAGAATATAACATACCATGAAAACGAACCTGTTATCCATCATACTGATACTCATCTGGGGAACGGGGCAGTCCCAGCCTGCCCAGGAAAATTCATTGCTGTACCGGGTTACCGGAAACGGCCTGGACCACCCGTCTTATGTGTACGGAACCATTCATCTCCTTTGTCCGGAGGATTTATCGTTCTCCCCGGAAGTAAAGGAATCCATTGCGGGTTCCAGTCAGCTGATATTCGAACTTGATTTTGATGATCCTAACCTTATGACCGACCTTCAGTCCGGTCTCATGCTCAGCGATGGACAAACCCTCAAATCATTATATACAGAAGAGGAATATGCGATTCTGAACAGGTATACCCTGGAGAATTTTGGTCAGCCGGCCGATATGATGGGTACCATGAAGCCGTTTTTTCTTATGAGCATGATGTACCCGAAAATCCTCGGCTGTGCCCCTGCCTCTATGGAAATGGAACTTATGAACATGGCAGACAAGAATAAAACGGAGGTAATGGGTATCGAAACAGTCCAGGAGCAACTTGCCGCAATTGACGCGCTTTCTGTTGAAGACCAGGCCGACATGCTGCTCGAGGCTATGGAGGATTTTGATGAACAGCGGGAAAATTTACTGGCACTGCTGGAGTTGTACAAAAGTGAAGATGTGGAAGCGCTCTATGCTTCATCAAGCGAAGACTTTGCTGAATACGACGGATTTGATGAGATCATGCTCACTAACCGTAATAAGAATTGGATTGACCGTATGGAAAAGCTCATGAAGAAGGAACAGAGCTTTTTTGCCGTGGGTGCTGCGCATCTCGGGGGAGAATCCGGAGTCCTTCAACTGCTGGAAAACGAAGGATATACCGTGACCCCGGTTATCTCCACCCTGGAGGAGGCGAAGGAAATGAGCACGGCCGCGCTCGGTGAGACGGCCCGTCAGCTCATTGGCACCTGGAAGATCCATGAAAGCCATATTGAAGAAATTACTGATGATGCCATCGAAAATGCGGTAGCGCAAAATCCACAAATGAAGGCCCAGATCGAAGGACAGCGTAATGTTATAGCCGAAATGGTGATGAACACGATCAAGGAATTCAGGGCAGACGGCACGTACAGGATTGTTGTCCCGGGGGCCGGAATGAATCAGTCGGGAACCTGGCGCGTAGACGAAGAAAATGGTATTCTGATTGAAGCGGATGCCAGCGGGGAGGAATCTGTCAAAGATATCCGGGAAATTAACGAGGAAATCCTGGTCACGCAGAAAGGGGAGGAAACTCCGCGAAAATATGTCCGCTCAGAGTAATCCGAACTAACACGGGGAGCCCGCAGGCTTAGGTCAGGCCTGCGGGATTTTTTGTGGCTGTTAGGAGAATAATTCCGTAACTTGTCCATCAGACAATACCCCAGCCATGAAAAGACTATTCTCTCTCCTGATCCTCTTTTTCTGCGTTCATTTCCTTCAGGCCCAAACGAAAGTCATCCCCCTTTACGAAGGCAAACCACCCGGTTCTGAGCAATGGAATTATACACCTGATTCTGCAAGGCGTGATAATATCCTGGTGGAATACAATATCATCGAACCTACCCTGACCTTCTTCCCGGCCCGTGGCGCGGTGAATACCGGAACCGCGGTTGTCATTGCCCCGGGCGGGGGATACTTTGTCCTCGCCACCGAACACGAGGGAAATGATGTGGCCCGCCGGCTGAATGAGGCTGGTGTCAATGCATTTGTTTTACGTTACCGGGTCAAACAGGTGGCCAACTATCCGGAAGATGTACAACGCGCCTGGTCTGACCCGGAGGCATTGCCTGAATTGGTGAAACCGGTGATGAAAATGGCCGGACAGGACGGCATGCAGGCGGTCAGGTACGTAAGGGAGCACGCCACAGAGCTGGGTGTAAACCCGGACCGGATCGGTTTCATGGGTTTCTCTGCCGGTGGTGGTGTGACCATGTCGGTGGCTCTGGAGAGCAGCGGTGTTACACAGCCTGACTTCATTGCACCGGTTTATCCGTACATTCCGCCATACCTGGGCGATTTGCCGGTTCCTGATGAAAAGATGCCCATGTTTGTGATAGTATCAACTGATGATCCTTTGGACCTGGCCGGGCCAAGTGCCTCGCTGTACCTGCAATGGGTGGAAGCAGGCCAGCCGGCCGAACTGCATGCCTATGCCACGGGGGGCCATGGCTTCGGGGCACTGAAAAAGAACGTCCCGGCCGATGGATGGCTTGACCAGCTCGAAGCCTGGATGGCAGAATCAGGGCTGCTCTGGCCTGAAAACCCGACAGGGTGGGCAGCAACCACTACCTATAAAGACCGGCAGCAATGGCTGGATAAACAAGCTGAGCTAATGCAAACAGACTGGGCAAACCTGCAGCGGTTTACAGACGACAATAAGAATGTCAATCCACCCGCCAGGGGAGAGAAGCGCGTGGTATTCATGGGAAATTCGATTACGGAAGGATGGATCCGCAGTCGCCCGGAATTTTTTGAAGGGAAACCATGGATAAACCGGGGTATCAGCGGACAAACGACGCCCCAGATGCTGGCCAGGTTCCGGCAGGATGTAATCGACCTGGAACCGGAAGTGGTCGTTATCCTGGCAGGAACTAATGATATTGCCGGAAATACAGGACCGCTCTCTCTTGAAGATACCTTCGGATATCTCGTTTCCATGACGGAGCTGGCCCGCGCCAACGGGATCAGGGTGATCCTATCCAGTGTGCTGCCTGCCTACGATTACCCCTGGAGCCCGGGCCTTGAACCAAACCGGAAAATTCCAGAGCTGAATGAGATGATCAGGGAGTATACTGCGAACCATGAGGGGGTGATGTATCTCGATTACTTCTCAGCCATGGCGGATAAGAGGAACGGGCTGAAAGCCGGACTGGGATCTGACGGAGTACATCCGAATGCCGACGGCTACGCGATCATGGAACCGATGGTCGAACAGGCCATCCGAGATATCCTGAACGAATAGCGCGATGAAGATCCTGTGCATTTCCATTGGTACCCGCGGTGACATCGAGCCGTTTGCCGCCCTGGCAGAAATACTCGGTCAACGCGGACATGAAGTAGTATGTGCCTTTCCGGAACAATTCGCCAAATATGCACGTGAATCCAATGCCCGCTTCTTTCCCATGAAACGGGAATTCCTGGAAATGCTTGACAGTTCGGCCGGCAAAGCTGCCCTGGGTGGAGGCGGATCGGTACTTGACCGCTTCAGATCGTATTACAGTCTTTATCGCCAAAATCGAATCATCTCCTTTCAGATGCTTCAGCAGCAAAAGGAATTTATCGAGCAGGAATCCCCTGACGTTATTCTGCACAGCCTGAAGGCATTTTACCCGATATACTGGCATCTGGACCATCCGGGAAAGGCAATTCTTGTCAGCCCGATTCCGTGCGTGCTCCATCCCGCAGATGGTATGGCTTCCATATTCCTGAATGGCAAAGACTACGGTTCGGTGATAAACCGCCGGTCCTACGCTTTTATGCGCCGCCTGTCCATGTCATTTTTCCGTAGTCAACTCAACCGAATGGAAATCCGGACGAGCAAGAAGGAACTTAACCGTTCGTTCATGGAAGAGAAGGTGATATATACGATTGCGGACTCCCTGTATCCGGAAATGGATGAATGGCCTGACCATGTCAGGGTTGTGGGCTACCTCGAACGGGACAAGACGATCCACTGGACCCCGCCCGGTGAACTGGACAGTTTCCTTGAAAAATATCCCGAACCGCTGTTTATTACCTTCGGCAGCATGACCAATCCTGATCCGGAAGGAAAGACGAAATTTATCCTGGATACCCTGAAAAATACCGGAATCCCGGCAATTATTAACACGGCAGCCGGCGGCCTCATCAAGCCTGAAAAAGATCTCCCCGATCATGTCTTTTTTGTTTCAGATATTCCTTATGACTGGATTTTCCCCAGGGTGCGGGCCGTGATCCATCACGGCGGTGCAGGAACCACCCATCTCGCACTTAAATACGGATGCGCTTCGATGATCGTCCCGCATATTCCCGACCAGCATCTCTGGAACCGGATTCTCAGCGGTCACGGGGTGGGACCAAAAGGTCCGGGTATCAGCCGGTTTATATCGGATGAGACAACCGGGAAAATCAATGACTTGTATGAGAATGTTGCGTACCGGGAAACAGCGGGCCGACTGGGATCGGCACTCCGCAGAGAGGACCATACCGCGACCATCCTCCGTCTTGTGGAAGGCGAGGGCTAATCTTCATCGATGACTTCCTTCACCCGTCCGACGATCCCATCGTCGAGCATAACCTTAATTCCATGCGGATGAAAGGAGGATTTGGTAAGAATGCGTTTCACTATCCCCTCGGTGAGCTCACCGGTGCGTTGATGGTGCTTTTGCACAACCCGGACGTAATCCCCGATTGCAATATCTGATCTGTTTCTTCCGTCCATAGTAGTCAGTACTTAAAAATATTTCATTAGTCCCGTGTTGAAAACACCGTGATTGTCTGCGAGGAATACGTTTCTCCCGGCCTGAGTATTACATCTGGAAATTCAGGGCGATTCGGAGAATCAGGAAAATGCTGCGTCTCCAGGCAAATGGCATCGCGATAATTATAGGTTATCCCTTCCTTACCAGTGAAGGATCCGTCAAGGAAATTACCGGAGTACACCTGGATTCCTGGTTCAGTAGTATACAGTTTCATCAGGCGACCGCTCTCCGGATCGTAGAGTGAAGCTGCAAAAGCGGGTTGGTCGCCGGGCGGATCCAGAATCCAGCAGTGATCGTATCCTCCCCCGTGAATAAGCTGCGGGTGATCTTCGTCAATCCTGGCGCCAATCGCTGTGGGTTTCCTGAAATCAAAGGGCGTTCCCGCCACGACGATGGGTTCTTCCGGGATCAGTACGCTGTCGACAGCAAGAAACCTGTCCGCATTAATTTCCAGTTTATGTCCGAGTACGTCTCGCTCCATGCCGGTTAAATTATAATAGGCATGATTCGTAAGATTAACAATGGTCGGGGCATCCGTTGTTGCCTTATAATCAAAAATGAGCCGGTCTCCATCGTCAAGTGTATAGGTCACACTTACGTCAAGTGCTCCAGGATATCCTTCCTCCATATTTGCACTGCGGTAAGTCAACCTGATTCCGGCTGATGTATCTGACTCAAAGGATTGGGCCTGCCAGATCACTTTATCAAAACCCTTCGGGCCTCCATGAAGATGGTTGGGGCCATTGTTGGTGGCCAGCGTATATTCTTTGCCATCCAGGCTGAATTTGCCTCCTGCAATTCGATTGCCGTACCGTCCGATAATCGCACCAAAATAAGGGCTCTTTTCTTCATAGCTTTTCAGGTCTTCGAATCCCATTACCACATCAGTAAAATTATTCTCCCGATCCGGAATCCGGAGTGTTCGGATAATACCCCCGTAGGTGATCACTTGTAATTCGAGCCCATTTTCATTCCTGATGGTGTACTGTTCCACATTCTCCCCTGCAGTGGTTACGCCAAAATCGCTACGGCTGACCCGGGCCTGTAATGAAACAGGTTCTTTAACAGAATCCCTCGTTGAATCCCCGTTGTATCCACAGGCAGTCAGGGTGAGCAAACAAAGGTAAATTGGGACAATTACAGGCTTCATGAGCGTTCAGGTAATCCTGAAGTACGTGATATTCTGTTTGAAATACAACCGTAACAATGCGTAAAATATTCATAAAGTTGTCAGTTACTGACCCAAAAAAAATACAGATCAATTCATACTGGCAATTCATCAATTGACAGCATGTATTTACAAATAAGGCGGAATGAAATCCTGGGGCCGAAATTAAATTGCCGGAGAATTTAACATACGAAATATTGATATGCGCTATTTACTGATTCTGATATTATTGCTTATGGCTTTAACCCTTCATGCACTGGCGGACCAGGGCGTGGCTCCATCCCCCGAACAGGGAACGGAAGAAACCAATGTGAATTTACGGCGTGCCGATAAAATGCCTGAAACCAGGAAACACACGTCGTTCAACATTCCACAGTATCGAAACCATGGTATTGGTGAAGATGATAAAGGGTTTTAATCGTTTAAAACGGTGTAGACAATTAACCTGAACAATCCTCCTTCTCCATGGCCTGGATCCAGTCCCGGATAAGTTTCACCCCTTCCTCGTCTACGGTAGTCCGGCCAATTTCCGGCATTTTCACGGAAGGCTTGTTTGATTCCATTCGGAAAGTAAGGATTGATTCGTCCGGATGCCCGGGTACAATGACAAAATCCCTTCCGCCTGAACCCTCCCCGGCCGCAATAGGGTTCTTGCAGTAACCCAGTGAGCTTTTGTTATCATTCTCCAGGTGAAGAAACAACCGGCTGGTATGGGCTGTGCCTCCCGGGTTATGGCAATGTCCGCAATTAATATCGAGATAGGCCCGGGCCCTCAAGTCAAGAGCCTCCTCTTCATCGGTCACGTCGGGCACAGCGGGTATCGAAGAAAGGACAGGAGCATCTTCAAGGATTCCCAGGTCGATCCATTGCTGAAGCTGGTTTATCCCGCTTTCATCCGCCGCCATATTCAGGTTCCTGTTCCTGGGACCAATCGGAAGGATTTCCCCGTAGCTGCTGTGACAGGCTTTACACTGGGTCTTTGAAGGAACTTCATAGTTTATATCCCGGACCATCCCATCGTCATCAAGGAAGGATACCGGGGTGACATGGATTCCCGACTGAGGCCGGGCTTCTGTCTGGGCCTCATTCCACAGGTAGACTTGTACATCCCAGCCCGCGGCCGTCTTAAGCATCAGCCTTGTTTCCACATTAAAAAGCTCCCCGGAAGGATTACGGAAGGCAAAATTCTTAATAATAAATGTATTATCAGAAAAGAGAAAAGGTCCTTCCGGCACATAGGTCATCACGCCCCCTTCAGGCAGAACGATAAAGCGGCTCTTGATCGCCTGGTCTGAATACAGCGGGTTAACCAGGTCGTAGGGCAGCACATGGTCATTCGGGACCAGGTCTGCCAGGTTTCCCCTGAAGAAGCCGCCTTCAGAAAGGGTTTCTGGAAATGCGGGAGGAGGGGGCTCCCCCTCCCCGCAACCTGCATAGAAAAAAATCAGTAGGCATAACGACAGCAATGATAGCAGTTTCATGGTGTGCCGGGTTAGTTGGTGCAGTCGTGTGCAGCCAGATCAAACATCGGATTTGAAGGTTCTGAAAGGATATTCAGGTTCACAAAACCGAATTCAAACCCCTGGATGCATAATCCTCCCGAAGGGTCTTCCATATCCTCAAAAACACCATCCGTCATAATCCATGGCATACTTTCAGCCCCGAAAATGGAGATCAGGTACTGGCCAAGGGGCGGCTGAACCGGATTGGGCTGCACCAGTTGGGTGGTCGTATTGTCATGCACATATACCCCGTCAAAATACACATCTTCCACACAGGGGAGCTCCCCGGTGAAGCAGATCATACCATATGAAACCACGACCACCGAAATAAAACCATTGCCCTCAATGACGTTATCAAAAACCTCCACGTCCCTGACGGCCATCACCAGTATGCCCGTGCCAGCCGGGACCATGGACACAAATGATCCCTCCTCGGCAAAATTCGTCCGGTTATTGTTCAGGACATTGTTATCGTGAATGTCGATATTTCCCCCTTCCTGTTCCGGTCCGAAGATATCAAAGGCAAGGATACCAGCCGTATTATCAATCACCTCGTTATTGAACACCTCCACATCGATTGAGTTTTCCACTTCAATGCCCGCCACACTGGCCTCTGCCTTACTGTTTCGGATAATGGCCCGCTGGCTTTGCCCCACATAGATACCAGCATCGGCGGCCCCGTAGGCATAGCAGTTATCGATCACGATGTCGCTGGAGGAGACCGGGTAGATCCCATAAGCCCCGTTAGTGGTTAACGGCTCATCCCATATCGTCTGGACACCTGATATGGTCACCCCATCGGAATCCTGGATTTTCAGGGCATCACCCGGCGTATTGAGAATGACCAGATTGCTTATAGTCAGGTCGGTCATATTGATTAACCGGAATCCCTCACCGCCACCGGTTTGATTCCTGAATGATATCCGGGTGGAGGTCCCGGCTCCGGTAATGGTTATATCATTCAGCCCGGTGAGCGCCTTCTGCTGGGTGAACTCGTAATCACCTGAAGCAAAAAGTACGGTCCACCCATCAGGCAGATCGTCCAGTGCCGCATTGATTTCTGTCTCGGTCATATCCTGGCTGATGTTCAGTATATTAACCGGACAACCATCACAGTCATCATCACCCCCACAACCAACAGAAAAGAACAACAGGGTTCCGATACACAATAAGGTCAATAGTCCTCGGAATTCTGGCAGGATATTCATGATCGTAAATGTTTAGTGAATCAGCAACCTACAATCAAACCGGGCCGGACACTTGCAGGTATGTTGCATTATCTTTCACCTATGTTCCAGCCCTTCAACCGCGATATTTTTTGGTTCTGTTTGTTGCGTTACGTCCTACGGATACACCGGCTCAGGCAATGAAGTTGGATAAACTGCAGCGTCCGGAATCCGGTTTTGCGCAAAATCCCATTGATGAAGTAACGTTTTACGGGAAATAGGGAAAAAACAGAAAAGAAATATTCCGGAAGTCTCCGGGAGAGGTTTTATGCAAAAAAAGGAGCTTGTCCGGGGAATCAATTTATTGCACCTTATCCTTATGTACAAGGGCATATTATTCAGCAGTGCACCGGCCAATCAATGGAGGATTGCATCTGAAAATTTCCTGGAGAATCTCAACCAGGAGGTTGACAAACATCTCGACGACCCGGAACTGAACATCATGCAACTGGCGGATAAAATGGGCATGTGCCGGACCAGCCTGTTCCGGAAAGTCAAGTCGGCCACCGGACTGTCCCCGTCGATGTACATCTGCAGCCGCAGACTTTCCATAGCCTGCCTGATGCTCAGACAAACCGATCTGCCCGTTTCCCAGATTGCCTATTCCCTGGGATTCACCAGTCCGTCCTACTTTACCCGGATGTTCCGGGCCAGGTATGATATTTCACCCACTGCCTTCAGGCAGGCCGGGCAATACCCGTAACAGGAATATTGAGGCCAACCGGCTTTATTCAGCCCCGCAGGCCCTCAGAGGCCGGAATCAGCGAATGCCGGGTGAGTGTGTCAATGGCATCCCCTGATGTATAGGTGGCATACTTTGTAAGCCGGTACACCGCCAGGTGCCTCACCTTTGGATACATCCTGATCTGGATTTGCTTTTTTCCACACCGGGAACAGTGCCTTTCTTCCCGGTGAATATCGGGGGCCAGCTGAACGTGCTCCTCTTTCCAGAGGTGAACCCCTGAGATGCAAAAAATCTTACCTGCTTTCATGTTTTTAAAAAATTATCCGTGACTTGAATTCAATAACAAGAAGAATAGTAACTGGTTCGTAATGACCTGTTTAATTCTGAAAAAATACGAGATGCCAATTTAGCCGGATCTTCCGAAGATATCAGGTAAAAAAACCTGGTTATCCTACATATGTCCCTGCCGGAAGAAATACAAGTGTTTTACAATTGGAGAGGCACCCGTGCGGGTCAGAACGATCCATCACAGAATCCGTCCCTGGTCCCCGGAACAATGCAAAGTACAAGCCTGTTAATTTTTTAAAACCAATTGACCAATTAAACCAACCAATTATGGAAGAATCAACTAAGAAATTCGTGGCGACGCTGTATGAATGTGCGGCAGCCTGTGACAGTTGCATGGAAGCATGCCTGGAAGAAAACGATGTGAAAAAAATGGTGACCTGTATCCGTACCGACAGGGATTGTGCGGCTATCACACGGCTGACCGCCAGCCTTGTGGCTTCTGATTCACCATTCGCAGCCAGCCTTGTAAGAGAATGTGAAAAGGTCTGCAATACCTGCAGGAAAGAATGTGCGAAACATGATACCGATCATTGCCAGGCCTGTGCGACAGCCTGCCGGGAATGCGCTGAAGCCTGCGGAGAATACTTAAATGTAGCTGCCTAGCCGTAAACAGTATAGCTGTGAAAAGCCTGTTCTTCACAAGGACAGGCTTTCATTTTTTTACAACTTAACGAAGGGAAATTCGGAGATTCTCCCTTAAATCTGCATATTCAAAGGTCATTACCATTCCGCCATGAAACACCTGATACTGATCTTTTTCGTTCTCATCTCCAACGTCCTTCCCGCCCAAAACGACCGTCAGATAGACTTCCCCGATATACCGGGCTTTAAGACGCTGGTGTGCGACCTCCATATCCATACTGTTTTTTCTGATGGAAGTGTCTGGCCGGATATCCGGGTCCGGGAAGCCCTGTTTGACGGGGTGGATGCCATAGCCATTACCGACCACCTTGAGTACCAGCCACACGAAGATGATATCCCCAATCCTGACCGGAACCGTTCGTTCGACCTTGCGAAAAAAACGGCCGAAAACAGTGACCTGATCGTGATCCGGGGGGTGGAAATCACCCGGTCCATGCCACCGGGCCACAGTAACGCACTTTTTGTCAGGGATGCCAATGCCTTCCTAAAAGACGATGTGCTGGAGGTCTTTCGTGAAGCAAAAGCGCAGGAAGCGTTTGTATTCTGGAATCATCCGATGTGGGCACCCCAGCAGGAGGACGGTATGGCGACGCTGTCCGATCTGCATGGCAAACTGATCAGTGAAGGCCTGCTCCATGGCATTGAAGTAGTGAATGAAGATATGTATTCTGATGAGGCTTTATCGATTGCCCTGGAGAATGATCTGACGATACTGGCTACCTCAGATATCCACGGACTCATCGACTGGACATTTGACATTCCCGGCGGTGGTCACCGGCCGGTTACCCTGGTCTTTGCCGAAATGCGTTCTGAAGAAGGCATCAAACAGGCACTGGAAGAAGGAAGAACCGTGGCCTGGTTCAGGAATCGGCTAATCGGCAGGGAAGAATACCTGAAACCCCTGCTCGAGAGCAGCCTGGAGGTGGAATCGTTCCGCTATTCCGATGAGCATGTTCTAGCGGAGGTGGTTATCATCAATCATTCCGATGCCGACCTGATAGCGAGAAATCTTACCGGTTTCACGTTACATGAAGACACGGATATCGTGGAATTCAAGGGGAACAGCCGGACCGTCCTGAATGTCAAGACACTGGAACGGCTTGACAACTTTACGTTATCCTTTGAGATTCTGAATGCTACACAAGCTCCCCGGGAACATCCCATAATTGAACTTAGGGTGGAGTGATTTAAATTGAAATCTTTAAAAATGCCAGCCCGCTGGCCATAACCATATTATCAGAAGTCCGGCGGCAATGGAAATACCAAAGGACAGACCGATCCAGCGTAAAAGTCTCCCGGTGCCCAGCACGCCCGCCATAATCCCCTTAAAGAGCAGGTTTGATAAGGAAGCGAGAAGGATCAGGCGCCAGCCGTTGTCGGCTTCGAGTGATCCTCCTTTGATCAACTGAGACAGGGAAAGTGTAATGGCATCCACGTCGGTAAGGCCGCTTATTATGGAAACCACGTAGAGTCCGCTGTTTCCAAATTCTTCCTTCGTGAAGGCCACGGCAAGTAATATTAACCCATATAACAGGCCGAAGATCAGTGCGCTTTTGAACTGGGCAGGATTCTCCGGCTCCGGCATCTCCTCATTCTCCCCCTCCTCCTCTTTGCTGATGCGATAAAAAATAAATGCGCACAATGCCGCCATAATCAAAAACTCAACCGCCAGGGGCAGGATCATCTGCGGAAGATTCTCCGGGATAACCACGCCAACCTCAATGGCCACCCGTACCAGCGCAATGGCCGAGGCCGCAGTGATTACAAACGCCGCCAGCTTATTGATTCCCTTACCGTCTGTGGTTTTTCGGGCATAGCTCACCGTGGTGGCGGTACTGCTGATCAATCCGCCCAGCACCCCATTCGAAATGATCCCTACTTTTTTCCCGGCAAATTTGTAAATAAAATATCCCGCCACACTGATACCCACAATAAGAGTGACCATCAGCCAGATGTTATAGGGGTTTAGCACATCAAACGGCCCGTAGGTCTGATCAGGCAGAATGGGAAGTATGACCAGCGATATACCGGCGAAGGTCATTATGGCCGCCAGATCCTTTGCCTGGAGTCTTTCGATGAAGCCATGCAGATGTTCCTTCGCATAAAGCAGTATGGCCATGGTTCCTCCGGTGATAATAGCGGTGATCTGATCACCAAGGACCAGGTAGGCACCAATCGCATACATGAGCAACACGGCCACCTCGGTCGTTTGACCGATGTCACTGTCTGATTGCCTCTTTAGTTTTATCACATTCGCCATGACCAGCAGGCCGGCAAGTGCCAGTCCGAGTACAGGCAATACAAACGGGTTTTCAGCATCCCGCGTCAGGAAACCGGAAATCGCACCCAACAGGGAAATGAGCGTGAACGTCCGGACGCCGGCCATGTCATGATCGGTCTTCTGTCGCTGAAGACCATTCAGCATCCCAAGGCCGAAGGCTATTCCCAGGGTGGTTAGATCATTGTAATCCATCTGAAATAAAAATTAATCTATATTTCAGATAAAATCATCATAACCGGTTATTAATCCACCATATTGGCAACAACTTTTGCCCGAACAGGAGCCAGCTGACGATACCAGACTGGGCTACTATTTCTGTAATTTGCCCGGACATTACATGTGACGGCACCTTTATTCATTCACCTTACTTGTTGGGGACAAACACGATTACGGATGTGGCAGGTTCATTAGTCCCGGAAAAGGAGAAATCAAAACTGTCATTTGCATTGGTTAATGTAATGGTATTGGTTCCAAGCTCATAGGTACCATTGACGATGGGCCGGGTAGCTTCGGCAGGCGTTGCCGTATAGGTATTGCCAGGACCTAAGGATATGATGGCATCCCATTCATCCACCGGGTCATTCTGAAATTCAACCCATGTCCTGGTACGGCCTTCGCCCCCGGGCAACATAGTATAGCGAATCTCTCCCCCGGCGGCAATAAACTCGACACTTTCCGAGGTATTTGATTTTTTGGTGAAAACCGCCGAAGTGGCTATCCAGCTTCCTTCAAAATCTTCAATGGTGATTTGGGGTGCAGGATCGGAGTCATCACTTGAGCAGTTAAATGCGAAGATGGCTACAAGGACCAGTAAAATTGTTTCAAAGCGTTTCATAACGATGTCATTTTGGTTCAACATAAAATCACTCGAAGCATTAAGCAATTCGATGAGTTAAAGCTCTGAAATATATTCTGTCATAATTTATCCGGATGTTTCGAAGACGTGTCTGTGTGTTACATCCGTCCTGAAACCCTCCTCGAAATGAGTTTGAGAGGGCATAGGCCCGGGAAATTTGATGTACCCGCACTACATTACAGCCGGCTCACTGCATGGAGGGATCATTTCATTTTTTCATAAACGCACTTGGTGTCATACCAAGAGTTTCCGAAAAAATCCGGCTGAAGTGTGCCTGGGTTTTGAATCCGGTCCGGTAGGCAACTTCACTTACATTTAACTCGCCCGAGGCAAGTAATTCCCTGGCCTTTTCCAATTGTACTTTTCGGATCAGGCTGGAAGTGGATTCCCCGGTAATGGCCACAAGTTTTCGATGAAGTTGCGGGCGGCTGAGGTGTACAAGATCACACAGCCTGGTGACATTAAATTCTTCATCTTCCATATTCTCCAGCACCAACGTCCGGATTTTACGCAAAAACGCATTCTCCGTACCGGAAAGCCCGCTAATCGGTTGTGCAAAGCCGTTTTCCGAAAAGTGCTTCTGGATCTCAGCCCGCAGGGCCATTAAATTCCTGAGGCGGATTAATAACTCCTTGCGGTTAAATGGTTTGGAGAGGTACACGTCGGCCCCGTGTTCCAGTCCCTGAATTTTTGATTCTGCATCGGCTTTACCAGTAAGCAGAATGATGGGTATGTGACTGGTACGTTCATCTTTTTTAAGCGTAACACACAACTCATACCCATCTTTTCCCGGCATCATGATATCACTAATGATGATGTCGGGAACCAGTTCGACCGCCATCTCAATGCCATCGATGCCATTACCTGCCTGCACGGTTCTGTAACCATCCGTTAAACTTGCCTTTATGTAGTGGGATACATCCGCATTATCTTCCACGATTAATACAAGCGGGATATTCGGGTCTTCAGGCAGGTGGTCAGCTTCCTCCCCGGGCAATCCTGAGATGCTCTCCGACCATTCCTCGCCGGCACCCGGAAAGGGTTCTGCCCCGAGGCGTTCGGCAATGTTCGTAACCGGAATATGGACGATAAATTCTGAGCCCTCGTTCACTTTACTGGTTACCCGGATCGTTCCTTTGAGCAAAAGGACCAGCTGCTTCACCAGGGATAAACCAATGCCCGTTCCCTCTCCTTTCCGTACGTTGGACGAATCTGCCTGATAGAAGCGGTCGAAAATAAGCTCCATTTTATCCTCTTCGATTCCAATGCCGGTATCCTTCACCTTCAATTCAAAAAAGGGATCTCCGGAGGCATTCCGGGTATGGCGAACCTCCACAGTCACAACTCCGCCTTTCGGAGTAAACTTAATGGCATTGGAAACCAGGTTACCGACGATGTAGGAAATTTTCTCCACGTCGTAATCCATAATAATCTCCCCGTTTTCAGGAATAAAGCGAATCTGTACCCCTTTGGCTTCTCCGTAGGACTGGAATGACTCGATTCTGTACTTTAAATAATCAACAATATTGCCCTGCCGGTTATGGATATTCAGAAGGCCTGCTTCCAGCTTCGAAAGCTCCAGCATTTGATTGACCAGGCTCAGGAGATTTTTTCCATTGCGCTCGATCATTTCATTGGCATGGAAAATCTTGTTTGTTTCACCTTCAACGGCATAGTCTTTCACCGCCTCATTCATACCCAGCATAACCGTGAGCGGTGTGCGGAATTCGTGCGTGATATTGGTGTACATTTTGGTTTTTACCTCATCAAGCTCCTTGATCCTGATGGCTTCTTCCTTTTCCAGGTTCCTTTTCAACAGCATTCGGTAAACCAAAAATACCGCCGTTAAAGCGAGCAACAGATAAATCAACACCGCCCACCAGCGTAAATACCAGTATTGCCTGACCTCAATGGGTATGGCTATTTCATTCAGGGCCTGCGTATTATTGGGACCAGTGGCCTTTGCACGAAATACATACTCCCCGGGAGGAATTTCGGTATACCTGATCTCATTTTGTGTGCCGTCGTCGATCCACCGGCTGTCCAGACCCTCCATCATGTGGAAATAGTTGCTTGAAGATCCGTCATACAGGGTATGCACGTAGCTGAAAGTCACGGTCCGTTCGCTGGCAGGGATGATGATTTCATCCTCCAGCGTATAGGGCAGATTCTGAATGGATTCGAGCGCATCCCGGTCCTGATTGTATGTTGATATCCCCACCAGGTTAAGCAACCCTTTTTTACCCTCCGGCATGATAAAATCATCCGGGTTGAATCCGATAATACCATTCGTCCCGCCAAAAAACATTCTCCCGTCCGCTGTCCTTGCTGCTGACCAAATATTGAACTGGGTAAACGCCAGGCCCTGCTCCATGCCGTAATTGATCAGTTGATTGGTGTTCGGATCCAACTGGCACAGGCCGTCCTGTGTGGCCAGCCAAAGATGATTTTCCCCGGCCAATGTATTGTAAACCAGGCTGGAGGGCAGGCCTTCCTTTCGGGTATATTCCTTTCGCTCCCTGGTAACCGGATTAAACCTGACCAACCCCTTATTGGTTGACAGCCAGAACTCATTCTTCCAGTACAATACGGCTGTAATCAATATGTCATAGCTTTCCTGCCCGGAGAATATTTCCAGCAATGAAACATCCTTTTCCCGGCAATCAACCCTATAGATCCCATGCTGATACGTGCCATAAATCACATCCTCCAGGGGATCGTATAGGGCATATTTAAAGTCTGCCTTAACATCACGCGGAGCTGTCTTCACCTGAAGCGGCTGCAGCTGACCGGTGGACCGGTCAAAGATGCCCAGTCGGCCCGGGTCACACCACCACAGATTCCCCGATGCATCCTCAAATATCCGGGGCCAGTATCTTTTGAAAGCATCTTCTTCAGAATCAGTGGCCAGCGGGGACAGAGGTACCTCAAAAATTTCTTCGGTGCCGTTACCGATATCCGTTTTAATTATCCGGTCAGCCTGGTTGGTCCACAGGTAACCATCCCGGCCAAGCACCAGGGAAAAGAAGGACTTTGATATATTTTCCCCTGAACCGGTGCGATAGTTCCTGCCAAGGCGATTTATTTCGCCATTGAATAAATTCAGCGTATACAGGTCATCTTCATTTTCCCTGACCAGTAACCTGCCCGGTGCCATCTCCATGATTTCCCTGGCGTTAAAGGTGTTCATGCTTTCTGAACCACTTTCCCGGTTAAAGTACAGATCGAATAAATATTGTCGCTTGCTGAACCGGATGGCCCCCACAAAATGGCCGTTCCAGTAACCTCCGTCCTGGTCCTCAAAAAAATGATACATCAACTGTGTGCGCCCTGATTTTTTGAATACTGGATCGGTGAATTTCTCCAGGCGGGTGGCAGTTACGTCAAAGCGATACACATCGTCTCCATGGTAAAACCAGATGTTATCCCGGTTGTCCAGGCTAATCCTTTCTATTTTTAATCGGTCGATCTCAGGCGGAAGCCTGAAACTGAGAAGGGCATTCCCTCCGGTTGCGTCGGTTGACGGATACCAGAAATTACCGTTTTCATCAACCGGAGCAGACACTGACTTGTCTCTCCCTTTCACCGGATAATGCTTTATTTCTTTCTCTGAGATATCGGCCAGGTAGTAACCGTTACCCATGCCCCATAGCCAGAGTTTGCCGTCGGAACGTTCTGTAAAATAATCCAGTGCGACGGCATATTCGGGAAGGTCCAATAATTTCTCGAATGTATTTCCGCTGGAACTGTACCGCCAGAGGGTATGCAGGCCATTCTCATAGAACAAGGCGATATTATCACCATTCCTGAGCGCACCAAAGTCCTTCATCCTGGCATCCGGGTTTAAATCCGAAAAGGTGTAATCAACCCTGTTAATCCTGCCTGAGGCAAGTTCCAGCTTGTTAAAAACTCCGTCGGCACCGTATGCCCAAATAAAACCATTGCGGTCATTGGTAATCCGGATAATCGTGTTGGTGCTTAACGAGGCAGTATCACCTTCGATATGCTGATAGGTGATGTAATGCTCACCATCATATCGCCTCAGGCCCGTATGATTGGCAAACCAGATAAACCCGTGCTCATCCTGGGTGATATCATACACCCAGCGGTAGTTCATTCCGTATTCCCTTGTGTAATGAGTGACGTCGATATTGCTCTGGGCAAATACGTTATGTCCTGCCAGAAAGAGGATAATGAATGCCCGGATGTATGGGGTAAGCTTATTCATATAAACCGGATGGAGGGTAGGTAACATCTTTTATCCTCATTGATGCTTACGGGGGGCAAACGGCACCATACAAAGTCTGCCAGGGCCACCTGCTCCTGACCCAATTTACTATTCTGAAATGATTTACACCATTTTGACGCCTACTTTTGGACAGAACGGAGGGTAGGTGGCTTATGAAATTTCCGGTTGAGGATTCAGCAATAATCAGAGCCGCCCGATCATGGAGAACGTATTCATTATGATATGTGCAATGATCAGTGGCCATAGGTTCCTGCCGCTCAGGACATAGACAATACCTAAAATGAGGCCAATCAATCCGGTGGTTAATGATCTGGGTGAAAAATCATAGGAATGTCTGAACCCGAAAATGGCGGCCTGACAGAGAACAGCCAACATGGTGGCAACGGGCAAGCG
>CAZLZD010000002.1:9437-118036 GCA_964563925.1 uncultured Roseivirgaceae bacterium | reverse complement strand
GGCAAGCGAAGATGCCTCATCCTGTTTATCGGTAAACAGGTCGCGCAGGAATAGTTCAAAGATCATGATGGAGCCAACGGTGGCAATCAGGGTGATCGCGGTAACTGCCAGCAATCTTACAACTTTCCCCGGGTTATTCAGGCCGAGGTCACGCCAGGACCTCCTCCGGTAATGAAGTAACCCCGTGGCCACACCCACTGTAATAAGGGTGCCGGAAAGTGCATTCACCCAAAATCCCAGGGATTCGATATGTATTACCCTTACGAGGAACATAACGAACAGGAAAATCACCAGGTCCACCAGGGCATGGAGCGGTTTGTCTTGGCTTGGATATCCTGGCGTATTGATTTCTGAAAGGTAAATGAAAACAAAACAGGTTAAAACCTGTCCATTGGCAAAATCAGTGATTCATTAATGGTTTCCAAGGAAAGAAGCGCTAAATGTTTCCGTGGCCTGGCAGGGAGAGTTGGCAATCGATGAATATAGCCCCCTGATTTATAAGAAGTCAGGGGAGTAAAGTAAATTGCGTCATCATCCTTAAACTTTCACGGATTTTAGAATTTCAGCCCAGGTATCCTGATCTGCATCCAGGAAATGCCCCGATCCTTTGACTTCATTCAATGTGGCGTTGGGAATCCTGTCTGCCAGTTTTCTCATCGCACTGACCGGCGCCAGGGTATCTTCCGAACCATGCCAGATCTCCACCGGACAGGTGATAGCTTCAGGATCAAATCCCCAGGGTCTCGTAACCAGCCTCATTTCACGAACGGCCTCTCTGACACCCTGACGATTTGCTTCCTTCAGGTGCCTGAGTACCTGCTCCACATTCTCCGGATCCTGCATCACCCGCCGGTCTGCTTCACAAAGGTGTGATACTTGTTGTTGAACCTGCTTTTTATAATTTTCCGGATGCGAACACATTTGCTTACGCATAAAACTCAGGAAAAGCCTGCTGAGAACCGGCAGATGGCGGGCCAAAGAGAAGGCCATGCGGTTTTCCCTGCACATACCATCAGGAGGTCTGCCCGCGACAAATTCTCCTACCCCCGCAATAAGTGCAGCCTTCCGCACCCTGTGAGGCAGCGCGTATGCGCAGGCAGCTGCAAAAAGACTACCGCCGGAAGTGCCTGTCACCGAACAATGAGGAATTTCCAGCTGGTTCAGCAATAACTCAATATCTCCTGGATAGTCAAGTAATTTCCGACCGGCCTGTGCCGTTGAGAGGCCATAACCCGGGCGGTCGGTAGAAATCAGCCGGATACCAAGCTGTTCAGAAACCGGATCATCTCCTTTAAACCAGAGTCGGGATCCCGGTGTCCCGTGTAAGGCCACGATCGGGTATCCATCCGGGTCTCCGTAAGTGGCATAACCTAATTTTCTGCCGTCAGGCAGCTTTATGTGCTGTGAATGGTATTCCATTGGTACTAATTAAAAAGGATAACAGCGTTAAGGACTGATTTGGATTCAATCCGACCAGACCTTCAATTTGAAATTCTGTGAAGGATTTCGGGCACCAGACTTTCCTGAAAGGAGAACGAATATTTGCTTTCGATCTTCCGGCTGCGTACCGACGGGGGATTGGGTCTAATGATGCATACCTGAAGGTTAGGCAGGTGGTGGGTCTGCAGGAATTTTTTCTTGACTGCCTCTGTAACCAGGGCGGAAAGATGATCAGGGTTGGTGGAGTGAGAGATAACCACCGGAGCATCCGGATCGGTAGAATCCTCAATCCGCCTGACGAGCAGCTGCAATTCGGAAGGGGCCATCCGACACTGTTTCCTGAAGGCCCGGCTGAAGGTCTCATAATTCTGGTAGCCCAGGGACCAGGCAATTTCATATACCGGAACAGGCTCTCGGATCAGATCCAGGCTCTTTTTGATTTTGGTCTTTTCCACATACAAGGCGGGCGTAATGCCAATATTCTTTCTGAATGTACGCTGAAAGTGTTTTGGAGACATACACGCCACCTCGGCCAGTTCGCTCACGGGCAAAACCCGGTCCGGGTTCAGGTCAATGTATTCGGTAATGCATTTTATTCGCTCATCCATTGTGACAAAGATAAGCGGAAATACCCGACCGGCTGTGACGAAAAGGAGCATATGTCAAAAGTCAAAACCTTGAAAAAATTACACCACAGGTAAAAACTTCAGCCATGTTCGATACCTGATTTGGAACTTTCAGAAATTAATTCTACTATTGTACTGTATTAGTCAAGTAGTACAGTAAAACAGTAGAGATGATCAGCATCAGGAAATTAGAATTCAGCTACGGCAAAAAGCAGCCACCGCTTTTTCACAACCTGGATTGTGAACTGCAGGCCGGGAGCATTGTAGGATTATTAGGTAAGAACGGTGCCGGCAAAACCACGCTTATCAAGCTGATGATCGGGCTGCTCTTTCCCACCGGCGGGCGTGTGGAGATTCTTGATCAGGATCCGGCTAAGCGGTTACCGTCTATGCTTGAAAACATCTATTTCCTTCCGGAAGAATTTAATATTCCATCCATATCCATTAACAACTACGTCAAGGCCAATGCCGGATTTTATCCGCGCTTTGATTCAGACTTGCTCAGGCGCCTGGTCAGCGCCTTTGAGCTACCTGAGACGAAAAGCCTGCAAAAGCTTTCGTATGGTCAGAAAAAGAAGTTTCTGATTTCATTTGCGCTCTCCACAAAGTGCCGGTTGCTCGTTCTTGACGAGCCGACAAACGGCCTTGACATCCCATCGAAAAGTATATTCAGGAAGGTCGTCGCCGGCTCGCTGGACGACGATCAGCTGGTCATTATTTCCACCCACCAGGTCAGGGATGTGGAAAATCTGATAGACCGGCTTCTGATGCTGGAGAATGGGAATTTCATTCTGCAGAAGGATCTCATGGACATATCTGCCAAACTGAATTTCACTACTGCTTCTTCTGCCACAGGCGAAAGCATCCTTTACAGTGAGATGGTACCGGGAGGATACCGGATTATTACGCCATCGACCAATGGAAGTTCGTCTGTGGATATTGAGTTACTATTTAATGCAATCTCCAGCGGAACCGAAAAAATCAAAGAATATGTCCGGTAACATCTTTCGTACCAAGCGTTTTGCCCAGCTGGTCAGGCAGCATATCATTCACAACAGGCAGATGTTCCTGCTTTCGGCGGTCGCCTACGTCGGGGTGATCCTGATTGTATTGTCCATTACACAGATCGGGAATGGGCTGGTCCCCCATGACCTGGGAATTTTTCAGGGATTCCTGATCGCCTTCGTCTCTGTATTCGGAATTCTTTATGTCGGTCATTCCTTTCCGGCTTTCCGATCGAAAGAACGCGCCATGAACTACCTGATGCTCCCAGCCTCCCATTTTGAGAAATTCCTGCTGGAATTCGTACTCAAAATTTGCCTGCTGATCGTGATGCTGCCCCTGTTATACTGGCTTACCTTTCATCTTCAGGGATATTTCTTCTCTATATTCACCGCTGAACCTTTTCAGGCGGTCGGAATACATTACTTAACCAAACTGGATGCTCCGGGTGAGGTTTACCCTACCGAGGTCAAATGGATGATCGGTTCGGCAATTATGCTTGCCCTGACCCTCGGCTTTACCGGGTCCACCATATTTATCAGACAGCCGCTGGTAAAAACCCTTTTCTCGGTGGCGATCATCATCATGTTTTTTACCGCCTACAGTTATGTCGTACTGGTTGAACTCGGAGTGAGCAATTACCTCAATCCGGGCAACATGTTACTGCTCCCGAATGATGACGTTGAAGTACTGCTATCATTTACCGGGGCATCTGTTTTTTCATCCCTGGTCATGCTGTTTGTTGCCTATAGAAAACTAAAGGAAAAGGAGGTTTAACATGGAGTTTCAAAATGGCAAAAGTATTTTTCTGCAGATAGCAGACACCATTACAGATAAAGTGGTGAGCGGAGAATTTCCCGCCGGAGAAAAAATACCTTCTGTACGCGAACTGGCCTCCGAGATGGGAGTAAATCCCAATACCATCATGAGAACCTATAGCGAATTACAAGCCATGAATATCATTGAAAACCAACGGGGAATAGGATATTTTGTCAATCCTCAGGCTCCGAATATTATTCTTCAGAATAAAAAGAAGGAGTTCTTTAGTAAAATTCTTCCGGAATTCCTCAGGCAGGCAGCCCTCCTCGGGATTACTTCCGATGATCTTAAAAAACATTTAGAAACCCTGAATTCGGCATCATGAAACTAAGCGACAAAATTCTGATCGGTTTCTTCGGCCTGGTCTTTCTTTATTTTACCGCCGCTTTCACCGAGTTGAGAGTGAGAGGGGTATCCACCCTGATCGATGATGAAAACAGCACGGCAGAAATCGTCGATATCACAGGGGTAGACGAACTCATCGTCACAGGCCTGGATAAAAGAATACTGATTACAGGTTCTGACAAATCACAGCTGGAAGTCAGAAGTCTTTCCGGCGATCTCCTGCAAAAACTGCAGTACAGCTTTCAGGACGGGAAACTACATTTGCAGGATCTTGACATTAGGGATGACGAACCCATCCAAATTTCCATTTATGTCCCTTCCAATTCCTTGCGCAGGATCATATCCGAGGGGACATTTTTATCGGTGAACGGACTGAACCTGGAGGTGCTGGATATCCAGCAGGACAAAGGCTGGGTTACCCTGAATGAGAAGAACCATATACGCAGACTTCAGGTCGAGTCGGTATACGGTAATTTCGTCATGAATGAATCGACAGCCGATACCTTAGTACTGGCGATCAGGAATGCCGATGTAACCATCAATTCTCCGGTACGAAGCCTGGATGGTATAATGAGCGATACATCGTACCTGAGAATGTACGGAGTGGATGAAATCCGGTTAAAAAAGGATGAATCCAGTACGATCTATTTAGAGTAAAGTAATCTGGTCATTGCTGCAAAAGCCGGGACTCACGGTTTTCTGAAAGTCAAAAACTCAACAACAATTCCATGGATATTAAGATCAGCGGATTATCAAAAGTATATCCCAACGGTCACGCCGCCATAAAGGATGTAAATCTCGAAATTCAAAGCGGTATGTTCGGGCTGCTCGGGCCAAATGGTGCAGGTAAGTCAAGCTTTATGCGTGTTTTGGTCACTGTGCAAAAGGCCACTACAGGTGTGATAACCATGGACGGGCTTAACATCAATGAACACCGCCAGGAGATCAGAAAGCTCATTGGTTATCTCCCCCAGGATTTTACTTTTTTCTCCAAACTCAAAACCTGGGAATTCCTTGATTATGCAGCCAAATTATCCACTTCCCTGAAGAAAAAGGAACGGCTGATCCGGGTGGATGAGCTGCTGGACCAGGTGGGGCTGCTCGATGTGCGTGAACGTATGGCAAACAAACTGTCGGGTGGAATGAAACGAAGGCTTGGAATTGCCCAGGCGATGATCGGGGAACCAAAACTTCTGGTGATTGATGAACCTACAACGGGGCTTGATCCGGAAGAGCGAATCCGATTCCGGAACATTCTTTCCGACCTGAGCCAAAAAGACGTGACCATTATTCTCTCCACGCATATTGTCGGTGATATCAGCAGCACCTGTCACCACATGGCCATGCTCAATAAAGGGGAAGTGGCTTTCAAAGGCTCCCCTGAAGGAATGATCGGGCGTGTTCGCGGGCATGTCTGGCAAGTCACCCTGGACGACGAAGAATTCAATTCCCTGAAATCCAGGTTTTCCGTCGTCTCAACCATCCCGGCCGACGGTAAATGGGAGGTACAGGTTATAGCTACCGACAAACCACATCCGGCAGCTGTCCATGCCAACCCGAACCTGGAACACGCCTATGTCTATTTTATGGAAAATGAACTCGGTGTATCTCTCGTATGAGCTCCCTGAAAAATATATGGACCATATCCCAGTACGAAGGAAAGGTGCTATGGCGCAACTGGTTTTTCAGAATTCTGGCCCTGGCAGGTATCATATTTCTTACCATTTTTAACATTGGCGTATTCTCCGAAGCAGACAATCCGAGGTGGTACGCGCTTTCCAACAGCTGGATCATGCCTTATGCCAGCATGATCTTAATCAGCATTCCCCAGGCAGCCGCGGTGATATTCCTTGCCACCGGGCTGGTCAGGAAAGACAAAAAACTGGATACCAATGAGGTATTCTTTGTCCGGGCCATCACCAACCTTGACTACGTCCTTGGAAAGGCGCTTGCACTCTTCAAGCTGTTTTTCCTGCTGAACCTCGTATTTATCATTCTCGCCCTGATATTTAACCTGATTAGTCCGTTTACCACCTTCAACCCGGCTGCCTATGTGATTTACCCATTATTAACCAGCCTGCCTGCCATCGTTTTTACCACTGGCATATCCTTCCTGCTGGTAACGATTATTAAAAATCAGCCGGTAACGATCGTATTGCTCCTTGGCATTGCGGCGGTACAACTGATCTTTTACTTCGATCAGTTTTCAAACATCCTGGATTTCACGGCATTCCGGCTACCCATGCTCAGCTCAGAGATCTCGGGTTTTGCCGACCTTGAATTTGCACTTCTGCAGCGCTCCTTTTACCTGCTTTCCGGGATTGCCTGCCTGTTTCTCACCGCATTCGGCATGGACCGTCTTCCAGGTCACCGCCTGGGTAATATCCTGACGGCCACCCTGGGACTGGGATTACTGGTTATTTCCTCCCTTGTCATGCTCAGATTATGGGACCAGCGGCAGGATCCCCTGTCACTCAGAAAGGCCATGATCGCGGTTAACGATCGGTGGGCTGATAAACCCAATGTTACGATACTGGAGAATGCCATCACCCTGGAATTTCTGGGTAACGAACTTAAAGCGACTTCCGATATGCGGGTCAGGAACAACACCACTGACACCTTAGACACGATTTACTTTACCTTAAACAACGACCTGACCATCGGTGAAATCCTCGTCAACAATACCCCGCATGCCTCAAACCGGGATCTGCACCTGGTTTCAGTGCACGAGGGAATTGAGTTGCCGCCCGGAGGGGAAATGAGTGTTCGGATAAACTACCGCGGCACAATTAATCAGGCAGCTGCTCATTTGGAGGTGGACCAGGAGCGTTATGAATCCGCCATGGAATACTTCATGTTTTCCATTCAGAAGGAATACGCATTTTTACAACCGGGGTATGCACTCCTGACCAGGGATGTGTTGTGGTACCCCACTTCCAGGGTGGGTTACAGCCACACCCACAGTACCAGCCAGCAACTATCCTTTACGGATTTCGAACTGAACGTGATGGTCCCGGACGGCCTGATGGCCATTTCACAAGGCGAACCGGTTGTGAACGATAATACCTACCTTTTTTCTCCCGAATACGCTCTCCCCCAGCTTTCACTGGCAATTGGAAAGTATGTAAAAAAAGAGATCGAGGTGGACGAGGTAACCTATGCGGTTTACCATTATCCGGAGCATGACTTCTTCGCGGACCGGCTGAATCAATTGTCAGATACACTCAGCTTTCTGATCACCGATTTAGTCAACGAATATGAAGACGCCCAAAAGATCAAATATCCTTTCAGGAGACTGCAATTCGTGGAAGCACCCATCCATTTTACCGCATTTACCAAGATCTACGAAAACCATCAGGCCTACCTGCAACCCGAAACGGTGTATTACCCGGAAGAAGGGGGCAACATTCATCAGTTTGATTTCCGAAGACAAATGGAGTATATGAATCGTCAGGCGGCAAACAGGAACCAGACCCTCTCGGAGAAACAAAAGCAGGCAAACCTGTTCAATGACCTGATCAAGCGGGTCTTCACCCGCCAGATTACCGAGGAGTATGTGCTGGACGGGTACAATGTGGATCATCCGGATTATGCAATTTTCCCCAATTACTACACCTATAATTCAGGTATAGTCAGCCAGGAGTGGACCATGCTCAACCGAAGCATCGCCGCATACCTGCGCAACGATAACCAGGCTCCCATCGATTATTCACGGAATATTAATGGGATTTCTTTCGCAGAGGAATGCAATGAACTGATGCGGAATGCTTCCTTTACTGAAATCCTCACCGACGAAAAATTCAATAAAATCCAGAAATCAGTTGCTCTCAAAGGCCAATACCTGTTTTCTTATCTGAGTCAACTGACGGGTGAAGAGGATTTCAAAACTTTCCTTTTTGACTGGGTCAACCGACATCAGCATCAGCTCACGGGGTATCAGCAATTTCGTGAAGCGATGCTGGACCGTTTTAACCTTGATATCGATCCGGTGATCAACAAGGTATATTTTGAAAAATCCCAGCCAGCCTTCGAGATTCTCGACCTGCAGAATTATGAGGTACTCGACGGGGACCGGAAACGCTTCCAGATACTTGCGGAAATTAAAAACACCGGGGAGAATGACGGAGTCATTGAGGTGAAATTCAATGTGGAAGAAAATTCCGACAGGGGTATTGCCCGGAAAATTAGTGAAGAATCAGCCAATCAATTACCGGGTAGAATTACAGTCATTAAGCAGGGGGAGCGAAAACTTCTCGGATTCATTCTCGACGAAAAGCCCGACAACATCACCTTCAACACCCTAATATCAAGAAATATTCCCTCTGTAATTACTTTCCCAGTGGGGCCCGTCACCCGGCGCCAGGGCATTAATTTCTTCGACGGAGAGCGACTGCTCAGCGACAATGAAGATTCAAATTCGTTTGAAATTATCGTGGATAATGAGGATCCGGAATTCTCAAGTTTCAGCCCGATCAAACCCACCTATTTAAAGGCCTTCCTGGATAAACAGAAAAAAACCGACCAGCGATATTACGGCAGCTGGGACCGCTCCTATGCTAAATGGCTGGCAACCACAGGATCCGATTTTTATGGCCGTGTGATCCGGTCGGCTCACTTTACCAGGTCCGGCAGCGGAGAAAAACAGGTCACCTGGGCCCCTGATCTGCAGAAGGGATACTATGACATTTACATCTATATGAGGGGCAAGAATCAAAACGAATACGTCGGAAGGGATGGCGAGAACAGGCAGTTTTATTACCACTATGTAATCGAACATGCAGATGGCGCCGAGGATATCAGGTTTAACATTTCCACCGCGGAGCCTGGCTGGAATTTCCTTGGATCGTACTATTTCGACGCACATGGAGGCAGAGTCTTATTAACTGATGAATGCGAATTGCGAACAGTGTATGCCGATGCGGTCAAATGGGTCAGGCAATAATCTTTAAAAGGGAGTAATCAAGTAATTATGAACAAGAGCTTAACAATTAATAAGAAAAAATGGAGAATGTTCCTGTTACTGGGAGCCTGTCTGATAACACCTGACCTGTTTTCACAACAAACGCTCACCCTGCAGGAATCCATACAAATTGCCCAGAACAGTAGTCCTACCATACGAAAATCCAGGCTGAACCTCTACGGCAATCAACGGAGTTTGGATGCACAGCGTGCTGCGTTAAAATCACGGTTTTCCCTGGACGTCACCCCGTTTGACTATAATCGTCAACGCAGCTTTAACGACCTGATTTCTCAATGGAATACCAATGAGGATTATAATTCTTTCCTGACATTCTCGGTAAGTCAGCCAATCGCCGCTACCGACGGCACCATATCGCTTGTCAACCGCTTTGGTTACCGGGATAGTTTTAGTGAGTTTCAGGACATCCGGACCAAAACCTACAGCAATAATCTTTACCTGCAGCTCGACCAGCCCATTTTTACCTACAACCGGAATAAGCTACAGCTGAAGGAACTTGAACTGAACCTGGAGAATGCCCAGATCAGCAATGCCTTACAGCTCCTGACCCTCGAGCAGGATGTCACGCGCTCCTTCTACAACTTCTATCAGCGTCAGAATGACCTGGAAATTGCCATGGACGAATATGAAAATCAGCAAGTCAGCTACGAGATTACCCTGAACAAAGTCGAGGCGGATCTTCTGGCGAGAGAAGAGCTTTACCAGGCAGAACTCAACCTGGCTACCTCGCGATCCGCCCTGGAAAACTCAGAGGTCCAACTAGCAAATGCTGCCGATGATTTCAAACTATTGCTGGGTATCGATGCAGAAGAAGAACTGGCGGTGGAGGTCGATATACGTTTTGTAACGAAAGAAGTGGATTTGAATCAGGCCATCCGGTACGGGTTAGATCACAGGATGGAACTGCGGGAGCGGATGATCGATATCGAAAGATCTCAGTTTGAGCTCATCCGAACCAATGCGCTGAACGAATTTAAAGGAGCCATTGCCCTTTCAGTAGGAATATTTGGAGACAATCCGCGCGCACCGGAAGTTTATGAAACGCCGAATATGAACCCAAGAGTGGCCATTTCCTTTAGCATCCCGATCTGGGACTGGGGAGAAAACAGGGCCCGGATGGATGCGGCCAATGCCAGCCTTGAAATCAATAAGGTGGATCTCGAAGTGGAACGCAACAACATAATATTTGACATCAGAAGGGTATACAGGAGCCTGCAAAACCTGGAAAATCAGATCGCTATTGCCGAGCAGAATGTCAGGAATGCGGAGCTTACCTACGACATCAACCTTGAGCGCTATAAAAACGGTGATCTGACTAGCATTGATCTGGAAAGATTTCAAAGTCAGCTTTCCGAAAATAAGAGCGCATTCGCCGATGCGCTGATCAATTATAAAATTGAATTACTGAACATGAAGATCCTGTCACTTTATGATTTTGAAAAACAGGAACCTGTCCTCATTCAACAATATTAATTACCGGTTTTACATGGTATTTACAAACCAAAAACACATGAAAAAGTCTCTGAAAGCAACCCTTCCCCTTCTGGTCCTGATTGGTATTCTCTCCTGCAACAGCGAGACGTCAGACATCCAGAGTGAAATAAAAATCCCGGTGTCAGTGGAAAGCATCAAACCGCAAAGCATTTCCAGGTTTATTGAAACCACAGGCACGGTGTATTCCGCCAAAGAGGGGTCAATGAAAGCGGAGCGGGGGGGCATCTACAGGATTCAGCGAAACCCCGCTACGGGAAAGCCTTTTGCGCTGGGGGATGCCGTCCGGGACGGACAGGTGCTGATCAGGATTGAGGACCAGGAATTCGTCAATTCCCTGCAGCTGGAGAGCAAAAAATTGAATCTTGAACTTGCTGAAAGCAATCTTTCCAAACAAACCTCACTGTATGAAAAAGGAGGGGTAACACAGACCGACCTGAAAAATGCATCCATCGAATTCGTGAATGCCAAATACAGTTATGAGAATGCCGAATTGCAAATTGCCAAGCTTGCAGTCAGGGCTCCTTTCAGCGGTGTCATTGTCGAGCTTCCATATCACACCGATGGGGTGAGAATAGACCAGGGAGCAGCGCTATTCAAGGTTATGGAATATGAAAATCTCCTGATGGATGTCAAACTGCCTGAAAAACACCTGGATGAAGTCACCCTGGATCAACTCGTGCAGATAACCAATTACAATTCAGCCAAGGACACGCTGACCGGAAAAATAAGCCAGATCTCTCCTGTAATCGATACAGAGAGCAGGACCTTCCACAGTGTTCTTCAGATCGATAACCGCAGGCATTCGCTGCGCCCGGGCATGTTCATAAAAGCCGCGATTCTCTCTGAGAAACGCGACAGCACCATTGTCATTCCGAAAGAAACGGTCATATCCAGGCAGGACGGCAAGGTGGTGTTTATCGTGGAGAATGGCATAGCCACCGAAAAGAAGATCACTACCGGACTGGAAACGATGGATAAAATTGAGGTGACCAATGGGCTAAAAATTAACGACAGGTTGGTTGTAACGGGTTTCGAAACCCTTCGGAACAAGTCAAAAGTCAGCGTGCTGCAATGATACAAATCTCCGTTCCATTATGTGTTCCACCCAAAACTGAAGTAGCGTGAAAAAGATCGTATCACTGGCTGTATCCTATCCTGTTTCCATACTAATGATCGTACTGGCAGTTATATTGCTGGGCGTCATTTCCTTTGGCAAATTGCCCATCGAATTATTCCCGGATCTTAAAAACCCCACGTTGTTTGTTGAACTGAAAGCAGGGATCAGACCTCCTTCGGAAATAGAAAAGCAATATATTGAATCCATAGAGTCAATCGCCATCCGGCAAAACGGGGCCATGGAGGTCAGCTCCGTAAGTCAGACAGGCTACGGACGGGTAACCGTACAATATGATTGGGAAAAAGATATGGACGAAGCCTTTCTTGACCTTCAGAAAGCGCTGTCCAGCTTTTCACTGAACGAAGAGATCGATGAATTTGTCATCTCCCAGTTCGATCCGAATGCCACGCCTATCATGATCCTGGGAATTTACAACCCAAATTCCAGCGACATGGATGCGCTCAGAAAGGTCGCTGAGAATAATTTCAGGAATGAGATCATACGCCTGCCAGGTATCGCCGAAGTGCGTCTTTCCGGTGAACAGGAAAAGGAGGTTGTCCTTGAAACGGACCCGGGACTGCTGGCCTCATTCGGGTTGACGGTAAATGATCTTGTAACCAAAATAGAAAACTATAACCGCAATGTATCGGGAGGGTATATTGAAGACCTCGGCCGCAAGTATGTAATCAAAGGCCTGGGAATCATTGAAAGGCCCGACGACCTGGAGGAACTCGTTGTTGGGTATACCTCTCGGGGAAGCAATGCCCCGTCACCTGCCACTACGGATTCCGGGGAGCAGCAAACTGCCACGAACCTGGGGACAACTACAGGACAGGTACCTGTGCTTTTGAGAGAAGTTGCCACCTTGAAAATTCTTGATAAAGATGCCGCCAGCATTGTAAGGGTCAACCAGAAAAGAAGCCTAGGCCTCTCCGTTTATAAAGAGACAAAATACAATACCGTGGATGCCGTCAATGAATTGACACAGGTACTGGGCGACATACAAAAATCTGTACCGGGCTATGAGTTTGTGATAATCCAGAACCAGGGCAGATTCATTCAGGGCGCCATTAACGAAGTGAAAGAATCAGGGCTTTACGGGGCCTTGTTCGCCATCCTGATCCTGTTTGTTTTCCTGCGAAGAATGGGATCTACGCTTATAATAAGTCTCGCAATTCCTGTTTCCATCATTGCCACATTCAACCTGATGTATTTCAATGGCCTCAGCCTGAATGTGATGACACTGGGCGGGCTGGCCCTGGGTGCCGGCATGCTGGTGGACAACGCCATTGTGGTGGTGGAGAGTATTTTCAGAAAACGTGAAGAAGGTTTAAGCGTCATTGATGCAGCTATCCATGGAACCAGTGAAGTGAGCGGAGCAATAACTGCCTCCACCCTCACCACCATCGTTGTCTTTCTTCCTATAGTTTACCTGCAGGGTCCGTCGGGAGAATTGTTTAAAGACCAGGCATGGACGGTAGCCTTTTCACTGATCTCATCATTAGCAGTTGCCATATTGCTTATTCCCATGCTCTTTACCCGTATCTTCAAGAACGACACAGCAAAACAGGAAGCCCCTCCCCTCCGGTATAATGGCTACAGGGCTTTCCTGGATAAAGCATTGCGGTACAAGGGGGCGCTTATCGTGGTATCCGTCATCCTTATGATCGGCTCCTATCAACTCATCGGCGTTATCGGAAGCGAGTACATGCCGCAGGCCGGAACAAACGCCATATCCGTCGATCTTAGCCTCACCAATGGTACACCTTTAGCGAGGACATCCTCGACGGTTGACCAGATCGAAGGTCAGCTTGCGCTGCTCTTTGAAGGCCAGCTGGATAAGGTGTATGCTCACATCGGACCTGAGAAAAGCCAGTCCGGAATAGAAAACGAAAATGTCTATGAAGAGAACAAAGCCACGCTTAAGCTGCTGTTCCGGGAAGACATGGATCTGGACATTGTATCGGTACTAGACAAATTATCAATCTATTTTGATGGAATACCAGGTCTTGAAGCCACGTTTTCCAACGATGAAAGCTCCCTGAATTCACTATTCGGGGAAGATGAAATGCCCCTGGTGGTAGAAATCAGCGGGGCCGACTTTAATGCCCTCCGTGCACTTTCCGACTCCACCCTGCGGGTGATGTCCGGCATCCCTGAAATTTACGAGCCTGTATCAAATGCAGACTCGGGCGTTCCCCAGGTTCGGGTGGATGTGGATAAATTCCGTGCCGGCTTAATGAATTTATCTATAGACGATGTGATCCTGCAGATTAAAGATCAGCTGGAAGGGAAAAAAGCAGGCTCTCTTGAGCGGGAAGGTGAAATGCAGGATATACGGATAAGGGTGCCGGGAATCACGCTGTCTGGTCTTGAAAACATGAGAATAAAAAGTGGTCAGCAGGAATTTCCATTAAATGAAATCGCCTTCATAAGCCTTGAAAATGCCTCAAATGCTATTCACAGAAAGAATCAGAACCGTATGGTTTCTATCGGCGCACGCGTGGATCAGGACCAGGCCTATGATAAGATCGCCAAATCTGTGGATAATTCGGTTGCCGGAATTTCGCTACCCCCGAGGTACAAAATTCGTGTTGCCGGACAGGAAGTAAAACGACAGGAGTCCATGCAAAACCTGACCTTTTCTCTGGTGCTCTCCGTATTGCTGGTCTATATGGTCCTGGCTTCACAATTCGAATCACTGATTCATCCCTTTACCATTCTTCTGACGATCCCGCTTGCATGCGTCGGCGCCTTGCTGGCATTCTTTATACTCAACATGCCCTTAAATATGATGGCCTTCATAGGTATTATCATGCTGGCCGGCATAGCCGTAAATAATTCCATCATTCTCGTCGACAGTATCAACAGAAACAAACAACAGGGCCTTCCATTACGGGAAGCTGTTCTGGATGCGGCCCAGCGGAGGTTCCGACCTATTCTCATGACCAGCCTCACCACCGTTCTGGCACTCCTGCCCCTGACTTTTGGTTTCGGAGAAAGTGCTTCGTTACGTGCTCCGATGGCTATTGCTGTTATCGGCGGACTGGTCACTTCCACCCTGCTTACCCTTATCATCATTCCATGTTTCTACGAAAGCATTGAACGCCTGGTCGGCAAAACGAAGAGAAATGTAAAAACGGAGACTGCGCATGGGTAAAAGCCTCCTCCATACGATCATCCAGCGCA
Organism: uncultured Roseivirgaceae bacterium; assembly: GCA_964563925.1. Taxonomy (GTDB): domain Bacteria; phylum Bacteroidota; class Bacteroidia; order Cytophagales; family Cyclobacteriaceae; genus JAUILA01. The sequence goes on along the minus strand of CAZLZD010000002.1, from coordinate 103,026 downwards.
AAGTACTGGTTTCTATGCTGTTCATCGGCTTCTCAGTACTGGGATATATTTCATACAGCAAACTGCCGGTTGAGCTCTTCCCTAATGTGGAATTGCCGGTGCTCATTGTACAGGTCGCCTCTGCCTCAGAAGTTGATCCGAAATACATGGAAAGGGAGGCGATTATTCCGCTTGAAAGTGCGATCAGCACCCTGGAGGGTGTTGAAGAGATCAGCTCCAGCGCTGACAGCCGGCAGGGAATGATCTTCATCTCTTTTCAACAGGGTGTGAATGTCAAATATGCCTACCTGAAACTTGAACAGAAGGTAGGTGCCTTACAGGCAGATCTCACGCCGGATTTCTTTGTAAACATAGTAAAAATTGACACCGAACAGTTTACGAATGCCTTCATGGATTTACAGGTCCTAGGCAGCGGTGGCGTGGACCGGGTGAGAAATATTACGGACCAGCACATTACTGACCGGCTCAATAATATTGACGGCATCGGCGGCGTGGAAGTCTTCGGGGGCCGGCAAAAAACCGTGGAGATCATCATGAACGATGCCATTTGCGAAGCCCATGGTATTACCCCCAATACAATCAGCAACGTGCTGGCGGCTCACTCCGATAAAAGCGCGTTTGCAGGTCAGATTGTACAAAGCGGCCAGGAAGTATTCGTTCATGTAACCGCTGAACTGAAGGATATCAAAAACATACAAAGCCTGGTAGTTTCCGAAAAAGGACCTCTCCTGTTGGGCGATGTGGCAGAGGTATTCTTTGGTGTCAAGGAGCAAACGTCGCTTAGCCGGGTGAACGGAAAAGATGCCGTCTCCATTCGTTTGTCAAAGGACACCCAATCCAACCTGATTGCCCTCGCTGAAATGACCAATGAAGCGATTGATGAACTAAATGAAGAACTGGCCCCTCAGGATGTTGAGATCATTGTACAACGAAATCAGGCCCAGCTGATGACCGACAATATCAACCAGATTAAAAACCTGGCTGTGACCGGCGGACTCCTTGCCGTTTTTGTGCTGTGGATTTTCCTTCGGAGAATGAAATTCATCCTTAGCATTGCCCTTGCCATCCCCATTTCTGTGTACGCCTCGTTCAATTTCTTCTATGCGGCTGACATCTCCATAAACAGCCTGACGCTTATTGGTATGGCCCTTGCCATCGGGATGCTTCTTGATAACAGTGTGGTGGTTCTGGAGAATATTTACCGGCATGTAGTCAATAAAAAGGGAAAGAAAGAGGCAGTAGTGACCGGCACGAACGAGGTCATGCGTTCCGTTGTTGCAGCCACTCTTACTACGGTCACTGTCTTTTTACCATTTATTTTTTCATCAAATTTCCTTGTCACCATCATTGGGACACACATCGGTGTTTCCATTATTTCAACGCTCCTGGTTTCACTGGTCGTGGCCGTAGTACTCATTCCCATGCTTGCTCATGCTGCCATCAATGAAGAGGATCAGGAAAAGGCACCCCTGATTAAAAACGCCTCCATACGACAACGCATGATTCAGAAGTATGTGGTGATACTGAAAGCCTGTTTCCGAAGGCCTTTGTTTACTGTCGTCGGCGGACTGGTCCTGTTTTTCCTCACCATCGGGCTAAGCCTGCTGGTCAGCCTGAGTGGCCCGAGCCAGGTAGAGAAATCGGAGCTTAATTTATTTGTCACCCTTCCGCAGGGAGCAACCCTGGAATCCACCGATATCAGGGTCCGAAAAATGGAGGAGAAAATACTGGAAATGCCTGTAATTTCTAAAGTCATCAGCCAGATTTCAGAAGGGGAAGCCGTACTGACCGTATCGCTCGTGGAAGACTTTAAAGAAAGGAATATGCCGGTGACAGCTGTTCAAAACAAATTAATGAGCCTGGGAAAAGACTATGAGGACCTGAACCTCTCCCTGGAGCAACCGCCCCAGTCCGGGGGCAATCAGGGCGGAGGCACTAATTCAGCATCGGCAGATTTTGAGCGGATGCTCGGGATCGGATCTCCGTCAGAGCGTATCGTAATCAAGGGGCAGGATTTTGAACTCATGCAATCCATCGCAAATGATATCAACACGTTCATCTCCAGCCTTCAATCCATCGCCATCACTCATATAAATATCAGTCCGGAGCGCCCGGAGGCTCATATAGCATTCGATCAGCAACGGATGAACGCCTTAAACATCACTCAGCAGAATGTGGCCATTGCGCTGAATGACTTTCAGCCATCCTTCAACTCGGGGTCCACCCTGATCAGTGGTGATGAAGAATTTGAAATTACCATTCAAACGCGTAAACAGGTTGAACAGGCTGCCAAAGAAATGAAAGACTTGCGGGAAATGCCGGTGGCCAATACCTCTGGTGCAATTCACTCCCTTTCTGATTTTGGATCAGTAATCTACTCCACCGGGGAAAGTACCATAACCAGGCTGAACCAGGAAAAACAAATTGAGATCAGCTACAGCTTTATTGACGAAGTGATGAAATCGGAGTCACTTCTGGAAGCGTCACGCATTGAAGTGGATCAGCTGGTCGGCAGTGTGAATATCCCCTCCGGGCTGGTGGTTGATGTTGTCCATGACGAAGGTCTTTTCGACGATTTCTACTTCTTTCTCCTGGCCGCGGTCATCATCATCTACATGCTCCTGGCGGCCGTTTTTGAATCACTGTACCTTCCCTTGGTGATCATGTTCTCCATACCCCTGGCAGCCACCGGTGCGTTCCTGGGCCTGACCCTGACGGGCAATTCTCTCCTTAACGCCAACACCCTTATCGGCTTACTGATACTCCTGGGTGTGGTGGTCAACAATGGCATCATTCTCATCGATTATTCAAGAATTTTAAGGCGAAAGGGCTACGGAAAATACCGCTCCCTCATAACGAGCGGGATTTCCAGGATCCGCCCTATTCTGATAACCTCCATAACGACAATCGTTGCAATGCTGCCCCTGGCCCTCGGGGAAGCAGAATACGTCACCAGTATCGGACAACCTTTTGCGGTGACGGTGATGGGCGGACTGGCATTTGCGACGATCCTTACCCTGATATATATCCCTACCATGAGTGCCGGACTGGAGAGCGTACTGGATTGGTTCAGAAACCTGAATCTGTTCGTTAAGGCCCTGCAGATAGTTCTGGTAGCCCTGGCTGTGGTTCTGATCTATTCACAGATCGAGGGCATACTCTGGCAGCTTATCTGGCTGTTTTCAATGGTAATCCTGATCCCCGGCGGCACGTATTTTGTCATGACTTCCCTGCGCCAGGCCACCACGCGTATGGTGGCTCCTGATGAAGTCATGCATATCGAAATAAGGAACCTCACAAAGGTGTACGGCAGGGACAAGCGCTGGATACGCGAGTGGAAAGGCAATAGACATTTGTACGAAACACGCGGTGAAGAAAAGATGACCAGCAAGGCCATTCTCCAGAACCTTATCTGGCAGGTTACTCTTACGGGATTCCTGGTCTATTTTGTATACTTTTTCCTTGAAAAAGCATTCTGGCAATTGGTCTTCATGATGGCGCTGCATGCGCTGCTCCTATATATCTCTTCAGGTGTATGGCAGGTGGTTAAGAATAGAAAAAGACTCAGGAGAATATGTTATTCCCTGCTTTTCTGGGGCTTCCCTGTATTGAGTTCTGCATTTCTTTACCAGGAAGTAAGTGTAAAAGGTCTCGGAATATTCCTGATCCTGGTCTGGTTTACCGGATTGTTCCTGGTTCATGTAGCACGAAGGTTATCGGAGAATCCCGTGAAGGTTAGTGAAATCACCGGCCGTTTTGCGAGGATACGAAAGTGGTATTTTCAGGCACTGCTGCTTATACCATTCGTAAAGCCAAAAAAACCGGAATTCAAAGCCCTCAAAGGAGTGAGCCTGACGGTAGAGCAGGGCATGTTTGGGTTACTCGGACCAAATGGAGCCGGTAAAACCACGCTGATGCGGATTCTCTGTGGCATCATGGACCAGAGTTATGGGAAGATATGGATTAACGGGCATGATACTTCATTGAGAAGGGAAGAACTTCAGGGGCTCATCGGGTACTTGCCACAGGCCTTCGGTACCTACGAAAACATGACGCCCTATCAGTTCCTGGATTACCAGGCCATATTGAGAAAGATCACAAACAAGGAAGAAAGGGAAGCCAGGGTGCGATATGTACTTGAGGCGGTTCATATGGTTGAGCATCAGCATAAACAGATCGGATCATTCTCAGGGGGCATGAAACAACGGATAGGAATCGCACAGATCCTTCTTCATCTTCCAAAGATCCTGGTGGTGGACGAGCCGACAGCCGGACTTGACCCGCTTGAGAGAATCCGGTTCAGGAACCTGCTGGTGGAGCTTAGCAGGGAACGGATTGTCATATTCTCCACCCACATTATCGAAGACATAGCCAGTAGTTGCAACAATCTTGCGGTGCTGATCTCCGGTAATATAGAATACATGGGGAGTCCGGCTACCATGGCGGAGCTGGCCAACGGAAAAGTATGGGAATTTCACCTGACCCCAAAGGAATTTGAAGCGACTAAAGGAAACTACCTTATCGTACATCATATGCGCGAAGGGGACCTGATCCGTGTAAAATGTCTTTCACATCAGATCCCGAAACCAGATGCGAAACAAGTACGGGCAAACCTGGAGGATGCCTATTTATGGTTAATGAAGAATAAAAATAAAGACGCCGATGAAAAGCCTGCTGCTGTTAGTTTATAAACTGTCAACCTATAATGTGAAAGTGATCTTCGCGAACAAATTCGTGTATTTTGTGCTGGCTGCATTCCTGTTCTTTGCCTTTATCATATTGATCACCATCCTGGACGATCCCGATTTTAATGAAGCAGTTATTTACGGCTTCCTGGTTTTTCCAGGCCTGCTGCTGATCTTTTATCCCATGGCGTACGGGATCCAGAACGACGATGATTCGAAAATGCTGGAGACCATCTTCGGTATCCCGAATTACCGATATAAAGTCTGGCTTGTCCGTTTTGTGCTGGCCATCGGCGTAGCTGTGACCATCCTTTTTGTACTGGGGACTATCGCCAATATAACCCTTTACCGGTTCAGTATTCTGCCCATGCTGGGCCAGGTGCTGTTCCCCATCTTGTTTATCTCCGCCCTGGCCTTTATGTTATCCACGCTGATCAAAAATGGTAATGGCACGGCGATAGTTGTGGTGATCGTATCCTTTATATTCTTCATCTTCGCCGAGCCGCTGGAATACAGTCCGTATAACGTCTTCCTCAATCCATTCTCCGAGCCCGGTGAAATCAGTGAATTCATCTGGCAAACCATCATTTTCAAAAACCGGTTGTACCTGATCATCGGAAGTGCGTTGTGCATGCTCTACGGGATATACAACATGCAGTTCAGGGAGCGGTTTGTTTAACGGATCAGCCTGAAAGCGTGCGAAAGGATCCTTTTCTGCGGGCACCCCCCTTTTAAGCCCGGCCGAATTTTCATAAATTCAGACCAGGAACGAATGAAAAAATCACATTGGATAATAGCACTTCTCCTTATTTTTCTTGCCTGCAGCAAGAAGGAAGAGCACTTAATTTTGGGAAAATGGAAGGTGGAGGAATACTGGGTTTCCGGAAACAAACATGCATCCGAACGGTACATTGAATTCAGGAGCGATGGAGAATACACTTCCTTCGGGGAGGAATTGTCTGAAGTGAAGGGAGAATGGAGAATTAAAAAAGACTTGCTGATCCTGTATCAGCGCGAATTAACCGATATGCATGGAAACCGGGTGGCTGATGCGTTCTCCAGGATCTGGAGGGTCAGTCTCGCCCCGGAATGGATGGTTATGGAAGGAACCCCGAACAGCCAGACGCAGGACATGAAGCTGGTGTTGCGTAAGCAGGGAAACCCCTGATTCAGCAGTTTTTCAGCATCGAAGAACATTTTAGTAAAAGTTTGGTTATCACCTAAGTAATATTAAGGTTGATCATCAGCAAATCCACTACCATTATGAGATTCTTTACTCTTCTGATTCTTTTCATTCTTTCCATAACAGCCTCCTTTTCCCAGGAACGTCCCAATATTCTGATCATCTGGGGAGATGATGTTGGTATGTGGAACATCAGTGCCTATCACCGGGGAATGATGGGCGGATCAACGCCGAACATTGACCGGATCGCCCGGGACGGAATGATTTTTATGGATCATTACGCGCATGCCTCCTGTACGGCAGGCAGGGCAGCGTTTATCACAGGCCAGTACCCGATGCGAACCGGGCTCAGCACGGTCGGACTGCCCGGAGCGCCCCAGGGCCTGCAGGATTCCGATCCGACCCTGGCCCGGATGCTGAAGGACCTCGGGTATGCAACCGGACAGTTTGGAAAGAACCACCTTGGGGACCGGGACGAGCACCTTCCAACGGCACATGGATTTGATGAGTTTTACGGGATTCTGTATCACCTGAATGCAGGAGAATATCCCGAGCAATACGATTATCCCAAAGACCCGGCGGTAAGGGAGGCTATGAACCTGGATCAGCGGGGAATCATCCACTCGAAGGCGACGGCAAATGGCGGACAGGAAATTGAGGACCTTGGTGAGTGGGGAAGTGAGGTTCAGAAGAACCTCGACCAGCAGGTGCTGGAGCAATCTAAACGGTTTATTCGTGAGGCAGTGGAGGATGAGGAGCCGTTTTTTGTCTGGCACAACATGACAAGAATGCATTACAAGACCCACCTGAACGAGGAATATGACGGGAAAAGTGGATACGGACTTTACGCAGACGGTATGATGGAACTGGATGATGATGTAGGAGAATTGCTTGACCTGCTGGAAGAGCTGGGCGTGGATGAAAATACCATTGTTATGTTTTCGACGGACAATGGCGCAGCTTCCAACAGCTGGCCCGATGGAGGAAACCACCCGTTTCATGGTGAAAAAGGGGTCGGCGGATGGGAAGGCGGATTCCGGGTGCCGCTGCTCGTCAAATGGGACGGGCATATTCCGGCAGGAACGCATACCGGGGAATTCATGACAATGGAAGACTGGATACCTACCATTATGTCTTTCCTGGGCGAAAATAATATTAAGCAGCAGCTGTTAAATGGGCATAAGATCGGCGGCAAAACCTATAAAGTACACCTGGACGGATACGACCAGAGCGATATCCTGCTCAACAATGGAGAGAGCAAGCGTAAGGAATTCTTCTATTTCACCGAGACCACATTGCATGGCATGCGCTACGGTAACTGGAAAGTGCTGTTTCGGGACCAGGAAAGCTGGTTCCGGTCCCCGCAGCCCGTATTATCCACCCCGATTATCACTAATCTCAAGCTGGATCCGTTTGAGCGATTCCATGAGGCCCGGGGATATGATGAATGGGCGGAAAACCGGAGCTGGATCCTGGGCCAGGTGGGAGGACACCTTGCCGAATTCCTGAAGTCATTTAAGGAATTCCCTCCAAGCCAGGAGAGCTTTTCAGTTCAGCTGGATGATTTCGGCAGCATGCTTGAGGCGGCAACTGTCAAGCGGTAAATTGGAAATTCTGAACGTTTGATGTGTATATTGTGTATAACTATGTCGTCTTGAGCCAGCTTTAAGGCAATATGAGAATGAGTTGGGTTAATCTCACCTCGCGCGAAATTGTCAGTGTGAATCAGGGCAGCTTAGTCATATACAAGGACGGCAGGCCGCACAATCATCCCGTCACCGTCTTTAATATTCAGGGGAGGCCCGACAAAATACATATCTTTTTTATCCAGCAGTTTATCCAGATTGAAAAGTTGTTCGAACAGCGGGATTCCCTTGCTTAAGAATGCAAAGTGAATCGGCGCAATCGGTTCCAATGGGATATCGGATTCCACGGTGCTCTCATTGTCATCGCTATCCACATTGTAGGCATCTGTTCCAAAAGCGTGCACTGGCAAATTCGCCAGGTATCTGGCTGCCTCCTGGTTCAGTGCGATTCTTTCAGGAAACTCATTCTCCCCCGGAAATTGGTAACCTGTATAGATCAGGACTATGTCACCAGGACGGATATCGTATTTTTTGATTTCATCAACGGTAACAGAGCGGCCAACCGGGAAATGACTGACATCAATCACTTTCAGCGGCCCGGTAAATGCATCTATCGGATAGCTATCCAGTCTCCGATCATAGCCAACGTGTGAAGGCATATCAACATGGGGTCCGCCATGATTAAAGAGATTGAAATAGGAGTTCGACCCCAAAACGCTACCGGCCGGCAAATCCACTTCCCAGTGAATCACTCTGAAGGTATTGTTTTCTGTGTAACCGAGTTGTTCCATCAATGCCTTACCCCATACCTTCTCCGGAAGATCTTCCGTAACCAGGGCCCCCAGGTCTATTATCTCTGTGGGAATGTGACTCACCGGGCCGTCAGGCGTGCTGCAAGCGCCGGGTGTAAGAAGGACAACCAATATAAAAGCCAGATGTTTCATAATCCGGGGCCCTATTCCAGTTCTCCAATAAACGGTATCCCTTCGGCAATACTTGTATTTATTGCGTTATTGAGATAGTTCTCAATCTGGTAGAACTGGGCGGCTTGTTTAACCCCCACCTTGTTTTTTATCTTTTTGACGTAGGCGTTGAGCAGTTTAACGTAATCACTGTTCATCCCGGTGACCTCGTTCAGCAACTCCTCCATCTCAGATTCAGGCATATTCATATAGTCGTTGACATATTTCTGCAACAGTTCCACGCGTTTATTGCCAAGTTCCTTTCGTTTCGTTTCATAGGCATTGTATAATTCCCAGAAAGCATCCTTCTTTTCACTCCCGGAGAATTGAAGGAATTCGTCCAGTATAGCTTTTTTCTCCATGCCATACATCTGTTGCAGAATGCCAGACTCACCACGCTGGGCAGAGGCTGAATGCATTACGAAGACAAAAAATATACTAACCAATATCAGTCTTTTCATCGTTTTCATATGATTTTGATAGCGTTAAGTTTCCGATAGGTAAGTTATTGATTTATAGATAGAAAATGAATAAAGAATATGATCTTTCTGTTAAGATAAGGGCCTACCTTGTTTTGTCTTAACTACCTCTTTCCCGGGGAACCAGGCTTGTTTCATGTTAACTTCGATTGGCTGCAACGGTGCCCTATCCTGTTACAACCAAAACCGGCGAGGTTGGCTTCGGAAATGGCCACGCCTGCAACGGCGCTTGCCCCATTTCGTCTTCCCGGCCATTGCCGGACCCTGATCCGGAAATCAGGCACACAAAAAATTCACAGATTACCAAATAGCAATAACACTTGCAGAAATAAGGCAAATAATTCGTTTACCTAATTCGTAATTTAAATGTACCGCCATTCAAGCAGGCCGGATGTACGGATTATAAAACAAAAGTAAGGAATTATGAAAGCCAATCTGAAACGTATAATCCCAGGGATTGTCACACTTGCCCTGGTAATGATTGCATGTTCAAGCGACGATGATGCACCGCCGCCGCCTTGTGACAACGACCCTTCCACGGTGATTCCGCCTTGTACGAGCGATATACTTGATACGTTATACAGTACAGAAACCTTTACTTTTACCTCGAATGGAATATCCATGCAGGGAAAAATTGCCATTCCCCCCGATTATGAAACCGACAGTGATATCCCGGCAATTTATTTGATCGATCACTGTGAGGAAATCGATTGTGTGGATGAGTTTGATGACCTTATTAAGGGAGTCCAGTCAGTGAATGAATTCAAAGCCCTGGTCATTACACTGCGGGATTTAATAGATTATCAAGATGTTTCCCCAAACACAGATCCGGATCACCGCGATTTGTTTTACGACCTGGTTAATTATGTAGATGCTAATTACTCTACTAACAATTCCAGGACATTTGTCGGCAGAGGCAAGGTAGGCCGTTTTGTTTTACGAACTCTTTTTGATTATGAATCTCCTGTATTCCAAAACTTTATCGTCTCGGATATTTCAGCTACGACCTATTTTAGGGACCTTCTCGAGCAGAAAGACTTTACGGAGGACATTGGCAACAAAAAACTCCATTATTCATTTACGAGTACGAGAAGCAAGGAGTTGAATATGGAGGTAATTGACGCAATAAACGCAAAGGGGTTTACCTGGTTGGAATTTGAGTACAGGGAATACCCGGAATTAGTTTATCCCAATGCCCCTCCGATTGTCTTCGAAGACGGACTAAAGTTTCTTTTTGAAGATTAGTCGCTTTTTTACTACCAGCATATCCTCAAACCGGGCAATTTATACAAAGGCAACGCATGGGTCAGTTGGGCCACGCTCAAAGGCCCAACCCCCCTGCGCTTATTTCGCTGCTGCAACCACCTGCCTACCAGAATCCCGGGATCTTGTAGTACTCCTCTGACAGGACCCCTTCACATAATCCTGTATCCCTGAATTATGGCGCCCTTCAGTGATACGGTTTATAAAAAAATCACTAATTTATATATAGCTATTGTTCTAAGTGCATTAAAGCCTGAATAGGCACGCTGCATTTAGTCAGGTTGAAATCCCTTATCTAATCAAAAGGAATGATGTGATGGCAAGATTGATTTTCCCTTCTCCAAAAGACATCCTTCCCTTATTAATGTGGTTGTGCCTCCTTCTGCCCGTAATTACTTTTTCCCAATCCCCGAAGCGCGATTTTAAAAAAGTCCCCGTAGTTATCGATCAGGTCACCTATGACTTCAACATAATATCCATCGCACAAGACAATCAGGGGTACCTCTGGATGGCCACTCCTGCAGGGCTCCTTAAGTTTGATGGCTATGAATTTTCCATATACCGGAATATTCCAGGGGATTTAACCTCATTAACAGATAATTATACCGAATCGATATATGTAGACCATACCGGTACCACATGGATAGGCACAGGCAAAGGTCTTAATCGCTACGATCCTCATTGTGATTGCTTTGTCCGATACCCGTCCACAAGCGAGAACCAAACCCCCACTGGCTTTATTACCACTATGACAGAAGATGCCTCGGGTAACCTGTGGATCGGCATGCAGGAAGGTGGTCTCTTTCGATACGAGCGCGAAAAGGATCGTTTTATCCGTTTTCTGGATGATCCGGCAGATCCTAATTCGCTTATCGGGGAGGTTGTACGTGTCCTTCTGGCGGACCGGCAAAACAATATATGGATTGGAACGGGCTTTGGCAATTATGAAAATCCGGGGGGCCTGATTCATTTCAACCCCACCACCCGTGCAGCAACCAGGTACATGCATGAACCGGATAATACCAATAGCCTGATAGATAACAGGGTAAGTGCACTTTTGGAAGACCGGCAAGGCCGTATTTGGGTGGGGACGTTTCAAAATGGATTACATCTTTATGACCCGGTAAACGATGAATTTCTGCGAATGAGCCAGGATAGCGTTCAGCCAGACCGCCTGTATCCTCCTCCGGGGCACAAGGTATGGCAAAGCAGTCCGTTTATTACCATTCTCCACCAGGACCAGAAAGGTGGTTACTGGATTGGCACCTGCGGGGGAGGAATCAATTATTTTGATCCCGTAACCAATCAGGTGAAATATTATTCCCATGAAAGTGACAGGCCGGATGGCATATCAAATGATAAACTCTGGTCATTTCTTGAGGATCGTTCCGGCCAGTTATGGTTAGGTTCCCTGGCCCAGGGAGGTCTTCACAAACTGGATCCGTTTTCATCGCAAATCACCAGGTATACAGAATCCAATACTTCACATGTTGTGAGTATCCGCGAGTCCGGGAGTGCACCCGGCACATTCTATTTAGGTACTGCTGTTGATGGACTTCAACTACTGGATTCGAGGACGGGTGAAATAATCCCTTATTTCGAAAAGGAGATTGAGGAAAGCAAATTTGGAGGAAGTGTCGTTCACGATATATACGAAGCCTCCAATGGTTTGCTCTGGTTGGGATTCAGGGTCAACACCATAAACAGGGAGGAATCTGAAGGAGCCCGGGGTCAGGGAGGACTTGCCAGCCTGGATTTGAAAACAGGGGAGCTTATGTATTATGAGGCTTCTGCGAAGAGTAACTCCGATGCATCCATTAACTCTGTTTACAGGATCTGTGAGGACCGGGATGGATTTCTATGGATCGGAGCCGGCCAGGACGGTCTTTTTCGATTTGACAGAAGCAGCAAGGCCTTCAAGTCGTTTAAACTGCCCGTGCATGAAAGTAAGGCCGGATTAGAAATCGATCTGATAGAAATGGATTCCGGCGGCACCCTTTGGATTGGAGATTCAGGGGGAGAGGGGGCTTTGTTTCGCTACAACCGGCACGACAAAAAATTTGAACCCTTTCTTCAGGGTTACAGGCCTCTTACTTTTTTGGAAGACAGCCATGGTTGGTACTGGGTAGGGACGGAGCGAAACGGGTTGTTGCATGTTAACCCAGACAAAAGTATTTGTCATCAATACACTTTGGAAGACGGGCTTCCAAGTAATACAGTGGTGGGGATTCTTGAAGGCACAGAGGGTATTTTCTGGGCCTCTACGACCCGCGGGCTGTCACAATTTGACCCGGAAACAGACCGGTTTATTTCCAGGGGGTTGCCCAGCCATCGCTTTGGTAATGCCCAACTCAGAGCCAGTGACGGCCAACTGTTTTTCGGAGGGAATAGTGTCCTGTTTTCTTTCTATCCCGATCAGGTAAGTGGCAATCAAATTCCTCCCGAATTAATTATCAGCGGGTTAAAGATATCCGGGGCACCCCATGATCCGAAAAATACATCCAGTGAGAATTCCGGGAAGATAACCCTCGCACACACAGAAAATGACCTGACTTTTGAATACACGGGGATTCATTATAGTGATCCTTCCAGGAATCAGTACAAATACAAATTAGAGCCGTATGACCTCAATTGGGTCGAGGCCGGAACGCAACGAACGGCACATTACAGGAATCTTGATCCCGGTGCCTATACCTTCAGGGTTATTGGATCCAATGATAATGAGGTCTGGAATGAAGAAGGTGCATCGCTTCAGCTTTTCATAAAGACTGCGTGGTGGTCCAGATGGTGGGCGTATCTCCTGTACATAACTTTTTTCTGTTTTGTCGCCTACGCCTTTTATCGTTTTCAATTATCCAAAAAACTGGCTTTGGAAGAAAGCGAGCGTCAGAAACAGTTAAACCAGTTAAAAAGTGACTTGTATACAAATATCTCGCACGAATTCAGAACCCCTTTAACGGTCATTCTGGGTATGACCGATTCCCTGGAGAGCCAGCTAAATGGCACGGCTGGCCTGAATGCAACGAAAAGTCTCAAAATGATACGGAGAAATGGAAAAAACCTGTTGTCCCTTGTAAATGAGATTTTGCACCTGTCCAAACTTGAAAGTGGTCAAATCCCAACAGACCAGGTCCAGATCAATGTCTTGCCTTTCATTAACTATTTAGGTGAAAGCTTTGAGTCCCTCGCCCGTGAAAAAGACATTGACTTTATGGTGTTTTCTGAAATGGATGAATTGGTTATGGATGTGGATACCCGTAAATTGTCCGGTATTCTCTCGAATCTGCTCTCTAACGCCATTAAGTTCACACCCCCGCTCGGAAAAATTACGCTGCATTGTTATATGGAAAATGACAATAACCTGATCATAAAGGTTTGTGATTCAGGATCAGGTATTTCACAACAAGACCTGCCTCATATTTTCAATCGTTTTTATCAGGCCCGGACAACAGGAACTGGCACCGAGAAGGGTACCGGCATCGGACTGGCTATAGCCAGAGAAATGACGTCTGAGCTCGGCGGCGTTATTTCGGTAGAAAGTACCCCGGGCAAGGGCAGTATTTTTACCGTGTCGTTACCGGTTACCCGTAATGCCCCGAAGACGGCTCCGGGATCACTGAACCTCAGCCCGGAAGGTAATTTGCCGTCATCTGATGATCTGGTATGGAAAAAAATAAGGTCTGCCGAAGATCAGGAATTACCCCTGGCACTTATAATAGAAGACAATAAAGATGTTGCCTGTTATATTATTCAATGCTTAACCGGTCGGTATAATGCATTATACGCCCCTGATGGCGTAGCAGGATTGGAAATGGCCTTAAAACATATCCCGGATATTGTCATATCGGACGTAATGATGCCCGGTAAAGATGGATTTGAAGTGTGCAGCACCCTGAAGGAGGACGAGCTTACCGACCACATTCCGATTATTATGCTCACGGCCAGGGTGGTATTGCAAGATCGACTTTCAGGACTGTCCCGGGGGGCTGATGCCTATTTGGAGAAGCCCTTTGTAAAAGAGGAATTACTGACCCGGATGGAACATCTGATCTCCGTTCGCCGGAAACTGATTAAGAAGTTTGAAGGAACCGGCTTTAGCCAGGTAACTCAAAAACACAATACGGGGCCGGAGTCAAAATTCATTCAAAAGGCGATTGCCTGCATTCACGAAAACATGTCGGATCCGGCTTTTGGTCCAACCCAACTTGCATCTGCCCTGGCCTTAAGTGAATCGCAGGTCTATAGAAAATTAAAGGCAATCAGCGGCAAATCTACGGCGATTTTTATTCGTGCCGTTCGTTTGCAAAAAGCCAAAAGCCTTCTGCGGTCTACAGATTTAAATATATCTGAAATCGCTTATGAAGTAGGCTTCATAAACCTGGCGTGGTTTAGCCGTATCTTCAAAAAGGAGTTTGGTGCTACTCCTACCGCGATTCGAGAATGAACTTTTGTGTGCTATTTGCTTCCGGATTAACCACGCCTGCGAACGTGGGCGACGCCATTCGGGAATATGTCCACGAGTGGCGGCGCCGAATCTGTTGCTTGTTTTTCTCGGCGGCTGATTCAGTTACAGGATACCGGAAAAAAATAGCGCAGGATTGTCTGCGCTATTTTTGCAGTGGAGAATTAGAGGCTGGATGCAATTATGCACTACCTGAGAATAAAGCATTACTCAGGTAGCTCACGACTAGCGACTCACAACATACGTCAATGCCACTTTTAATTCTTCCTGATTTTTCATTTGAAGACCGTTCAGATCCTGGTAAATCGGTAATTTGGCATCCACCGCCAGTCGTAAACCTGGAATGGCAAGGGGATGCCAGGTGACCGTTCCACCCAATCTGAAAATGGAGCCACCCCAGTTATCCGGTGATGCCGTGTATACCATATCCGGATTCAGCGCTTCATTTGCACCGCTGATCTTGCCAGTCCGGGTAAAAATGCCCTGTAATGCGATAGAAAAATCATCATTGAGCAACCGGGATACCCAACTGGTGAGCTTTATTTCATTTCCCAAATGATAATCCAGTTTATTGTCGTACATGCGTCCTGTCCATCTGGTATCAAAGCCAAATCCAGTCCTGGTACGGGTAACAATATACGTTCCCCCAATGATCGGGTCGATGGTGCCGGAGCCCAGCTGCATTGGATAGGGAAGGTAGGTTTCATTCGGATCTGACATGGGAGTGACGGTCATCGATTCAATGTCTCCGACCGGAAATGAGGCCGCAAAAAGTCCGGATACACGCGCGTGATCCCCCTGCCAGAAAGTGACAAGGGCCCCGGCTTTTAAATCGGAGAATCCTGAACTTTTTGTTGTGAAGGTCATCCCATTTCTCATTACATGGTCCATCGAATTGCTCAGGTAATTCCACATGAGCATCAGGGTAACCCTGTCACTTGGCGCGTACATGGCATGGATCATATGCATTTGCATGCGCATACTCATTGGTGAAACCATGTAATTATCAAGTACTTCATCGGTCGGTACTTCATCAATTCCACGTAACTGATCCTCCATGGTCATGGTCATGTAGTGGTAACTTAACATCCATTCACCCTTTTCGTGAACATGCGGAATATCGGGAAGGGTCACTTCCTTTACCCGCATGCCAAGAATTTCCTTCAGGCTTAATTCCGGAATCTCTTCCTGCGCGAATGCAGACAACTGAATAAGGGAGAACGCAAAAAATAGTAAACGTTTCATAGTTCATGTTTTTTGTTTAAAAAATACATTCCAATGGAATGCCAGGGCCACCAGGGCGTCAAAAACCGGTATCCCCACATTAAATATTCCCGTAACGGGAATGACTTCCCGGAATCGGAAAATGAAGGCATTATATTAATTATCAGTCACTTAATGCTTACAATGTACTATTTCTTGTGCATCGTCCACCCAACGCCGGAGCTGGACGGGATCGAGAC
Source organism: uncultured Roseivirgaceae bacterium (assembly GCA_964563925.1). GTDB lineage: Bacteria > Bacteroidota > Bacteroidia > Cytophagales > Cyclobacteriaceae > JAUILA01. The sequence goes on along the minus strand of CAZLZD010000002.1, from coordinate 86,943 downwards.
AGGATCACATCTCAACCCGACTTGTACGCTTTGACAGATTTCGCTAATTTGAACTTAGGCTAACTCACTGGCATTCTGCGGACACGGAGATTATTCCGTTTTATTGGGATAGGTAAACCGGGAAACAGGTAGCTGAACCTAAACGAATTCGCATGAAAAAATACTTCCTGTTTTACCTGTATTTCCTACTGAGCGGCATTGTTCTCGGACAGAATCCGGAGCTGATACCCCAGGGATTCCTCCCTGTAACGAGTGCCCTGGAACCACAGCCGGTGCTGGCCCAGGCATTGCGGTTGAGTGAAGCCCTTACAGCCATCGGAAATCCTTTGCCTCCGCATATTCAGCATGAGCTGGCATCACTGAGCGAACAGGAATACACTGAACAAACCACCACGGAAATTCAACGATTGCTGGATCCATATTGCCTGTTTGGTGTAGACATTAATCCGGAGGCAAGAGTTAAAGTTGCAGAGGGTCCGGCCAAACCTGAATTAATTCAGGAAGGTTGGACCAGCTTCCTGATAAAAATCCATAACCAGGCAGCGGTGACCTCCTCACTGAAGATTGAGAGTCCCAATGCCGGGCCGGTGTTGTTCCGGTCAAGTTTCCAGCCAACAGCCAGGAAGGAACATGAGCTGAATGCAGGCCAGCTGGAGAACAGGTTTCTGGAATTAATCATGTACACAGACCGTCCGATGAAAAGTCAGCTTTCCGGCCTTGCGCTGGAATATGCAATTGTCCAGGTCTACACCCGGTCAACCGGGCAGAAGGAAGCCCGGATTGGATTTAATATCGGTGAAGGGACACAGGATGTGGGTTTCCGGAATACCGTTGATGTGCTGTTCCACATAAAGCCTTCGGTAAAAACCATACTCAGGGTGTCGGATGAAGACGGACCAACCATTGGCTCTTTTGTGATCATGGATGGCATTGAGCGGATGCGAACAGACAGGAAGGAAGATCCCTTTGTTGATGATTACCGGTTAACAATAGCCCGCATGCAAGCCTGGGAGGAACCTGGATTTGGACCCAATAGTAATTGGGCTTCAGTGATGTTTGGCAAACCGGCCTTTCCGTATGATTCCATAGTTTCGAGTGAAAGTAAGCTGGTCGGCATTTATCCTCTCCCTGCCAGGCGAATCGCTACGCGTGACGAATATCCGGATTTTTTCTTCCAGCCACAGATCTACCGGGCAGATGGTGAGCATGTGTATCTCCCGCCCGGGAGGTATACGGTTTATTATGGCAGAGGGCCGGAGTACAGGAAGAAGGTGAAGGAAATAGTCATTCCGGAAGAGGTTGATTCGGTGGAAATTGAATTTAATCTTGAAAGGTGGATCAACATGGCTGCCCTGGACTGGTACAGCGGGGATCACCACATACATGCAGCGGGATGCTCCCATTATGAAAGCCCGGAACAGGGAGTCAGACCAGAGGATATGTGGAGGCAGGTCCGGGGGGAAGACTTAAATTTGGGACTGAGTCTGGCCTGGGGGCCCTGCTGGTACCATCAAAAGGAATTTTTCACCGGACAGGTTCACCCTCTCTCTGACAAGGAGAATGTATTGCGCAATGATGTGGAAATTTCAGGTTTTCCATCCTCACATGGCGGCCATATTGTTTTGCTGAACCTGAAAGAAGACGATTATCCCAACACCTCCAAAATCGAGGACTGGCCGAGCTGGACCCTGCCCATTTTACAGTGGGCAAGGCAACAGGGCGGTGTGGTCGGGTACGCTCATTCCGGCATCGGGCTTGAACCCATGGAAGGGACAGGTGACCTCCCTAATTACCTGACCCCAAAAATGGATGGAATTGGTGCGAATGAATACATCATGTCGGTCGCCCATGGTGCGGTGGATATCTATTCGCTGGGCAATACTCCCTACGTCTGGGAATTGAATATGTGGTATCACACCCTCAACGCGGGATTTAAGACCAGGGTTAGTGGAGAAACAGACTTTCCCTGTGTAACCGATGAGCGCGTGGGCCGTTCCAGGGTGTATGCCGAAATGAAAGACGGGTTGAATTTTGATGATTTTACGGAGGCTATCCGAACGGGAAGAAGTTATGTATCGGATGGCTTTTCTCACTTAATTGACTTTACCGTAAATGGCTCACGTCTTGGAGAAAATAACAGTGAAGTACATATACCTCACGGAGAAAAACTGACGATTTCAGTCCGGGCCGCAGGTATGCTTGACAGTGAGCAAACGGAAGTCGGTAAAATCATCCAGCAGCGTGAATTTTATGAAGGCCCCTTCTGGCATATTGAAAAAGCCAGGATCGGATCTTCCAGGAAGGTTCCGGTCGAATTAATAGTCAATGGCATTGCGGTAGAAAGACAGGAGATTGAGGCTAACGGCAACTGGAACGATCTGACCTTTGAACATACTGTCAATGAGTCAAGCTGGATCGCGATCAGGATATTACCGAGTTCGCATACCAACCCAATATTTGTATACACTGATGATGAGCCGATTGTCCGCAAAGAGAGCGTGGAATGGTGCCTGGAGGCACTGGATCAATGCTGGAAAGTAAAAAGCAAAGCGATTCGGGAAGAGGAAATAGAGGAGGCAAAGAGGGCTTACGAGCAGGCTGAAAAAAGATATCGTGCTCTTTTGGATCAATGACCAGCCCTGGTGGAAAACGGAAAAGAACCGGCAGGAGCTTTTTCTGAGGCGTCGGCGGTGGTGGACATGACAATGCACGTTGGTTGGGGCTGGTTAAGACACAGCAGCCAAATTAATTTTGAAAAATGAAAATAAGGCGATCCGATTAGGGGAAAAAGATTCCAAGGATTTTTCAGATAATTAATGTATCTTGATAAGACTAGCCTGCTGACATACAGCGATTTACAGGCGTTTTACAACCTAACCCAATCACCAATGTCACAATTAAAAATTCTCATTACCGGTACCAGCCGGGGTATCGGTTTTGAATCTGCCCTTGCCTTCGCACGCGCAGGACATACTGTCTTCGCCACTATGCGGAATCCTGAGCGATCTCCTGAACTTAAAGAAATTGCTGTCCGGGAGAACCTTCCGATTCATATCCGGGTCATGGACGTCAATTCGGACGAATCAGTTACCTCATGCATTACTAATATCAGCGAGGAGCACGGGTTTGTTGATGTGCTTATCAATAACGCTGGAATTGAAAAACATGGCTCCGTTGAGGAACAAAGTGTAGAGGATTACCGGGCAGTCATGGAAACGAATTATTTTGGAGCATTACGCTGTATGAAGGCGGTGGTGTCCCACATGCGTAAGGAGCAAAAAGGATGCATCATCAATGTGGCTTCTATCGCCGGACGGATTTCCAACCCGCCGCTGTCTGCATATGCCCCTACCAAGTTTGCGCTGGAGGCATTGACCGAAGCCTTTGCCGCTGAAATGAAACCGTTTAATGTCAGGGTATACCTGGTGGAACCGGGGGTCATCAATACGGATATGGCACAAGAAATCGGGATGGCTGATGATTCCATTTATCCGCATAAGCAGCGATTTGCCGCCATGTTCCGTGCGTCATTGCAAAACCCCACTTCCCCGTCCCTTATTGCTGAAGGGATGCTCGATCTGGTGCAGGGGGACAGTCAAATACTTCGGCACCCCATGGGACCTGATGCAATACCCTTCCTGGAATGGAGGAAATCTATGACGGATGAGGAATGGGTGGCCTGGAATGCCATGGAGGATGAACCCTGGCTGGATTATGTACAGGAAAATTTCGGACTGGATGCCCGGGCAGCACTCGCGGAACAACCGGCCCATTGATTGAATACCGGTTTCAGGCTATCCGGCCTGGAACCTTTTCTTCCTTCAGGTCCTCCTGATCCTGAAGCTCAAGCGTATGTCGTTTAATTACTTTTTTAGGCGGTTGTTTGAGTTGCAGGATACCGGATACAGGGGCAAAAAAATAGCGCAGACAATGCTGCGCTTTTTTTTTGCAGAGGAGGAGGGATTCGAACCCCCGGTACCTCGCGGTACAACGGTTTTCAAGACCGCCGCATTCGACCACTCTGCCACTCCTCTGTATATGTCCCGTTCAGGTCTTTTCCGAATGGGATTGCAAATGTATTTTGTTTTTTAGTTCTGTCCAAACAACTACCCTAAAATTAATCGAAATGACGCAATTCGCGAATCCCCGATATCCGGTGAGCATGGTGGATGCTCGCATTCACCTCGTATCCCACCAGTAAAATGATGCTTAGGATCTCCAGGTAGATCATCAGCGCAATCAGTGCGCCCAGCGACCCGTACAGTTTGTTGTAGGTACCGAAATTATCCAGGTAGAAAGAAAATCCGTAAGAGGCCAGCAGCGACAGTGCCGTGGCGATCATGGCCCCGAACGAGAAGAACCGCCAGTTATAATGCACAGCCGGTCCGTAATAATACACCACTGAAATGACCGTGAAAAACGCAATCAGCAGGATCACAAAACGGCTTCCAAACAGCAGGGCCACGGTATGATCCTGCAGGTTCAGCCATTCAATCGCCGCAACCGTATCGATCAGCAGGTTCCCCACCACCAGCAGGAGCGTACTCAGGATCAGCACAAAGGCAAACATAATGGTCAGCAATGTCGCCACCAGGCGCATCTTGAAAAACCCGCGCTTCTCGATGGTCTTGTAACAGGAATTGAACGCCTTCATGAGCGACAACATCCCATTTGTGGCCAGGTACAGCGAGAAAACCGCACCAAATGTGAGGAGTCCGCCGCGCGCATTCCCCACAATATCCTCCACCGTCGCATAGGCTGTGGAATACATATCGGCACTCATGAAATTGCTGACGAAATCCATGATATTCTCCTTGCTCACCTCCGGAATCACATCGTGCAGGTACGGGGTAAGGGTAAACAAAAAGATAATCCCGGGAAAGATGGCCAGGGTAAAATTGAATGCCACCGCATTCGCCCTTTCAATGATCTCGTCCTTGGTAATCTTCTGGATGAAAACCACAATGACCTCGTACAAGGTCAGGTCTTCATACCGCCTGAACCGGATTGATTTCATCCAGCTGATCAGGGAGGCGTACCAGTCCGATTCGACGATATAATTAACCAGTCTTTTCTTCATTGGGGAAAAAGGGTGACAGGGCGCTGACCATATCCTCCGGCGGATGACACGGCCGGCCGGTCTCTTTTTTGACAAACACAAGGGTCGTTTCACCCATATGTATCAATTTATCGGATTCATTGTAGATTTCATAAAAAAACTTGATCCGTACCCCCGGCGGTGACTTGATGATGGTATGTATCGTGAGCATCTCATCGTACAGGGCCGGGGCGATGAATTTCGACCAATTCTCCAGCACCGGCATGATCACCCCTCCTTCTTCCATCGCCCGGTACCGCAACCCCAGTGCCCGGAAGCTCTCCACCCGTCCGATCTCGTAGTAGGCCGAATAATTACCGTAATACACGTACCCCATCTGGTCGGTATCGGCATAACGAACGCGAATCTGAGTTTCGTGACGATACATCAGCGGCTGTTCTGTTCTTCCATCCGGGCCTTGCGCATCTCAATACTCAGCTGACGCTGGTACCGGCGGGCATTGGCATTGTGTTCCGCGATGTTGTCGGCAAAATTATGATACCCCGAAAAATCCTCCCGCGCACACATGTAGATGTACTTGTGGTCTTCGTAGTTCAGCACCGCATTCAGGGACCGGATCGACGGCATGTTGATCGGACCGGGAGGCAGACCCGCATTCAGGTAGGTATTGTAAGGAGAATCAATCTCCTTGTGTACATTGAGTACCCGCTTCAGGGTAAAATCCCCTGAAGCAAACACGAGGGTCGGATCGGCCTGAAGGGCAATGCCACGGTTGAGCCGGTTCATGTACAACCCGGCGATGCGCGGGCCTTCATCGGCTTTTACGCTTTCGGCCTGCACAATGGAAGCCAGCACTGACACTTCCCTCGGCGTAAGCCCGATCGAATCGGCCTTCGCCCTGCGCTCTTCGTTCCAGTACGTATGATACTCCCGGTTCATTCGCTGCACCAGGTCTTCCCCGCTGACATCGTAATAAACCTCATAGGTGTTGGGAATGAACATCCCGATTATATTTTCCTCGTTCCATCCCTCGTCGTTGGACTGAAGGAATGCCTCGAGCGCCTGGCTGAATTCCGCTTCGGTCAGCAGGATATTCTGAGTGATCTTCGGTGCGATCTCCTTATAGAGCCGGATATTGTTAAAGGTGATATCCACCGGCGCCTGGCTGCCCGAGCGCAGCAACCGGATGGCCTGCAGGTTTGTCATATTCTCCTCCAGCAGAAACCGGCCTGCCTTCACCTGGTGGTCGTAATCCATCAGCTTGGCCAGGAAGCTGAACGAGACCAGGTCATTTACGTAATTGCCGTCATACAGTTTATTCTGCACATCCTTGAAGGTATCCCCCCGCTGGATGATGAAATACCGGTCTTCCTTGTCCAGGAGAATATTGGGAGAATAGATCACCTGCCATCCGTAGAAGGCAAAGGAGGATAGCAGGATCGTCAGCAGCAGCATGACCACCACCATTATTTTCTTCTTCTTCATACTTCGCAAATCTACTAAAACAACGTTTTAACCTGATCATGTTTATAACAGAATTCCCGCCCTGATAAATTCGGAATTCGGGAAATACCTGTAATTTAGATTAAGAAATGAGAATATTATGGCAGCGCAATTCTTAAAAATCTATCCCGACAACCCGGAAATGAAGAAAATTGAGCAGGTGGCGGAAGTACTGCGTGACGGCGGGCTCGTGATTTACCCCACCGATACAATTTACGGAGTGGGTTGTGACCTGTTTAACCGGAAGGCCGTGGAAAAGGTGTGTCGCCTGAAAGGCCTGCGCCCCAGGGATATGAACCTCTCGTTCATCTGCTATGACCTGAGCGATATTTCCCATTATGTCAAACGCCTGGACACCCCCGATTTTAAATTATTGAAAAAGGCCCTGCCCGGTCCGTTTACCTTCATCCTGGAATCCAACAGCAATGTGCCCAAGATCCTGGATATCACCAAGAAGACCGTCGGTATCCGGATCCCGGATCACACCATCCCCCGGATGATCGTCAAGGCCCTGGGCAACCCGATCGTCACCACGTCCCTGAAGGACGATGACAAGGTGCTTGAGTATATGACCGACCCGGAAGTGATCTATGAATCCTTTAAACACGAAGTCGATATTGTCATTGACGGCGGCTATGGAGGAAACATTCCATCCACCGTCGTGGATTGTACCACCGAGGAATATGTCGTACTGCGGGAAGGGCTTGGCGATATCAGGGAATTCGCCTGATGGTATTAACCGAGTTGCAGTACCTTCCCCCGCTGGAATTCTTTTGCCGGGTACGGACCGAACCGGCTATCCGGCTGGAAGCACATGAGCATTTCATCAAGCAAACGTACCGCAACCGGTGCTACATCCTGGGGGCGAATGGTCCGCTGATGCTGAACATCCCCGTAGTGCGGGGAAGGAGCAAAACGCTTATCAGGGACCTGCAGATTGATCACCGGCAACCCTGGCAGGCAGTGCACTGGCGTTCAATCACTTCCGCGTATGGTAATGCGCCTTTTTTTGAGTTTTTCAGTCACTATTTTGAAAAGGAGTATGAAAAGCAGGAAAAGTTTCTGTGGGATTTCAATCTGCGGCTGCTGACATTATGTCTTAACCTGCTGTCGATGGAGGACAAAAAAATTGAGTTCAGCGATGCCTTTGAAAAGGACCCGCCAGCGCAGATTACAGACCTCAGATCGGTCATTCACCCAAAAAAATCGTACGAAGACAACTCTTTTTACGAAGCCGTTCCTTATATTCAGGTTTTTGGCAAAGACTTTGTACCAAACCTGAGTATAATTGACCTGTTATTCTGCCAGGGACCTGAGTCCGGGCGCATTTTGAATGAATCAGACGTATACTGAACATTTAAATCTCAGGTAATGTTTTACATCTAATTAATAGTATGTTGTGTGGTAATTCATTATCATATATCATACATTTACATAAGTCATTTTTACTAGAATGCTCAACTATGGAAGCAAAATTTTCAAACAGAGTTAAAGAGGTAATCTCCCTCAGTCGGGAAGAGGCGTTGCGACTTGGGCATGACTACATTGGAACTGAACATCTCCTTTTGGGAATGATCAGAGAAGGTGAAGGTGTTGCAGTGAGCTTGCTTAAGAAGATCGGGATATCCCTCGATGAGCTGCGGGCGGCCGTGGAGAAAGTCTCCAAAGGCACTGCATCCCACGACGTTAAAAACCTTGCAAATATACCCCTGACCAGGCAGTCTGAGAAGGTGCTGAAGATCACCTACCTGGAAGCAAAAATATTCAAGAGCCAGCTGATCGGTACCGAACATCTGCTGCTCTCCATCCTGCGTGACGAGGATAACATAGCCACCCAGATCCTTGAGAAATTTGACGTGAACTACGATGTTATCAAAGAACTGCTGGAATACCAGACAGAAAATCCCATGGCCTCATCCGATACCGATGATCCGGACGATGACAGCTCCAAGATCTTTGGAGGAAGTGCCGGGGGCGGAGGCAAAGAGAAAAAGGGAAGTGAAAAATCCCGCACCCCCGTGCTGGATAACTTCGGGCGTGACCTCACCAAGCTGGCGGAGGAAAACAAAATGGACCCTATCGTGGGTCGTGAAAAAGAGATCGAACGCGTGGCCCAGATCCTGAGCCGCCGTAAAAAGAATAACCCGATCCTGATCGGTGAGCCCGGTGTGGGTAAAACGGCCATTGCCGAAGGACTTGCACTGCGCATCGTGCAAAAGAAAGTATCCCGGGTCTTATTCGGAAAACGTGTTGTTACCCTTGACCTTGCCTCCCTGGTGGCCGGTACCAAGTACCGCGGACAGTTTGAGGAACGGATGAAGGCAGTAATGAACGAACTGGAGAAATCACCGGAAGTGATCCTTTTCATCGATGAGCTCCATACCATCGTCGGTGCCGGCGGTGCATCCGGATCGCTGGATGCGTCGAACATGTTTAAACCGGCGCTCGCACGGGGCGAGATACAATGTATCGGTGCCACAACCCTCGACGAGTATCGCCAGTATATTGAGAAGGACGGTGCCCTTGCCCGTCGTTTCCAGATGGTCATGGTCGATGCGACCACACCGGAAGAAACGATTCAGATCCTGGAGAATATCAAGGAGAAATACGAGGAACACCATCATGTCAATTATACCGATGAGGCTATCCAGGCATGCGTGAAGCTATCGGACCGGTACATCAGTGACCGGTATCTGCCTGACAAGGCCATCGACGTGCTTGACGAGGCAGGCGCCCGCGTGCACATCAACAATATTCATGTTCCTGATAATATCGTCAAGCTGGAAGCGGCCATCGAAGATATTAAGGAAGAGAAAAACCAGGTGGTGAAGAGCCAGAAGTATGAAGAAGCTGCCCGCCTGCGTGACAAAGAGAAAAAATTACTCGAACAGCTCGAGACTGCGAAAGTGGAATGGGAAGAAGAAACCAAGACCAAGCGCTATTCGGTGGACGAGGAAAACGTGGCCGATGTGATCGCCATGATGACCGGGATCCCTACCAAGCGTATCGCCCAGAAAGAATCCAATAAGCTTCTGGGAATGCAGAAGGAGCTGAGTGACAAGGTAATCGGACAGGAAGAAGCAATTAAAAAGCTGACCAAAGCGATTCAGCGGACCCGGGTTGGACTGAAAGACCCGAAAAAGCCGATTGGTTCGTTTATCTTCCTTGGACCGACAGGTGTGGGTAAAACCGAACTTGCAAAAGTACTGGCTACTTATCTCTTTGATAAAGAGGACAGCCTGATCCGTATCGACATGAGTGAGTATATGGAGAAGTTCTCCGTATCCCGCCTGGTCGGTGCACCTCCGGGCTATGTAGGGTACGAGGAAGGCGGACAATTGACAGAAAAAGTTCGTCGCAAGCCTTACAGTGTCGTTCTTCTGGACGAGATTGAAAAAGCACACCCGGATGTATTCAACCTGCTGCTGCAGGTGCTGGACGACGGTATTCTTACCGACGGACTGGGACGCCGGGTGGATTTCAGGAATACCATTATCATCATGACTTCCAACATAGGTGTCCGCGATCTGAAAGACTTTGGTGCAGGTATCGGATTCTCCACCTCCGCCAAGCAGCAGAGCGAGGATGAGATCATGAAGTCAACCATTCAGAGTGCGCTCAAAAAGGCGTTCAGTCCTGAATTTCTGAACCGTCTTGATGATGTGATCGTATTTAACTCACTGCTTCGTGAAGACATCCATAAGATCATTGATCTTACCCTTGACAAGCTTTTCAAGCGTATTTCCGACCTGGGATACTCCGTAGAGCTAACCAAGAAGGCCAAAGATTTCTTAGCCGAGAAAGGTTACGATCCGCAGTACGGTGCCAGACCCCTGAACCGCGCCATCCAGAAGTACCTGGAAGATGCTGTGGCAGAGGAAATCCTGAAGGGCGAGGCCGAGGAAGGTGCGATTATCCAGGCTGATCATGACGGGAAGTCAGAGGAGCTTACCCTGAAGATCAAAAAGCCTAAAGCTTCCAAGAAAGAAGAAAAAGAAGAGTAAAAAGATAACCCCGGAGAATAAATCTCCGGGGTTTTTAAATATCTTGTGGCACACAACCAACCTACCCGCCATGCGATATACAGCCCTGATCCTGCTTTTTATTATCCCCTTATCTGCATTCCCGCAAGCGGACAAATACGCAGACAAAGTAAAAACACTTGACCGTACGATTGAAACCCTTTACGCCGTCATTTCCGGTGAAAAAGGAGAAGCCCGTGACTGGGAATTATTCAGATACCTTTTTATCCCCGAAGCCCGGCTGATACCCTCCGGCAAAGACGCCGAGGGAAACGTGATGCATCGCGTAATAACACCGGCGCAATATGTCGAAACATCAGGTTCCTACCTTGAGCAGAACGGATTCTTTGAGAAAGAAATAAGCCGGGAAACAGATCGCTTCGGAAATGTGGTACAACTGTTCAGTACCTACGAATCCTATCATTCCGAAGCAGACGCAGAACCCTTTGCCCGGGGTATTAACAGTATTCAATTGCTATACGACGGGAGCCGATGGTGGGTGGTAAGTATTTTCTGGCAAGCTGAAACGGAAGAACATCCCATCCCTGCCGAGTACCTCGATTAGCCAGCGGGTATTTAATACGAGCCGTGGTATTTTCGAAGTCCCCACTCCAGGGATATCAGTACAAGCAGGACCAGGAAAAGCCAGAATAATTCTATCGCGGGCAAATAGGTTTCCTCACTGTGAATAATGCCACGGGCCTCCATATCTTCGTACCTGCCCAGCAGTGACGGAAGGTCATTCTCATTATAGAAATCTCCTCCCGTGGACTGAGCGAGTCCCCGCAGCAAGTTAAAGTCGGCTGTAAGATTGATCATCTCCAGGTCTATTCCACGCATAACCACCTGCCCGGCCACCTCCTTTTCCTCTCCGTCAATTGTGGTCGTTCCCCGGTACTGGTAAACACCCTCTTCAAGTCCGCCGATCCTGTACCGGCTGTTGGTCGGACTGGTCACGTAGCTGTACGTATTTATTTCGCCATTGGGAGCGATGATCTCCAGGTTGACCTTGTCACCATACACACGCTCGTATAATTCATTATATACTTCGGTTTCAAATACAACATCTTCTCCAAGCTGATATTCAGTCTCGACCGGGTAAAGCCTGAAACGGTCTTTATTGTCCCGTGTGGAAAGGTATTGTACAAGCTTTGACACCAATTCATTAAAAAGGCGGTTATTCTTGTTCTCTGCATAATCGGTCAGTTTCCACTGCCACAGACCTGATCCCAGGAGGACCGCAGATTTCGTCTCAGGGTCTTCCATAATGGAAAGCAGCGGCCGATTGGTCCGGATATTCCCTATTTGCTGAAACAGCAGTGTTTCCACTTCCGGTGATATTCCTATTTCCCCGAAGGGTACAATCACCGGGGGGAGGCTCTGCATCTGTGCCAGCAGCTCGTCGGAATAGGAAAAAGGTGCGAATTGAGAATTGAAAACGGGCAGTACGCGGTCAAATTCTCCCGACATCTGCCGGATGCGCAGCCACGGCAACATACCCGTAAGTGCATTCAGGTTTGTAGCAGGACCGTAAATAAACCACCGCGAGGAATTTTTGAGTTTATCCGCCCAGTTAATTCCTCCGGAAGTTGATGAGGGCAACTGATGCAGAATGACCAGGTCGGGTTCATCTTCATCGGTAAGGTATTTCTGTTTTTCCGCCGGGATACTCAGGATAAACTGAATCACCTCATAGTTTTCCCCTCCTTCCAGCACCGATTTAATTGCCTTCAGGTCAGGATGGGGTGCAGCGGATACAAGGTGTATTTTCTGCTTTCCTTCCACGATTTCAACAAAGGCCGTTCTTCGGTTATTCTCCGTGGAGAATTCATCTTCAAGGGATTCCACGAAGATCTCATACTGTTGAAACCCAACATCTTCGGCATCGAGGAGAAAGCGAACATCCAGCGGAACACCGTTGGGTGGAAGTTCCACAGACTGGGTGGCAAGCACATCTCCCTTTCTCCTTACCGATACGGACACCCGTCCTTCCTCAAATCCGTTCTGGCTGAGGGAGGCTACCATGGGAAACTTATTTCCCTGGTAGGCAATCTTATTGTACAGGACATTGGAAAGGTAAATATCTTTCTTCACAGCGCTGTCTCCTATTCCCACGGTGGAGATCGCAAACGGATACTCTCTGTAACGGGGAGAAATGCCTTCATTATAAATACCATCCGAAATAAGGATCACTTCACTGAGATTCCTGCCTTCATAATCATCCCGGATATCCTGCAGAAGCTGGTCCAGGTTGGTGCGGTTGGCAGTAAACCCCCAGCCGTCCGTTTCTCCGCGGTCAAGCACACGCAGCTCGGTGTCAAAATCGTTAACCCCCAGCTCATTCTGAATAGTAGCGACCGCCTCTCGCAAGCCATCCAGCTGCGCTGAATCATAAACAGCCCCGATGGAAACGGAATTATCCACCGCGATAACCAGGGAGGGTTTTTCTGTGAAATTCCGAATTTGCCTGACGATGGGAGATAGCAACAGCAGGGCAAGCACACTTACCACCAGAGCCCGGCTCACGAAAAGCACCCTGTTGACCGATTCACTCCACGGTCCCTTCTTCCTGTATGCTATCCAGGCATATCCGACACCTGCCAACAGGCATAGTAAGACAAATCCGGGAGGATAAGATAAGGTGAATTCAGAGATCATACGTATTAAACGTCTTAAACAGCAAATCGATTATACTCAATGTAAATTTACCCGATTAATCGGGAGAAGGCTTCCCGGGGCGATATTTCTTCGGGGTCTCGGCCATCCACTCGTAGATATTCGGGTCAAACAAGTGGTTGTCATTAATATAAATTGGTTCATACATCCAGTGCCCAACATCCGGAACATTGGTCCAGGTATGTTCTGCATTGGTGATATCACGACAGCGGTCAAGGGCGTTGAATTCCTGCATGGCAACCGGAGGTGGAAGAATAGGATCTTCCGCGCCGTGAAATGCCCATAAATTGATTCCATTTTCTTCAAGACGACAGGCATATACAGGATTTCTACCGCGCCCGCTTACCGGGATCACGCCCGCAAGCAAGGCTGCATCAGGTTCGTCAGAATGAGCCCATGTCCATACACCGTGGGCGCCCAGCGATAGTCCAGTAAGAAAAATACGGTCCGGATCATAGCGGTAATTATCAGGCCCATGTAAAATATAATTCCAGAAGTCCCGCTGCTTATCAACGGTCCATTCCCCCTTATCATCTTTCTGAGGTACGATGACAATAAAGCACTCCTCTTCCCCATCGGATTTTGTGACACAGAGATTACCAAGCTTTTCAACCTCTCTTGGTACGCCCAGTTCGGCTGCCCTGTAAATCTCATCCTTTCCATTTCCATATTCTGCAAGCCCGTGCAGAAACACGATCATCGGATAGGTTTTATCGGGATTCTCCTGATATCCAGGGGGCAGGTGTTCCAGGTACCCTTTTACCGGAGGGTCATTAAATTCACGGATTGTATGATATTTCAGGTCCTCATTACTCTTAAACATGAGCTCCGGCTTTCCCAGCTCATACTGTACACGCTTCAAAACAGGAAAAAGGATCACCCCGGACAAGAAGGTAACAATCCCGGCATAAAACAATCCGTGGAGCAACGAAACCCACGAATTCCACGGACCGGGAAGCCGGTAATAATATATTCCGACCAGGATTCCAACCAGAAAGCAAAATCCCAGTTTATAGAATGAGAAGGTATTGAAAGCAAGAATTGCCAACCACATGTTGGTAAATATACAGGAAGCAACCACTACTTGCCAAGCGGGTTGTCAAATGTATGGATATAAAAAAACCCCGGAGTGAATCCGGGGTTTTTGATGTATTAGAAAAGAAACCTAGTATTTAATGATCCTTCCCTTTTGTACTATTTGTCCATCTTCGGTCACAAGGTTATAGATGTACATACCGTTGTTCAGCATATTCGCATCCAGCGTACCGTTAATGGTCTCATCAGTAATGGTCACCCCGTTGATACCCATCACCACAATGCGATGAGGTGCCGAGGTAGGCATCTGGATAGGATCTCCGTCTGTGCGGTAGTTCTTCACCTCCACCTGCGGGATATCATCCCCGAATTCGCTGGTGCCCTGTCTGCCACCGGCTGTTGATATATTATTGCCTGACATTACGGTGTACTTGTAAACCAGTACATTATCTGAAGCCGTATTGCCATCGTTATCCGTCACAGTCAGTTTGAACTCGTAAATTCCACCCGTTTCACTGAACGTATGAAGCGCCATTGAAGGTGATCCGGTCCGTCCCATGGTCACAGAAGGTCCTTTGACCTTTGTCCACTTGTAGCTAACGATCGAACCGTTGTTGTCCGAAGCTGAGCCATTGACCCATACCGATCCGGTAAACATATCCACGGTCAGATCCGGTCCTGCACTTACCGTAATTCCACTGGTACTGCCACTTGAGCCACCGGGAACCACTTCTTTCGTCACAACAATTCTGTCCGAAGCCTTGGCACCGTCATTATCAGTCACTGTAACCTGGAATTCATACACGCCTCCACTCGAACTGAATTCGGAAAGCCCGAGGAAATTACGGTCGGTCGCTCCCATCTTAACCGACGGTCCCGAAATTTTAACCCACTGATAGCTGGAGATCGATCCGTCGCTGTCACTGGCTGTGGCGTTCAGTAGCACGGAACCTACGTTATAAGGAACCGTGATATCCGAGCCGGCCGAAACCACAGGCGGGTTGTTTGAACCTCCCCCGGTGGAATTCACCTCCTTGGTCACAATTACCCGGTCCGAGGCTTTCGCACCGTCGTTGTCGGTGACCGTTACTTCGAATTCGTAAACCCCACCACTGGCGGCGAAATTTGACAAGCCCAGGAAATCCCTGTCTGAAGCACCCATGCTGACGGAAGGACCTGATATTTTCTTCCACAGGTAGCTCACGATGGTACCATCCGTGTCGTTGGCCGTTGCCTGGAGCATCGCCGAACCTTCGTTATAAGGCACTACGATATCAGAACCGGCGGATACATTCGGAGCTTTATTGGTCGATCCTGTGGATGAACCATTCACCTCCTTCACCACTTTAACCCGGTCATATGCTGTGGCCCCTTTGTTGTCGGTCACAGTCACCTGGAATTCATAGGTTCCGCCGCTCTCTGCGAAATAAGACAAGCCAAGGAAGCTTCGGTCTGTCGCTCCCAGTTTAACGGATGGACCGGAAATTTTTGTCCATTTGTAACTGGCAATTGATCCGTCACTGTCTGAGGCAGTAGCCTGAAGTAACGCCGAGCCCTCA
This sequence comes from uncultured Roseivirgaceae bacterium, assembly GCA_964563925.1. GTDB lineage: Bacteria > Bacteroidota > Bacteroidia > Cytophagales > Cyclobacteriaceae > JAUILA01. The sequence goes on along the minus strand of CAZLZD010000002.1, from coordinate 71,089 downwards.
TTGTAAGGGACCGTCACATCCGGACCAGCCGATACGGTAGGCGCCTTATTGCCGGTCGTGCTGCTACCGCCGCCATCAACCACTTCCTTGGTCACCCTGACACGGTCAGTGGCCGTGGCTCCCTTGTTATCGGTCACCTTAACCTGAAATTCGTACACACCGCCGTTGGGATCGAAATTCGATAAGCCAAGGAAACTGCGATCCTGGGCCCCCATGCTGACGGCCGGACCGGAAACCTTCGTCCATTGATAGCTCGCGATGGAACCGTCGGGGTCTGAGGCTGTTGCCTCGAGAAGGACGGATCCCTGGGACGCCGGTAACGTTATATCAGGTCCGGCCGAAACGGTCGGTGCCTGGTTCGTTGAAGATGGCGGGGGCGAAGATGTCGCTCCGGAAAGGCGTTTGCTTGCCATCCAGCGATAAACATTCGGCTTGACATAGTATTCATCCATCCGGTAGGTCGCCCACCAGATATTGTGTCCCTGGCCTTCGAATCCCTGCCACCTGTGCTCCGCACCCGTGGGGTTGGACGCATTTCTGGCTGCATCGTGCATTGCTTTTCCTGCTGAATAGGATATCACCGGGTCAGCTGTACCGTGAAATCCCCATGAAGAGGTTCCGCGCTGGCTGAGTTTATAGGCCTGATTCGTAGATCCCCAACCAGCCATCGGAGCAATTGCAGCGATTTTATCCGAACCCGGATAATCCGAAGTCACCCAGTTCCAAACACCGTTGGCTCCCAGGGATAACCCGGTAAGATAAATACGCTCAGGATCGTAGCGCAGTCCGCGTTTATTCAAAAGGTAGTCCCAGAATTTTGCCTGCGCAGCCGCAGACCATCCTCCGGTATATAACTGAGGAGTAACGACAATAAAGCATTCTCCGTCAATACAAAATTTTCCACTTGTCTCCACTTCCCTGGAAGGACCGGCTCGTACCACAGTCCATAACTGGGATGTTCCGTTTCCTCGTTCTCCCTGACCGTGTAACATCACGATCATCGGGTATTTTTTAGTTGGATTTGAGTAGTAGTCGGGCGGTAAATGTTCCACAAAACCATTCACCGGATAGGCATCCACCTGGTTGAGACTATGGTGCTTGATATCGGCGTTGCTGCTGAAGCTTTGAGCTCCGACGATGAAAGACACCGTTGCCAGTAAGGTGGTCAACAGAACTTTTCTCATTAGTTAGTATTTAGTAGTGGTTAAAAAAAATAATTGCGGTTGGTTATGCCACAATCAACTGGTGCAAATGTGTGGTATTCCAAGTATAATTTTATTAGGAAATATTTTAACCGTATATAGGCTCGGTGAATTGTAGAATAATCCCACGAATGACGGTGACCTTCCACACGTTGTGTCAATCTGACGATAAGCTGCAGAAATCAGCGACGAAGTGTATGCTTTTTTGTCGTTAAATTCACTGGGAGTCAGGCAGATCAGTAACCATACTTTTCCCGCCAGAAACGGGCCATTCTCTTGCGCATTTCTTCCTCCCTGGGGTTGTTCCCGGGGTCGTAGAATTTATTCCCCGAAAGGTCTTCCGGCATAAATTCCATGGGCACAAAATTACCGGGAAAATCATGCGCATACTGGTACCCTTTTCCGTAGCCTGAATCCTTCATGAGCTGGGTCGGGGCATTCCGGATGGCCAGGGGTACGGGAAGGTCCCCGGTTTCCTTCACGGTACGTCTTGCTTTTTTGATTGCAAGGTAGCTGGCATTGCTCTTCGGTGAGCAGGCCAGGTACACCACGCATTGCGACAGGATAATTTCAGCTTCCGGGTACCCGATCATGGTCACGGCCTGAAAGGTGCTGGTCGCAATGACCAGGGCCGTGGGGTTGGCGTTCCCGATATCCTCGGACGCCAGGATCAGCAGGCGGCGTGCGATGAATTTCACATCCTCCCCTCCCTCAATCATACGGGCCAGGTAATACAGTCCGGCATTGGGGTCACTGCCCCGGATCGACTTGATAAACGCCGAAATGATGTCATAATGCTGTTCGCCGCTTTTATCATAGATCGCGATGCGCTGCTGGGCAATCCGTTTAACCTCGTCGTTGGTAATTTTCACCGTATCTCCGGGAAGATGCTGCACGACCAGGTCAAGAAGGTTCAGCAGTTTTCGGGCGTCACCCCCGGAAATGGTAAGCAGGGCTTCCTCTTCCTCGATAATCACTTCTTTTTTCGCAAGCTCGGGGTCAGAGGTAAGCGCATGGTCAATCAGGGAAAGGAGCCCCTCCCTGGTCAGGGATTTCAGTGTATACACCTGGCAACGGCTCAACAGGGCGGCATTTACCTCGAACGAGGGGTTTTCAGTAGTGGCCCCGATCAGGGTAATGATGCCCTTTTCAACCGCCCCCAGCAGGGCGTCCTGCTGCGATTTATTGAACCGGTGGATCTCATCGATAAACAGGATCGCATGTTGCTGCCGCTGGGCCTTCTGGATCACCTCACGCACATCCTTTACCCCGGCACTTACGGCACTCAGGGTGTAAAAAGGGATCTTAAGTTCATTGGCGATAATGTTGGCAATGGTGGTTTTTCCCACCCCCGGCGGTCCCCACAGGATCATGGAGGGAATGCTGCCGGCCCGGATTGCCCGGCGCAGAATACCCGTATCCCCGGTCAGGTGCTCCTGGCCGATCAGGTCCTCAAGGCGCGAAGGACGCATTCTTTCCGCAAGGGGTCGGGGTGATTCGAACATGTTAGTTTTTACTGTCCAAAGGTAAGATTTTCCGGGCGATATCAATAGCTTTGTCCATGCCGCGCATGGTCCTTGTCTATGGTGCCCTTCTTTTTGTAACGCTCATTTACGGGGCGAACTATACCATAGCCAAATACGTGGTTCCCGTTTACCTGCTCCCGGTGGCCTTTGTGGTCTGCCGTGTAAGTGTATCTTCGGTACTCTTCTGGGGGATAGGTACACTGGGTCCGCGTGAACGGGTAACCCGGGCCGATCACTGGCTGCTTTTCCGCTGTGCCCTGTTTGGCACCGCACTTAACCAGTTCCTGTTTTTCAAGGGCCTCAGCCTGACCACCCCCATTCATGCCTCCCTGATCATGACCATGACGCCCATCGCAGTCATCGTCGTGGCCGCGGTCATGGGCAGGGAGAAGCTCACCCTTCAAAAGGTTGGGGGAACATTTATCGGCTTCGTCGGGGTGATCCTGCTGCTTACCAAGGGGGAGGTTTCCCTGGAAGCCGGCACTTTTACCGGAGACCTCTTCATCCTGATGAACGGCACCGTGTATGCCATCTACCTGGTCCTGGTGAAACCGCTGATGGCACGTTATCATCATTTCACCGTGCTCAAGTGGATTTTTCTGTACGGGACCATACTCATGCTCCCGGTCGGCATTCCCGATTTGCTGTCGGCCGATTGGTCTTCCTTTCCCACGCTGACCTGGCTGAGCCTGTCCTACGTGGTGATTGCCACCACCTTCCTGGTCTATCTGATCAATGTATGGGCCCTCCGTTATGTAGATTCGTCCGTTGTCGGTATCTTTATCTACCTGCAACCGGTATTTGCCACCATCGTGGCACTCTCCCTGGGAGAGGATACACTGGACCTGCAGACCGTTTTGTATGCCCTGGTTATTATGACCGGTGTTTATCTGGTGAGTAAAAAACGAAAAAATGTCTAAACTTCTCTGGTTAATCGGGATAGCCTGCGCGGTATGGCTTATCTACGACGTATGGAACCGAAATCACAACCTGAGCGAAACCAATAAGATCCTCTGGACGATCTTTGCCCTGCTCTTTAATGTGCTGGCTGCGATCATTTATTACCTGGTGCACGTCAAGGACCGGTCCTATTAAAAAGTCATGGTCCGGAGAATGCGCACAGCCTCCTGGAGTGCGTCATCCAGTATATCCAGGTGGGTCACAAGCCGGATATGACCGGGGCCAAAGCCTACCGCCAGAATATTATTCTCCCGGAATTTATTCAGCACCTCTTCATTTGAAAGGCCCTCGCGCAGCCGGAATATCACAATATTTGTTTCGACCGGCAGTACCTCCTCCACATACCGGCATCCGCTCATTACGGCAGCCAGGGTGGTGGCCTTGCGGTGATCCTCCTGCAGACGCTCGACATGATTGTCGAGGGCATAGCTACCTGCCGCAGCCATAAACCCGGCCTGTCGCATACCCCCGCCAAATACTTTGCGCATCCTCCGCGCTTTGCTGATCAGCTCACGGCTTGAGATCAGAACGGATCCGACGGGCGCTCCCAGCCCTTTCGAAAGGCAAAGCGAAATGGTGTCGAAAAGCGGACCGTAATCAGCAGGCGAATGATTTTTAGCTACAATGGCGTTGAACAAGCGGGCTCCGTCGAGGTGTATCTTCAGCCCCTTCTCTCGGCAAAATGTACTGATGCGCCGGATTTCGTCCAGGTCGTAACACGATCCCCCTCCCTTATTCACCGTATTCTCCAGGGCCACTACGGAAGTATGGGGATAATGCACGTCCTCCGGATTGACAGCCGCAGCTACCGCCTCCCGCGTCAGTCTTCCGCGATCGGCCTCAAGAAGCTTAAAGGACAAGCCGCTGTTGCCTGCTATCCCGCCACCTTCATACAGATATATATGACTGCCTTTATAACAGATCACTTCTTCGTAAGGCCGGGACAGGATATTTACCCCGATCTGGTTGGTCATGGTTCCGGACGGACAAAAAAGGGCGGCTTCCTTGTTAAAAAGAGCAGCACATTTCTCCTCCAGGCTGTTCACGCTGGGATCTTCACCAAACACATCATCGCCGACCACTGCCGACATCATCGCATCCAGCATCCCCGGGGTAGGCCGGGTCACGGTATCACTGCGCAGGTCAATTTTCATATCCTGAAATTTATGAAAAATCAGGAAGACCATTGTGATGGTTCCGGTTTTAAGCGTAGGGTACCCGCGGGACCAGGCTTATTTTTTATAAGTCAATTAATATATTCTTACCCGTTCTTTTGGCGGGTATTAGTGTAAGCACTAATTTCCCGGATCAGTTTAAAAAACCCAACCATGATCAGACCTTGTCTTTTTCTTTTCTTCGTACTCCTTGCATCCTGTTCCAGCGACGATGACGCAGCGGAAATAGTCACCCGCCTGGAAGGAAACCTGGATATTCAATCGCTAAATGACCTGCAAAATCCTGATATACAATCCTATAAAACGATTGATGGTAACCTGATCATTGACTACACCTATGACATCGAAAATCTGGAATTACTGCAAAACCTGGAAAAGGTAAACGGGGGAATTATAATCCGTAAAAACAACGGACTGAAGTCGTTAGCCGGACTGGAGAATATCACCGCACTGGACTTTCTGGAAATCGAGGATAATCCGGCGCTGATCTCACTGGAAGGCTTCACCAATCTGACCAGTGTGGCGAATACAATGCGGATTGTAAATAATGATGCATTGGCTGGCTTGGACGCTTTATCAAACCTGCAACGCATTGGTACGCAATTATTTGTATTTGATAATAAATCCCTGATCAGCATCGAAGGACTGAGCAGCCTGGAGGAAGTCCCTCAGTTGCTGATCAACAACAACATCTATTTAACGAATATCGACGGACTTGGAAATCTGATTTCCTCGGAAGATATCAGGATTGATTCAAATGATTCATTAACTGATTTTTGTGCGCTGACGGAATTTGTACAGGCCAACAGTGGTACCATTTCATTTATCGCAAGGTTCAACAGCTACAACCCGACGCTGGAAGATCTTGTAGCAAATAACTGCGTAGAATAGAATTTCGCCCGGCAAGAGCATAGAAACATGAGGTACTTCGGCTGAATTTTATCAGGTGAAGGTGAACAGGTAAAGGAGGTTCAGTCAACCGGGGTCGCTATTTTTTCAATGCCTTCCCGATTTCCCGGATTCCTTCACTGATATCCTCCATATTCTCCACCAGTAAACCCGTGCCGTTATCGCCATATCCCCGCCGTTTCTGCTGCTTCATGAATACCTGCAGAATGTATTCCCATCGGGTCTTGTCTTCCTCTGTCATACGTCCGGTTAGTTGTTTGTATTTCAGCAGGTTAAACTCCGCTCCCTGGGTCAGTGACTGGGCTTCATTTTCATAATGGTCCATCATCAGGACCTGCAATTCCTCCTCATTCATTACAGGAAATATCTTCTCAGCGATCTTGTTCATATCCCGGTAAGAACCCTGCAATTTAAATGGCGGTTCGGTGCGGTATTCTTCGGCCTGAGCCGCAGAACGCACATATTCATTATTCACCTTCATGATGATGTCCCTCACCTGGTGCAGCATTTTCAGGACTTTGACCTGATCAGCTATTTCATCGGGAGAATAATTCCCCTCCAGTTCCTGGTCGGGCGTGTCGAGCCCCTTCTCAGCCGCACGAATAAGGGCATAGATATCTTCCTTACCCTTGCCGGAAAGGCTGTTCAACGTCTGATTACTGGTTATACAGTTTTCAATGTAGCTCATCTTAAATACCTGGTCGGCGTTACCGATAATGTCTCCGAGGTTATAAATATCTGCCCTGTTGGCCAGCATATCAGGTATGGCAAACTTATCGCCGCTCTCTGTGTAGGGGTTTCCCGCCATTACGACACAAACCTTCTTGCCCCGAAAATCATACGTCCGGGTCCTTCCTTTATAGACACCTTCGATCTTCCGCTGGGCATCACAGAGCGATATAAATTTTTGAAGAAATTCAGGACTCACGTGCTGAATATCATCCAGGTAGATCATGATATTGTCCCCCATTTCAAATGCCAGGTTAAGCTTTTCCAGCTCCTGCCTGGCGGTAGCACTCCTGGCCTCCGCCGGGTCGACCGAGGTCACGTCATGACCGATGGCCGGACCGTTTATTTTCATGAAGATCAGCCCAAGGCGGTTGGCAATGTATTCCATGAGCGTGGTCTTACCGTATCCGGGCGGCGAAATGAGCAGCAGTAACCCCATCAGGTCGGTCCGCTGGTTGGCCCCCGCTTCCCCGATTTGTTTGGCCAGGTTCGCACCAATAAGAGGCAGATAGACATCATTGATAAGCCGGTTTCTGACAAATGCACTCATAACACGCGGCTTGAAGGAGTCGAGCCGAAGTTCCTCGCTGAATGACTTGATCTTCTTTTGCTTACGGTTCTGGAATTCGATGAATGCCGGCTGGTGCCACCTGGTATATGTGAGCAATCGATCGAAAAAGCTGTTAAAATTCAACACCATTTTACTGTCTTCCGTGAGGACAGGATGACTTCCTTTCATACCCTCCAGGGTGACCCTGACCGAAGTACCTGAAGGGGTGAATGCGTCCTTCATCAGCAGGTACAGAGCTGTTTCCTGGAGAAATTCACGGTCTGAGGCCGGGATAAAAACACGCAGCCATTCACACACCATGGAAAACCGGTCTGCGGGCTCATTACCCGCCTTTTTCACAGAATCGGTGTAGGTTGTTCTGGCTTTGCGCTCCTTCAGGGTCTTTTCAAAGGACTCGGCCAGCCTTACCGATTCGCCCGAGGCGACAAACGTCGAGTTTTCCGCCATTTCCTCAAGCAGGTATTGTATAGCCTCCCGGCATTCTTCCGGGTTTGCCTTTTTGGCAAAGGCTGCGGTCATCAGGGGCTCGAGCATGCCGGCGGTCTCCTCGTAAATGGCGGGATTTCCGAACACACTGAAGATCAGACCAAGTCCTTTGATACGATCATTCCATTGCTCACGCAGGGTTTCATCCAGGAAAAAAAACCAGAACTGTACCGCCAGTGCCCTGATCCTTGAGGGATACACAAGGGTCTTCCCCTGGAGGTAAAAATTCAGGACTGCCCGCAGAATCTGGAGGGTATCCAGGTCATGGATCCCCTTGGCATAGCCTTCATTGAACCGGGTAGCCATATCCTTCCTGATGTGTTCCAGCATGGTTTTGTCATCGGAAGCCGCATATTCACCCAGGACATCCGCACTTTCCTTTCGCCATTTCCTGAAAATGGTGTACGCCAGGAATTCTGCCCGGTAAACCTGGTCAGACTCCGAGGAATAAATCTGGTCCCACATTTCCTTCTTATTCTCCAGAAAATCATCTTCAAGCCGCTCATAAAAATTGGTTCCCCCGAGATAATAGTACAATTCGTCGTTCCTGGGTATGATCGAAAGCTCAAGCTGCTGAGAATTTATGGAAAAATTGAAATTACCGAACCGGATAATATCATCCCCTTCTCCGTAGAGATCCTGCCGGTCATAGAGTTGCCGGAACGCGTCTTCCCGTAATGCTTTCAGCTGGCCCGAAAGATCATCCGCCTTTACAGGGTCGTCAAGCTCGCGGAGCTGTGAGATTGTATTGCGGACCTTTTCTATCATCAGATCGGTGGTAAAGTAGGCCTGAATTTCCGCGGTATCGTCCATTTTCATGACCCGGTTCTGAATACTTCCCAGGATGCGCGTACCTGACTGAAACAGCATCTGCCTTTTCCTTCCCAGGGCTTCATTGAGCACATTTTTACGTGCTTCAAAGGCATCGACCACCATCTCCCTTTTCTCATTAATGTGTTCGAAGAATTCATCAAATTCTCCGAACCTGCTTTCCATGTCTTCTATCTGAATCAGGAGCTTGGAGAGAAATTCTTCACATTTTGCCGGGGTATCGCTAAGATCCAGGTAATTGGTCAGACTCTGGTCTGCCAATTTCATCTGCACGACAAACTCCGCCTTGGCTTCTTCACGCGAGAGGTTCTGACGGTTCTTTTTCAGCCGGGCACGTTCCTGGTTAATGCCGGCAAACAGGGCGGATATATTTTCAATAATTTCGGTAGTCTGGGTCGCATCCTCAATTTTCAGATTACCCACCACCTCGGTAAGCATTTCCAGGTCCTGGCTGGTTTGATTAATCTTTTCCTCTATTTCCTGTGCTTCGGTGACCTTCTTTACCTTGTCTATCTTTTTGGAAAAGTCAGCAATTCTTTCCTCATAGGGTGCCAGTGCCTCCGGACGTAGCAGAAAACGTACGCAGGAAGCGGCATAGGAATCACTGGCCTCCCGAAGTTTGTTAAACTGAGCGGTGATTGCCTCAGGGTCGGAAAACCGCAGCTCACGCAGCGCCTCCGTCTCCCCCATAATTTTGCGGAACCTGGCCAGATTGGCCACGTAGGTGTCTAGTTTCTGACCACTCTCCCTTGAGGCTTTACGGATAAGTTCGGTCCCTTCCTGAAAGACATGCGTAACCTGTTTCGTGGTGTCTTTCCGCATGCGCACGACTTTTTGGAATTCGTCAATCGCTGCATTGGCTGTTTTCCGGATATCCTCCAGCGGCTTATTGATTCTGAATGCCTCCTCATGATCCAGCCAGTAATAGGAATCAATGATATCCGTCGCCTGCCTTGACAAATCAATGTAGAGACCTTCGTAATTCTCCCCTTTCTCAGACAGCGTTATAATCTCCTGGCATTCGGCCATGGCCCGTACAATGTCCTTATTGCCAACTTTGGACAGGTAGGAATTGTCTGTATGAGGAAGCTCATAATCTGCGTCGGTAAACGGGGTTTGCCATATCCGTACCACATGATGTTTTTTCGGCTGGTCATCCCCGGTAAAATAGGCCATCTCGCCATTGGCATACAATGCGTAGCCGTGACACCAGATCGGTGTGCCGATTTGCCGCTGGATAATGTTGAATGGGAGCAAAAGATAATTGCCTGAAGACCGCTGGTAAAAGACATACAAAAAGTCTTCCCCGTTGGGAGATACGATCGTTGTTTCATACTTCAGGTTGCCCGCCTCCTTTTCAAACATTTTAAAGTCGCCCGACTGGAGGTAATACCCGTTGGTAAAGAGAATTCCCTGGTCGTCCGGCAGAAAAATGCACGCCTCCCTCAGGGAAGGTATTTTCCTGACCTGCTGAAGCTTGCTGTTAAAAACCAGATAGCGGTACTGCTCTTCGCGGTAGGGCCTGATTTTAAGCAGGATCAGGCTTCCGTATACGGCGTAATAAATTTCACTGTCATCCAGGGTCTGATCCTTGTCTTCAACCGACTCACTGTAAATGCCCTGGCCGCGGTCTGTATTATCCTCCACCTTGATGGTGAGATCTCCGCCAATGGTTTCCACAAATAATCTGTCCTCGATGGAAATATGGGGAAACTTGCCAATGCGCTGATCGTCCCTGGTGGTTTTCTTCCAGGTGAACTCATGTTGCGGCGGATAGGTATATTCATGTTCACTGCGGTTATCTACATAGGTGAGCTTGCCGGCCGCAATCTGCCATTTAAAGGCTTTTATATCTTCTTCCAGTTTACCTACCTGGAAAATCATATACAGATAGGGTCCCCGCCTGGCAAATTTGGAGAATGACGTACCCTTGTAATACTTGTACAATTTATGAAAATCATCCTCGAACTGCCTGTCGGCGATCAGCGAGTTATCCGCTTCGTGAAATGCATGGTCCTTATAGGAATGAACGGAAAACACATCACTCACATTCACCTGCGCCTTCAGCCCGATATGCACATTGAAACCGAAGAGGAGCTTATCACCCACCGCTATCATATCGCGGGGCACGCAATTATTGGACGTACTGATACGCTCGGTGGCAATCAGTTTCTGGTCAATGGCCCCGAAGGTTTCCTTTCGGGACTCATTCAGCCGTCCCAGGGAAGCTTTTAATTCTCCAATCGCCTCATCCAGGCGTGACTTAAGCACTTCATAGTTGCCGCCCGAAGCATTATTTTCCTTGTCACTCATGACGAAATTAGTCAGATGGTTCAATGCCCGGGAATTCTCCCGGGCGTTAGTCATTAAACAGCCAGTCCGATGGATCGCGGGGTCTCGTTGTCAATACCCGCTGACTTTGCTATGTTCATCATTTGCTTGAGACTCGATTTCAATTCAGAGTTATCAGCCTGTCCCATCAGTTTGAAGAGGATGGCCGAAATGGTCAGATTTTTTACATCCTCTCCGGTCACATTGAAGCTCTTCAGCAAATCACCGATCTGGGTTTTGAAATCCACCCCGCCGTCACTGCTCAGGAAGGTGCGCCGGATATCGCTCAGCACCTTGCTGCTGTTGACGAGCCCGTCGATTGACTTTCCATTGGCAATGGCACCGGCGATCTGGTTAAAGAACATGGATTCACCACCAATGATATCGATGTTGGCTTCTTTGAAAGCCTCACCGAGGACTTTGGCCTGCGCCTCAGCCACGTATTTCTGGATGTCCATATTCGCCAGTTCAACCGTCTTATCCTTATCAAGCTGCAGCTTGAACTCTTCGTGGAGCATGCCCTGGTCGTCGAAAAGCTTCATCGCTTCGGCCTTGGCTTTTATACCTTCGGCATCGGCATTGAACTTCTCTTTCAGAACGTGTGCTTCTGCCAGACCTTTCTTCTCGTCGGCTGATGCCTGTACCTCCGTAACTTCGGCAGCCGCAAGTCCCTTTTCGCGGTTGACCTTGGCAGCCACAAACCCCAGCTTCTCATCCGCTTCAGCCTGTGCCTGGGATTTCGCACGAATTCCCTTGGCTTCAGCTTCGGCCTTCATTTCGATTACGGAAGCTTCTGATTCTCCCTGCTCCTCGAGTGCCTCGGCCTTCGCCTTCATTACCTGGGCTTCTGACATACCCAATGCAGCTTTCTGAGCAGCTTCGGCATCTGCCATGGTTTTCATGGCCTCTGCACGGTGTCCTGCCGCTTCTTTTTCTGCCCTGGCATCCACCAACGCTTTCTCGGCGAGATGTTCGGCTGACTGGCGGGCTGCTTCGGCCGATTTGATTTCCTTGACCAGCGCCTCCTGGGCATTCTGTTCCGCCACCGTGATGGCGACCATCTTATTACGGTCTGCCTCAGCCCTGGCCCGGGTATCCTTGATCTTTTCCTCTTCCTCGACCGTGGCTTTCTCGACGGTCACACGCTCCCGGATCACTTCCTGGATATTCCTGCGCTCAACTTCAAGCGATTTTTCCTTTTCTATTTTGGCAAGTTCGACCACACGCTCGCGCTCGGTAGCTTCGAGCGAACGGGCCAGTTCCACCCTTTCGACTTCCACAGCCTCGGTTTTGTCCTTGCTTTTCTGTGCCACCACAATCTGCCGCAGCTTGTTTTCCTCGGCTACACCAAGCTCTTCCTCGGTGGCAATTCTCGCTTTTTCAGCCTTGAGACGCTCTTCTTCCCGCACTTTCGCAATCGAAGCCTCTTCACGCGCCTTGATGTTGTCGATCTCACGCTTCTGTTGCTCCTCCTTCTCAGCCAGCTGTCTTTCCAGCTGCAGAATTGTTTCCCGCGCCTCGACATCCTGCTTCTTGATCGTTTTTTCCTTCTCCCTTTCAATGAGATTGGATTTGATCTTTTCCGCTGCGGTCAGGTCAATGATCTTCTTGATACCCTGCGCATCGAGGATATTATTCTCATTGAGATCCAGGATGGAGGTTTGCTCCACATAGTCTATGGCACAATCATCCAGTACGTAGCCGTTAAGGTCCGTTCCGATCTCTTCCAGGATCTTCTCCTTGAACTTACTGCGGGAATTATATAATTCAACGAAGTCGAAATGCTTTCCTACGGTTTTCAGGGCCTCGGAGAATTTTGCATCGAACAGGATTTCCAATTGCTGGATATCCGACGCCCGCTGGCACCCGATTGACTGGGCCACATGAATAACGTCTTCGGTGGTTTTATTCACCCTTATGAAGAAGCTGACCTTGATATCAGCCCGCATATTGTCTTTACAGATCAGTCCGTCCTTTCCCATCCGGGAAATATTCACTGTCTTCAGGGTGATGTCCATTACTTCCAGTTTGTGCATCACGGGGATCACAAACATGCCGGAGAAGGAAACCCTTGCATCGCCCACACCGGTCCGGATAAGGGCCTCTCCCTGCACAGCCTTTCGATACATTTTGATAAAGAGTGAGATAAATCCGATGAAAAGGACTACTCCGACTATTATCCAAACGAATAAAACTTGTGTTGTCATTTCTAATTGTTATAAGGTTCTATTAAATACATATTCCGCTCTTTCAGATACTCTATGACCAGTCCCTTGTCTCCTTTCAACAGTTCGCTGCCCTTCGTCGTATACACATTGAGCCTTAATGGCGCTCCCCTGGTTATCACCAGGGCCTGACCCACCTTATCGCCACGGGTGGGTACGATCACTTCACATACTTTTCCTATGATCACCTCTTCCTCCTTTTCTTCAGACATTTTGCCGAACAGCTTCACGAAAGGCATGGTGAGGATTTTAGCCACAAACAGACTGACGATCAGCACCGGGATCAGGACAAGCAATCCGGGAAGGAATGATTCCACGCCCAATGCATCCGTTGCAATCAGCATCAAGCCCCACGCCGGAATAATCAGGAAACTCAGAAAAATCATAATGGGGACCTGGGCCAGGTTAAAGAAGGCCAGCACGGAATTAAGCCAACCTACGGATATTCCGTCGGCGTCCGCATCCGCATCCAGGTCAATTTCAAAATCAAACAGGTCGACATCCACCAGCCCGATGATTACGGTAAGCCAATAGATGACCACAAAAATGGCCAGGATGGTCAGTACCATATTAGCTGGTGAAAGTGCCGCCTCTAATAATTCGCCCATGGTTTCTGCCGTTTATTCGTTACTGTCTCCCTCTTTTTTGATACCGAGTTTGTCCTTCAGTGCCTCCAGCTCACGCGCCTTGTCAGCTTTGCCTGACTCTTCAAGCGTGCGGTCAATCTCCTCATCGATACTCCTTGATTCGTTGGCCATTTCCTCGTAGGATTCAGCCAGTGCTTCTTCCTGGGCCACTTTATCCTTCATGCGCTCCAGCATCGAGATGGTATCGGTCGAATCGATCTGTGCCATCTGTTTGTTGATGTTCTTGGTCGCATTACTCACCTTAACCCGGGCCTTGAGGGTTTTTAACTCATTCTCCCATTGATTGATGGTGGTCTTTAACCGGTTGACATTACTTTCAAGTTTTTCAACCGATTCCTCGTACTTCTTCTGTTCGCCAAGCGAGCGGGAGGCATGCTGCAGGTTTGAGTCCTTTTGAGACAATGCCTCGGTAGCCAGCCGGTCGGCCTCAGAAGAATCAAGGTCGCCGCTCTGGGCACGCTTCAGCAACGTGATCGCCTTGGATTCATATTCTTCGGCCTTCTCACTGTAGGAAGATGCATCCTTTCTGGCCCGGATGGCCATGGCCTTTACCTGGGCCAGCGAATTGAGCGCTTTATCCAGGTCCTCCTTCATGTCCCTGATCCCCTGCTCGGTGAGCTTGATCGGATCTTCCAGATTATTCACAGCGGCGTGCGCCTCGGCCTGCCCGATTTTAAAGAGTCGTTTAAAGATTTTCATAACAGTATATTTAGAGTTGTTTTTTAGAAAATTCTATTAGTTCGTTTGAATACTCACTCAGCAAAAGGCTCAGTGAATTAAATGAAGCCTCCAGTTCATTAAGATCAAGATTCTCCAGTTCCAGCGTGTTCCGGAATATGACCTTCCGGCCCGATTCGTCCAGGACAAATGCACCGTGGATAATATCCCGGTTCTTCTGTAAAAGATTCTTGTATACATCCGGATGGTTCCCGTTGATCTCCAGGATGAACTGTTCAATGATCAGTATCGGGTCAGCTACGCCCAGCACGAGATTCTGTATGCCCGCCGACTGCTCATCCACCACAAATACGCCCTCTTCCTCCCCCTCATAACTAATGTTGTAATTCAGATCAAGCAGATAATCCCGCACTTTTTTAAAGTTTTCGTTCATTGGTTCAAGTGTTTGAGGTGATAAAATCTTTTCAAAGTATTAAATTATTTTTTGCCGAACTATGAGGATCAATAAAAAGTAGTCTAATACATTGTGGTTTAGCCCGCTCCATATCAAAAGTAATAATAATTTTTCATATATGCTACTTTTTTTAGATATGCTATTATTTTGAGCAACTAATTATTTATATTTACGTACAATAATTCAAAAGGGTTACAAGACTTAAAAAATTATTCGCATGTCAAAAATTGGAAAGAACATCAAAAAAATCCGATCCGTCAAGAAAATGAGCCAGGCAGATTTCGCCCAGCTCTTTCATCTTGCACGTCCCAGCGTGGGGGCTTACGAAGAGGGGCGTTCAGAGCCAAAAATTGATACGCTCATAGAAATAGCGAAGTATTTCAACATTTCAACCGATGCCCTTCTCACCAAAGAGCTTACGATCAATGAATTATATAAATTCGATATATTCTCTGCGGGCGAGAAGGGTAAGCCTGAGAAGGGGGTGTCGGTTGACAAAGATTCGGTGAAGGAGGAAACACCGCTTGTCCAGATTGACCAGGCCACCGAATACATCGTAAATCACAAGAACAAGGATTTCATCAACGGTCTTCTTTCCTTTCAGTTTCCGTTTACCAAATTTGAAAAAACGCGGGCCTTTCAGGTGGACGGGAAGGAAATGGAATATGAGAATTGCGGTATCCACCACCAGGACATCCTGCTTTGTGACCGCGTAACGGATTCAGACAAGCTTGAAGTAGGTTGCTTGTACGTGCTGATAACCGACGACGCCATCCGGGTCCGACGTCTGAGTGACATGAATAAAAACCTGACCTTCAAGACGGATGACCCATCCTATGACATTCTTCACTACTCCCGGAATGCGCTGCTGGAAATCTGGAAAGTGAGGGCCTATTACAGCGAGCGCCTGCAACCGCCTACCCGTACCGAAGAACGGATTGCTGCCCTGGAGGCAAAGCTGGACGTACTTCTCAGCTCAATGAAATAAAAAAAGCCCCTCTGCAGGGGCTTCTTTCGTAGTGGTTTGCCATTTACTAAAAGGTAAATCCTACTGACAATTTAATCGCTTTATTATAGGCTTCGAAATCTCCGCGGCCTTCATCCAGTGTGGTAAGTCCGTGGTCATATCCAGCCCGGAGGTTCAGCCCGTTGTTAAACTCATAACCGAGTCCGGCTGCAAGGGCCACATCCCATTTTCGCAGTCCCGGATCGACCGGAACGGTATGTCCGACCGAAAATCCAAGCAATCCTGCTTCCGCACGCACCTTATTCTCAAGCAGGTAGGATACCTGCGGTCCGCCATAGATATGAAATCCTTCCGAAATAGTGTATTTCAGCATGACGGGCATATCGAGGTAATGCGACACATTCGCAATCGAGGCTTTCACATTAAGCAATCCCCCGACCATGGTATCGTCAAGCAACCGCTGCGATACCTTTACCCCTTTGGTGGAATAATAAAGGCCCGGCTCAACGGAAAGACGAGGGGTCAGGGGCTGCACAAGGTATACACCCGCATGAAAGCCCGTCCGGCCTTCCGATTCAAGGGCGTTTGTCCCTTCGAGCAGGTCCGAAAACCCGTCATACAATTCTCCTCTCCAGTCTGCAAAATTCACTCCGGCCCGGAATCCAAATTCCGGCCTCTGTTGTTGTGCCTCCGCCCACGTGAACCCTGTCAATAGTATAGCGAAAGCAATGATTATACGCTTTTTCATTCTTATCCTGTTTATATGGTTATCAATACTTTCGCAGCGCTGCACCTACTATCAATTCAAAATCATGCCAATAAATATTTACCGTTGTAATAGTCTGTATTTCAGTTAGTTTAATACATTTCTTACCCTGTAAGGACACAACTAAATCCGGCCGTTGCACCTGTATCCGGGGCTATGGCCCCTTTGAAATCACACGGATAAGTCGTACTTTCCTTTTTCGTCAATCCTGCCTTTCCATGAAGCACATTCTCCTTCTAATTTCCTTCAGCCTGGCCCCCTGCACCGGCCTCCTGTCGGCGCCAGAACCTCCCAATATCCTGTGGATCACCCATGAAGATGCCAGTCCGGCCTGGGGGGCATACGGGGATGCCTATGCCTGGACGCCCAATATTGACGCCCTGGCGAAGGACAGCTACCGGTTTACCCGCGCCTCTTCCAATGCGCCGATCTGTGCGCCGGCGCGTTCCACCCTGATTACCGGCATGTATACTACTTCACTGGGGACCCAGAACCTGCGATCCATTATTCCCGTGCCGGACGATCTGAAAATCCTTCCTGAATTATTGCGCGAGGCAGGGTATTACACCACCAACAATGTAAAAACGGATTACAACTTCAGTCATGAAGGCCGCTGGGACGAAAGCAGCAATACCGCCCACTGGCGGAATGGGCCTGATGACAAACCATTTTTTAGTGTGTTTAACTTCATGATCACCCATGAAGGTCCGAGTAACCGGATGGACAAAACCCAGACGGAAGTCCTGGAGGAACACCATGATCCGGCCAGGGCCAACCTCCCCCCCTATTACCCGGAGACCGACCGCTTTCGGGAAATTTGGGCGCATTCCTATGACCTGATGACGGTCTTCGACCAGGGCGTAGGGAAGATCATTGCCGAGCTGAAAGAAGACGGGGAATTTGACAATACCATCATCTTTGTATTTTCCGATCACGGCTGGGGACTTCCGCGCTACAAGCGGTGGCTGTACAACTCCGGCCTGGAAGTACCGTTCATTCTCCACGTGCCCGAAAAATACAAGAACCTGGTCCCCGGGCTGACTACTCAGGTGGTGGATAAAATGGTGAGCTTTGTGGATTTCGCGCCCTCTGTGCTGGCCCTTGCGGGCGTGGAAGCCCCGGAACGGATGGAAGGCCGGAATTTCCTCAGCGAAGAAGAACGTGACTATTCATTCGGCTACCGGGACCGTGCCGATGACGTATATGATATGTCACGCTCCGTATCCGACGGCCGGTACATGTACATTCGGAATTTTATACCGCAGCTTCCCTATATCCAGAATGCGGTCATCTTCAACCAGGGAAAAGCGGCCTATAATGAACTTTTCAGGGTCCGGGAGAATGAAGGACTGCCGGAAGCGGCAGAAGCCATGTTCAATCCGAAGGCTCCGGAGGAATTGTACGACCTGGAGAATGATCCCTGGCAATTGGAGAATTTGCTGGAGAATCCGGAAGAACGTCACGTTGAGATAGCAGGCGAACTGCGTGAGGTACTGTTTGACTGGATGATTACCTATCATGATACCGGACTGCTTAATGAAGGACTCATGATGGCCCGGGCCGAAAAAACAGGAACCAGTGTGTATGAGATGACGCATTCTCCGGCATTTGACGGGCCGCGGCTCCTGGAAGAGGCCCACAAGGTGGGATTGGCGGGTTCCATTAAGGAGCTGTCACTGACCGACAAAGACAACGGCGTACAGTTCTGGGCGCTGATCGCACTGGAGAATTTACCGCCCCAGCCCGGTGAAGAGCAGATCCTCGAGTCACTCCTCGCCGATGATTCTCCCGTTATCGCCTCCCAGGCCGCCATGCTCGTGATCGACCGGTTTGATAATTCCGCCGGATTCGAGGTGCTGAAAAAGAACCTTGTCCTGGACAGCGAGCCACTTGTATTACAGACAGCCATTTTTACGAGATGGCTGGATGAAAAAGCGTGCCCCATCCATGACTACATCAGGAACGAGGCGTTCCCTAAATGGTCCGGACAGGCGTTTGGCCGGTATAAGAACTGGTACTATGCCATGTTTGTTGGCATGGCGATGGACCAGATCCGGAACAACTGCGGGGAAGATTTGTCAATTGAGTTTTGACGTATTCCGCGTCCCGGGACTGGCCGATGTGGAACCCCGCCTGCCCCACCTTCATCCCGGGGCTCCAGGTTTTTTTGAAATTATCGAAAGGAACGAAAAAGATCAGTTTTCGCGGGTAAGTTATTCAAAATCAACTCCTACCTTCCCGCCAGCCCTACATTACCGGATAGCTTTCCGGTATTGCCGTCCGGCCGGGTCATGTAATTAAGTCCCCGTTCATACCGGCCCGCCCTTCAATTACAAGTAATTATTCATATATTCACCGAGTTTCAACAACAATCAACGCATCGAATGGCACTTACTACTTTAGACTGGATAATCGTAGGGATCTTTTTCTCCATTGTGCTGGGAATTGGCTGGGTGGCTTCAAGAAGTGCCGGAAAAAGCACTTCGGAGTTTTTTCTGGGCGGGCGCGGAATGCCATGGTGGCTTCTGGGTATTTCCATGGTGGCCTGCACCTTCTCGGCGGATACACCCAACCTCGTAACCGGAATGGTCCGTGAAGACGGGGTAGTGAAGAACTGGGCCTGGTGGGCATTCCTGATTACTGGCATGGTCACCGTGTTTATTTACGCCAGGTTATGGCGCCGTTCGAATGTGATGACCGATCTGGAATTTTACGAAATCCGTTATGGGGGCAAGCTTGCCTCTTTCCTGAGAGGGTTCCGGTCGCTTTACCTCGGTATTCTCTTCAACTGCCTGATCATGGGGTCAGTCACCCTGGCCGCTATCAAGATCGGAGGGGTAATGCTTGGCCTTACCCCGGTGACTGTGGTGGTGGGGGCCTCGGTGGTAGTAGTGATCTATGCCGCGCTGGGCGGGATCAAAGGCGTTATCTGGGCCGATTTCTTCCAGTACGGAATGGCCATGCTCGGTGCGGTTATGGCCGCCGTGGTGGCCATCGAGCAACCGGAAATAGGCAGCTTGCAGGCGTTGTTTGATCACCCTAACGTAGCCGGCAAGCTGGATATCATGCCTGATTTTACCAATCCATCCGTGTACATTCCGCTCCTGATCATTCCGATAGCGGTCCAGTGGTGGGCCGTCTGGTACCCGGGCGCTGAACCCGGCGGAGGCGGGTATATTGCCCAGCGTATGTTGTCGGCCAAAGACGAAAAAAATGCCATCGGTGCCACGCTGCTGTTTAACTTTGCCCATTATGCCCTTCGCCCGTGGCCCTGGATCATTGTGGCCCTGGCTTCGCTGATCATCTTCCCGGACCTGGATTCCATCCGTTCCGAATTCCCGGATATTACCGATCAGTACCTGGGACATGATGTGGCCTACCCGGCCATGCTTACACGCCTCGGGCCCGGCTGGCTCGGACTGGTGGTGGCATCCCTGATCGCGGCCTATATGTCAACCATCGGTACCCACCTCAACTGGGGGTCAAGCTACGTGGTGAACGACTTTTACAAACGCTTTGTAAATCCGGCGGCGACGGAAAAACAAATGGTCCTGATGGGACGGATATCCACCGTAGTGCTCATGATCATCTCTGCAATATTCTCGCTTACTTTCCTGGAAGACGCCACCCAGGCGTTTGACATCCTGCTTCTTTCCGGCGCCGGTACAGGGCTTATCTATATTCTCCGCTGGTTCTGGTGGCGAATTAATGCCCTCACGGAAATTGTTGCGATGCTTGTGGCTACCGTGATGGCGGTGATCATGGTGCTGGTGGTGGATGATTCCAACTTTGACGGGATGGTACTTGACGCCTTCACCATGAAGCTGCTGATCACCGTCGGGGTGGTTACGATCTCCTGGCTCCTGACCACACTCTCTTCTCATCCTGAAAATAAAGAGACCTTGCGCACCTTCTACCGGCTGGTCCACCCCGGGGGTCCCGGCTGGAAACGTGTGATCGAGGAAGCAAAGGCCGAAGGCATTGATATTAACCAGAAGGAAGAAGGCAAGGCCTGGGAGATGCCCAAGCAAATCCTGCTTGTATTCCTGGGCTGTATCGCCATTTATTCCAGCCTGTTTACCATCGGCGGCATCATTTACAGCGATTTTGAACGGGCCATTGTCCTGGGAATCGTGGCCGTGACTTCCACTGTGTTCCTGTTCCGGATCCTCAGGACGCTGCGGGTTTCCTGAGATCAGTAACTGTGATCATCCAGCCTGACCTTCCCGCGGAAGGTCCAGAAAACAAAGGTGGTATAGCTGATCACCAGGGGCACGCCAATGGCGGCAAAAATCAGCATGATCTCCAGGGACTTCTCCGAGCTGCTGGCATTCTCCACGGTCAGGCTCCAGGCCGGGTCGAGCGTGGAGAGGATCATCACCGGGTAGAGCTCTATGGCCACCACGACCAGTAACAGGGCGATGGTAAGCGAAGAGAAAATGAAAGATTGCAGGTACTTGCGTTTAGTGACCAGGCGTGGAATATTCGCGATACTCAGCATGGCCATCAGGGGAACCAGGAACAGCCATTCCTGGCTCTTGAATTTATCCGACAAATGCGGCAAATAGATCAGCGTGTACACGGTGGTGATGGCAAAGATCACAATAAAAGCAATGATTGCACGCCGGGCCAGTACGGCCAGCTTTTGATATAACCGGCCTTCGGTCTTCATGATCAGGTACAGGGCACCATGCAGCATGAACAGCGACAGCGTGCACAGCCCTACCATCAGCGCATACGGGTTAATGAACTGGAGCCAGGAACCAGCAAACTCTTTTTCTGCGTTGACCGGCATCCCCAGGAGAATATTTCCCAGCACGATACCCAGGAGAAGGGCCAGGAGAATGCTGGACACCGAATAGGCTATATCCCATGATTTTCTCCACCATTTCATCTCTTCCTTGCTTCGGAATTCGATCGATACCGCCCGAAAAATCAGGAAAATCAAAAAGATCATAAACGGAATGTACATGGCGGAAAAGGCCGTGGCATAGACATCCGGAAAGCCGGCGAACAGGGTTCCCCCGCCGATCACCAGCCAGACTTCATTACCGTCCCAGACCGGCCCGATGGCATTCAGGGCAATGCGCCGGCTCTTTTCCTTTTTCAGGAAAAGATGCCACGCCCCGGCACCAAGATCAAACCCGTCCAGGATCGCATACCCGGAAAAAACGCCTCCCACCACCAGAAACCACCACGTTGAATATTCAATGCCCAGAAATGTTGCCATGTCAGTCAGTCAGTTAGTTCATTTGCAATGTCCCGCTGCCTTGGCCGCTCGTCAGCCATGTCTCCTGTAACCGGACCATGCTGGATCTTTTTATTCATCATATACAGGAACAAGGCAAACAGAAAAGTATACACGATCAGGAACAGGATGATGGAAAACAGCACCTGGTTGGCCGTTACTGCTTTGGACAGCGCATCGGAGGTGCGGAGGTGACCGTACACCACCCACGGCTGCCGTCCCATTTCCGCAGCAAACCAACCGACCTGGTTGGCGATCTGGGGCAGTATCACTGCCACCACGAAGGTCCGCATCAGCCAGCGTTTTTTGAAAAGCGTCCCACGCCACAGGTACCAGAGCCCCACCAGGGTAAGGACAATCAACATCATACCGATCCCCACCATCAGGTGATAAAACTGGAAGATTGCGTTGACGGCTCCCGGCCGTTCATTCTCCGGAAAAGAATTAAGGCCTTTCACCTTTGCAGAAAAATCAAAGCCCGTCAGAAAACTGAGTCCGCCCGGTATTTTTATCCCCGTTACCTGCTGCGACTCTTTGTCCACCCACCCAAACAGGTACATATCAGCCACTCCCAGGCTGTCGAAATGGCCCTCAAGCGCAGCCAGTTTGGCCGGCTGATGCTCAGCCACCACTTCCGCCGATTTGTGACCGGCAAACAGCTGGGCCAGTGACGAGACGGCCGCAACCACCAGGGCGATGCGAAAGGCTTTTGTTGAAATACCGGTGAAGCGTCCGTGCAACAGGTACCAGGCATGTACCGACATCACCAGGAACGCTCCGGCCAGAAAAGCCCCCAGCCAAACATGACTGAGCCGCTCCATCGAGGAGGGATTGAATACCATGGCCCAGAAATCAGTAATCTCGGCCCGCGCCTCCATTCCGTGCCCGACGATATGATATCCCGCCGGGGTCTGCTGCCACGAGTTGGCCACCACGATCCAGACCGCCGAAAACATCGACCCCAGCCACACCCCCAGGGTGGCAATAAAGTGAACCAATGGCCTGACGCGGTCCCATCCGAACAGCAGCACCCCCAGGAAACCGCTTTCCAGGGCAAAGGCAAAAATACCTTCAGCCGCCAGCGCCGAGCCAAAAATGTCTCCCACGTACCGCGAATACGTCGCCCAGTTGGTACCAAACTCAAATTCCATCACAATACCCGTAGCCACCCCGATGCCGAAGGTGACCGCAAAGATGCGCGTCCAGAATCTTGCCATGGCCTCATATTCCGGGTTACGGGTCTTCAGGTACATACCTTCCATGATCACCATAATCAGGCCCAGACCGATACTCAGCGGCGGATAGATGTAATGAAAGGAAATGGTAAGGGCAAACTGTATGCGGGAGAGAATTTCGACGTCCATATTCACCGTGATTTTCATAAAGTTACATCACGATTGGCGGAATCATGCGGAAGAACACTTTGAATTTATCCCGGCGGATTGTAGAATATCAACCACAATCCGGACAGCAACCGCTGACTGATGGCTCACACGGCCGCTGGCACAGATTTTCCTTGTAATGAAGTACATATGAATTTATCTTACCTGAAATGACAGAAACCCCCTACCTGCAAACCACTGAAGAAGTACAGGAAGAACTGAACGCCAATCCCTCGGAAGGACTCACCACCGACGAGGCAGAAAAAAGGCTCTCCGAATATGGACGCAATAAGTTGCGTGAAGAGGATCAGAAAAGCCTGTGGGAAATCCTGCTGGACCAGATCCTGAACCCGGTCATTTACCTCCTTGTCATTGCCGTAATCGTATCCTTTGCTTTCGGCGATATTCCGGAGGCCATCGCCATCATTGTGGTGATCCTGCTCAACACCGCCATCGGATTCTGGATGGAATTCCAGGCCCGCCAATCCATGAAGGCACTGAAAGCCCTGGATAAGCGAATGGCCAAAGTCATCCGGGATGGCGAAGAAACCGAAATTAATGCTGAGGAAATTGTGCCCGGCGACATACTCGTTCTATCAGCCGGCGAGCTGGTTACGGCCGATGCACGGATCATTGAACAAAGTCAGCTGAAGGCCGATGAATCGGCCCTCACCGGCGAATCGGTCCCCGTTCAGAAACAGGCCGAATCCCTTGACCAGGAAAAGGGCGTGGGTGACCGTATCAACATGGTCTTCAAAGGCACGGCGATCACCAACGGAAGCGGTAAGGGCCTTGTGGTAACGACCGGAATGGAAACCGAGCTCGGGGATATCTCCAAAATGGTCAGCGACGCCGAGAAGGAGGAGGTGCCCCTGACTAAAAAGCTGGAATCACTCAGTAAAAAGCTGATCTGGGCGACCCTCGGACTGGCCGCCGCCTTTTTTCTTACCGGCTGGCTCAGCGGCAAGGACCTCTATGAACTTGTCCAGACTGCTATCGCCTGGACCATCGCCGCCATCCCGGAAGGGTTGCCAATCGTGGCGAGTATTGCACTTGCCCGTGGAATGCTGCGGCTCTCGCGTAAGAATGTCATCGTGAAGCGTCTGGCTGCGGTGGAAACCCTTGGGGAGACGACGGTCATCTTCACCGACAAGACCGGAACGCTTACCATGAACCAGCTTCATGTAGAAAAGATCCTGACCCCGGGCATGTCATACTCCACAGACCAGGAACCGGATGAAGACAGTATCCGGGAAATCCTTAAGATCTCAGTGCTTTGCAATGATGCTGTCCTGGAGAATGACGAGGGGAAACCTTCCGGGGATCCGCTGGAAATAGCTTCCCTGGACTATGCGGATGATCATGCCGGGGAAGACTACAGGAAATGGCAGGAACTCACCCGGGAAGAAGAACTTCCCTTTGACTCAGACCGAATGATGATGGCCACCGCCCACCAGGACGACAGCGGCTATTATGTGGCGGCCAAAGGAGCAGTAGAAAAACTACTGGATGTATGTGACAGCACCCTGACTTCTGGGGAAGAAGAACCATTAACGGACGACCGAAAAAAAGAGCTGGTCGACATCAATGATGAAATGGCCGGGGACGGCCTTCGTGTCATCGGGGTGGCGAAGAAGACCACCAGTGATAAGCCCGATCGTGACCACATGCTGGAAGGGTTGACATTTTGCGGTATGATCGGGTACCTTGATCCTCCGCGCGAGGAAGTAAGGGAATCCATCGATACCTGTCACAATGCCGGTATCCAGGTGGTCATGGTTACCGGGGACCACCCGGGTACCGCCCTGAAAATTGCACGCCAGGTGCACCTGACCGACGAAGAAGACCAGCCCGTGCACGGGGAGAAGCTGGACGAGATCAGTAAGGAGGAAAAACTGCGCACCAATATATTCTCCCGCGTAGATCCAAGACAGAAACTCTCCATTATCGAGACTTACCAGGAAAACGGGGAAATCGTGGGAATGACCGGGGACGGGGTAAACGATGCCCCGGCCCTGAAAAAGGCTGACATTGGCATTGCGATGGGAAAGAAAGGAACGCAGGTGGCCCAGGAAGTTTCAGATATGGTACTGAAGGACGATGCCTTCAGCTCGATCGTCTCTGCGATCCGGGAGGGACGCATTGTCTTTGGGAATATTCAGAAGTTTATCATTTACCAGCTTTCTTATCACCTCTCTGAGATCATTGTTATTGCCGTGGTCAGTTTTACCCTTTTTTACCTCCCGCTGCTGCCCCTGCAACTGCTGTTTCTTAACCTGCTTTCCGACGTATTCCCCGCATTGGCGCTGGGTATCGGTGAAGGCCATCCCCGGGTAATGGAACATCCTCCGAATGACAAGGATAAGCCGATCATACCACGGCAAAAGTGGATCCAGATCGGGGTATACGCCGTCGTACTTGCCGGTGCCATCACCGGAGCCTACTTCTTTGCCTATTCGTACTGGGGGCTCTCCAAGGAGATATGTAACAATGTGGCCTTCTTTTCGCTGGCTTTTGCTCAGTTGTGGCATGTATTCAATATGCGCGATAACGAGGAACCGGTATTCAATAACCAGGTCACCCGCAACAAATACATCTGGATGGCCCTGGCCCTGTGCAGTGCCGCACTGATGGCTGCCTATTTCATCCCGGGCCTCCGTGACATCCTGTCCTTCCAGGTCCTTGACCTTCGCACATGGGGACTCATTGCTGTTACCAGCTTTATTCCGCTGATCATTATACAACTTATTAAGATCCTTAAAACCAAGTAATGGAAGAACTCCTCGTATTCCTGGATAACAAGTCATTAATCCAATGGGGTGGATTTGCCATCATCATTGCCCTGGTGTACGTGGAAACTGCTTTTCTCGTCGGACTCGTCGTGCCCGGCGGGGAGACGCTGCTGTTTACCGCCGGACTCCTTTCAGGCTCCAAAGCCCTCGAAGTCGGTATTGAGATCATGATACCCGTACTCATTGTCACCGCCCTGCTGGGCGACCTCACCGGTTATTCAATCGGACGAAAATGGGGCAAACGAATTTATGAAAAGGAGGATACCTGGTACTTTAAAAAGAAATACCTTACACAGGCCGAGGACTTTTTTCACAAACACGGAAAGTCGGCCCTTATCCTGGGCCGGTTCCTGCCCATCATTCGTACCTTCAATCCGGTCTTTTCGGGAACCATACATATGAAACTATCGGTTTTTACAGGCATCGTGCTTATCGGGATTATTCTCTATACAGTCACCTTGTTGCTGCTTGGGTATTTCCTGGGAACTTCTGTACCTGAAATACAGACCTACCTGCCGTACATTCTCCCGGGAATAGTCATAATAGCCCTGTTCCCGGTGATCCGGAAGTTTTTGAAAGAAAGAAAAAAAGCGTGAGCTAATCGCCGGAAGAATCTGAGTTACGCTGCTTGTGAAAATAGCGTACCACCACCAGTATCACCCCTGCCAGTACAGAGACGGCAAACAGTTCATAGATCCATATGTAGGTGATGGCCAGCATTAATGAGAAAGTTCGCTGTTTTTCCGCGCATTTCCATCCCCCACTTTGGGGGAAAATCACTCACACTGGTCGGAATACCCGGCATAGTATCTTTCGCCGAAGGCAAATATTTTTTCATCCTGAATGCTCAGCAACACCTGCAGGGGCGGAATTTTTTCCTTTTCGAAGGTGAGGGACAGCAGGGTTTCGGACCCCGACCCCTCTACGCTCCAACTACCCCGATTTTTACCTACATATGCTTTATTCTCCTGCTTAAGCCATCCTGTCTGACGGATATTGGAACGGAAGGTGCCGTCTGCACATAAATGAATCAGGTTCTGGCGTTTCGCACCCTGCTCCATCTCATAGGTCACCAATACCTTGCCCGACAGAAATTCCTGCCAGTTAAAATCCTCATAGGGATTCCGGCTGGAGGGCTCGGTAAATTCTCCCCCACGCATAAAGGCAAGCATTTCGTTACGGACCTCTTCAAAAAACTGTTCCTGAGTGATCATAAGCAGGGTAACGCAGGGTCCGTAAGGTCCGCATCGCCCGATAATAAAGGCTTTGTACTGCGGATTTATTCGTTCGCCTTCTGCCATTACCTCCGCGTAAGCCAGGTCACCCTCACCCCCGATTTCCCCGGCGGCCCTTAAATAAATGGATTCGGTCAGTGCCCCACCCTCCTTCCAGTTGGATTTCAGTGTTTCCAGATCGCCATCCGGACGGGCAAACACGAGGACCTCGCCGCTCGTCCCATCCTGTTTTGACAGCATAAAAAGCTCGGTCCCCTGAGGCAGCATACCCGCGTATCCATCAGGTATGACCGCCTTAAATCCGTACCTCGGAGACTCCACGGCACTTCCCCCGGCGTACAACTTGCCGGGCCTTACCTGTTGAAAATCCTGTGCGACCGTATAACAGGATACCAGTACACCCAGTACCATTGCCAGACCTTTTATCATAACGAATTCATTTAATCCTTTAATACTAGTTAAATTAGGTATAAATATTTTACCAGACCAACATGAGAACAGGCCTGCCACTGCTTTTACTGCTGCTGTCAACCGGCATGCACGGATACGGACAATCTGACTTTTCACAAATTCCGGAGTATCCCGAAAGTTACAATGCCACGACGGTATCGGCACGTGTAATTGACGCGCTGGGATTCCGGTATCACTGGGCAACCAGGGACCTTCGGGAAGAGGACCTGGCTTTCCGGCCTGCCGAAGGGAGCCGGTCAATCCGGGAAACCGCCGAGCACGTTCACACCCTGGTCATGATCATTTACAATACCCATTTTAACAAACCCAACCAGATAAAGGACCTTTCTGACCTCTCGTTTGACGAGTTGCGCAATGAAACACTGGGCATGCTCTGGGATGTCCGTGAGTTCCTGGTCAATGAGGACCCTGATCCTGAAGAAATGAAGATAAGGTTACAAATGGAACTGCCGTACTGGAATTTACTCAATGGTCCGATTGCCGATGCGATCTATCACACCGGGCAGGTAGTACTGCTGCGCCGTTCAAACGGCAACCCGGTCCGGGCCGGGGTTAGTGTTTTAATGGGTACGGCACCGAACTGATATGAGAAAATATATCCTGCTCCTGATCATCATTTCGACCCTGTATACTGTTGCCGGTGCACAATCAGAGGGCATCGAGCGGAACGCACGTGCCGCAGCTACGGGAGAGACTGCCTACGAAATCACCGCCTATGCCGAACAATTCTGGAGGCTGGCCGGCAACCCTGGGTTTGATTCCACGATCCTGAGAGTGAAGGAAAAACTGGAGAAGGCAGGTTATGTGCCCGAGGCTGACGGTCCGGCCCCGCTGACTTACCGGATTGAAGAACGGCCGCTAGATAAGCCGGCCTGGTACCCGGTTGATGCCTGGCTGAAACTGGAAGGGGAGAATATGCCGCTGCTGGCCTTCAGGACAAACCGGAATATGGTGGCGGTCAATTCGCACCCGACCCCGTCCGGCGGGGTGACCGCGGAAATAATAAAGATCAATGACCTGGAAGAGCTTCCCGGCAAGGATGTCCGCGGCAAGATCGTCTATGCCGAAATGCATCCCTATTATCTGTACCGGGCTGCTGTCGGAGAGTTTGGTGCGGCTGGTATCCTTACCTACGAAATGCCGGAATACCTCCGTCCTGCGGTGAACCGGCAATCCATTCAGTTCAGAAGCATCCCGTACAATGACACGATTGCCTCCTGGTCTGTGGCGTTATCCTACGCCGCACGGGAATCGCTCAACCAGTTCCTCAACAACGGGGGGAAAGAAGCCACGGTTTTTATAGACACTTGGTTTACTGAAGCCCCCGAGCTCACCCTTGTCGCACAGGTGCACGGAACCCAGCTTCCACAGGAAGAAGTAGTGATCAGTGCCCATGTACAGGAGCCTGGCGCCAATGACAATGCCAGCGGTGTGGGTGCCGCGACCGAAATAGCCGAAATTCTCGCGCGCTGGAATCCTGAAATTGCCCCCGACCGCACCATCACCTTTCTTTGGGGTGACGAGATTACCTCCACACGGCGCTATGTGGAAGAGCATGGAGACCAGATCAAATGGGGCTTCAGCCTGGATATGGTCGGGGAGAATACGGCAGTTACCGGCGGAAGTTTCCTAATCGAAAAAATGCCGGATCCGAGTGCAGTCTGGACCCGGGGCGAGGATAAGCACAGTGAATGGGGTGGCAGGCCAATCTCAAAAGAGGAACTTCAGCCACATTATCTTAATGATTTTGTGATGAAAAGATTTAAGTCGCTGGGTGAGTCCCGCGAATGGAATGTACAGTCAAATCCCTATGAAGGAGGAAGTGACCACGTTCCGTTCCTTCGGGGAAATATTCCCGCGGTGTTGTTCTGGCATTTTACCGATCAGTTTTATCATACCGACCAGGACCGGATTGACAAGGTGTCCGTGGAAACCCTGCGTAATGTGGTGGCCGGTACCCTGTCAGTGGTGATGACACTGGCCAACGGCCATGAGGACCTCGCCCTGGACATCCTCAATGAGATCGTTTTTGCAGCAGAAGAAAGGCTGGCCGAGGAAGCCCGTCTCAGCCAGAAAGCCCTGTCAGAAGGGGAAGCCCGAAAGGAACAGGAAGACATCCTCCGTACCTGGACCGACTATTATGTGGCCGTGGCTGGAACCGTAACCGACCTGGCCAGTGGCCCGGAACTTGACGCGGCGGTTAATGCGGCCCGGGGAAAGATTCGGGATGCCGGAAAAAAAGCGCTGGCCTCCCTGCGCTAAAGATATTTTGATGCCTCCCTTCGGCTCAGGTTTGACAATTCATGATTCTCAATGAATTCAACCACCCATTCGGCATCGGTCTTTGAATACTCCCTGAGCGCCCATCCAATGGCCTTGTTGATGAAAAATTCCGAAGAGCCAAGGTTGCCGGCTATCGCCATGGACAGGAATTGCGTATCCGTTTGGTTACGGAATTTCAACTGGAAGAGGACAGATACACGCCGAATCCAGAAATCCTCGTCGCTGATCCATGATTTGACCCGGCTCTCCTTAAGGTCGGGGTATCTCCTGACCAGTTCGCCCACCACACCGGCCAGCAGGTCAACCGTATCCCACCAGGAATGGGTTTGTATTAGTGATCGGAGCTGCGAAAGGTCATCAGGCTGCATTTTGCGCACCGTTTTTCTGAGGTAATCCACCGCGAGGTAATGAAATTCACGTTGCGGGAAGGAGTACAGCCATCTCACCCACTCCCAGTCTACCGAAGGTTCCCTCGTTTTATCCCGGAGAATATCACGCTGGAGCTCCTTGCGGACGGGCCCCGGCAATCCCAGGAAATGAAAGCGGTTCTTCATATATGCCGCCATTTTTTCGGCCTTTCCGGGGTCTGCCCCGTCCAGAAAACGTTGGGTGATATCCATTCACATAAATCCGTCGGTGATACTTTATAAAATTAGGTAGATTTGACCTATCTGTTATGGGAAAAGCTATTATACTATTGTTGCTGGTTTCCGGATCTGTATTCGGACAGTTAAACCGGGTCGAAAAAAAGATCGTCAGAACCGCGGATGACCAGGCTGAAGAAGCCGTTACACTGCTCAGGAAGGTGGTGAACATAAACAGCGGGACGATGAATTTCGAGGGAGTAAAACAGGTTGGCGAAGTTTTCATGAAGGAATTTGAAGCCCTGGGCTTCCGGGTCCGGTGGGAACCGGGTGATGCCTTTGACCGGGCAGGACACCTGGTCGCTGTCCATGAAGGAAAAAAGGATGCGCCGCGGTTGTTATTGATCGGACACCTGGATACGGTCTTCGAGCCTGATCACCCGAACCAGGAGTACACGATGGTTAATGACAGCACGATGAAAGGGCCGGGCGTAGTGGATATGAAAGGCGGTGACGTGATCATCCTATATGCGCTTAAGGCATTGAAAGAAGCAGGCGTCCTTGACGACCTGACAGTGGAAGTGGTCATGACCGGGGATGAGGAGAAGAGCGGCAGTCCGATTTCAGCCTCCAAGAAATCTATTCGTGAAGCCGCCGGACGTGCGGATTATGCCCTCGGGTTTGAGAACGGCGACAGTCGCTTTGAAACTGCGGTCATTTCCCGACGCAGCTCTTCGGGCTGGACATTGCAGGTGAAGGGCCGTCCGGCTCATTCGTCCCAGATTTTTTCGGACGAGGTGGGTGCCGGGGCAATCTATGAACTGTCACGGATTCTGACAGCTTTCTATTCCGAATTGAGGAATGAAGAGTTCCTTACCTTTAACCCGGGTGTGATTCTGGGAGGTACCAGTCTGGCCGAGGATCCGGTCAATATCGGGGGAACGGTGACTGGAAAAAATAATATTGTTGCCGAAACCGCCGTGGCCCACGGTGATATCCGGGCGGTAAGTGTGGCACAGCTGGAGCGGGCCCGGCAAATAATGCAGCGTATTGCCAGCCAGAACCTGCCCCATACCAGCGCAACCCTCAGCTTTAACGAGGGAGGATACCCGCCCATGGACCGCACAGACGCCAACCGTGAATTACTGGCTATCTATAGTCAGGCAAGCCAGGATCTTGGTTTTGGTGAGGTTACGGCAGTGGAGCCCATTAATGCCGGAGCAGCAGATATCTCCTTTGCCGCCGACCGGGTGAAAGGAGCTATTGACGGACTCGGCCTGAGCGGGGGTAAGGATCACACGCCGGATGAATTCGGCTATTTGTCCAGGCTGGATGACCTGGTGAAACGGGCCGCACTGCTGATGTACCGGCTTTCCGGTAAGTGATCAGCGGTAACGGCGCAGGAAAATGGCGGAGGTCAGCAGGCAAGCGTACATGCCTGCGGCAATCAGGATCACCACCACATGGCCGATCTTAATTTCAAAATCCATAAAGGCCAGACGGAATGCAGCCAGGGCCCCGGTTAAACCAATAAGTACAGGCCAGAAAGCAGGAGATCGTTTTCTGACAAATGGCTTTGCGGGCTGTACAAAAAAAATGGTCAGACCTATGGCGAGTCCGACTCCCGTGCTTACATGCTGGAGAATATGGTACAGCGGGTACCCTTCGTTGAAAAAATACACGCCGGTCCGCAGGAAAGGAATATTTCCGGTGATAAAGGTGTTGTTATGGGTGAAGCTGTCCCAGAGCACATGGGATGCGGCCCCGATCATCAGACTGAAAAGAATCACAGGCCATTTTGATTTTAACCAGGGACGCCATTGCTCTATGCGAAGGTGTTTTAATCTTTCAGCCACTCCTTTGGGAAGATTGTGTATGAAAGGCTCCCTCACCAGGTAATACCAGGCAATCAGCAGGATAAAGCCCACCGGCAAATCAAAATAGATTATCCCGGGCCAGGTATGGCCATGTTCCCCTGCCAGTTTCATCCGGATAAAGTATTCGAAATCAGGCGTCATGGACCCGATTATGAGACCGGATGCCGAAAAATAACGCTTCCTGACAAAGGGAAGCACAATAGCCGGATGACTGAACGTGAGGGGCAAATGGATGTATTTAGCGTTCCTCGCTAAAGATACGTATCTTCCCCGGGTAACAAAAAATCTCACTGTATGACCAGGATCGGATGGCTGCTGCTAAACACAATTACCTTCGCGGGGACCCTTTATGCCAACTATTATGTAAATGCAAGCGCCGTTGAAGGCGAAAGCATCGGCGAGATCAGCGACCGGTTCATGACACTGATAACACCCGCAGATTATGCCTTTGCCATTTGGGGCCTGATCTACCTCGGACTGATCGTATTCATAGGGTTTCAATGGTTTCAGTACCTGACCGGCAGGGAAGACCAGCTCGCGCAGATCGGAATCTGGCTGGCGGTGGCCAACATTGCCAACGGACTCTGGATTTGGAGCTGGATGTCACTGATGACAGACACTTCGGTGATAATCATGTTCCTCCTGTTACTCGCATTGCTGCAGCTGGTCGTACGACTCCGTCTTGAAATCTGGGATGCACCGGTGCGTATAATTGTGGCTGTCTGGTGGCCGGTGGTCCTTTACCTTGGCTGGATCATCCTCGCCGCTGTGGTCAATGTTTCCGCCTGGCTGGTCAGTGAGGGATGGACCGGCGGACCATTCTCCGAAATGACCTGGGCCATTCTCATACTCCTCGTCGCCATGGGTATTTACCTCATGATGATATATATGCGAAATCTGCGGGAAGCTGCCCTGGTGGGAGTCTGGGGTATTGCTGCTGTTGCGGTGCGGCATTGGGACACCGAGCCAACACTGGCCTGGGTTTGTGTGGGTATATGTCTCGTACTCTTTGTGGCTTCTGCCTACCACGGATACCTGAACCACGAAACTTCCCCCTTTCAAAAGATACGACGCGGTGAAATATGAGGATTTTGGGGCAAAATTGAATGCGTAAAAGAAAATTCAGGTGAGACACAAACAGACGGATTCCTGCTGAAACAAATCGGGAAACGCCGCGTTATTGCTATCAACCAACATCTGAAAATCATGAAGAAAATAACATTAGTCTCCATTTTTATGCTGGCAACGGCCGTGGCCTATTCACAGGTCGGGCTTGGAATAAAAGCGGGAGCCAATTTCTCGAATATAGACTTTGAGGATATCAATACGGATTCCAAAACAGGATTTCATTTCGGGGCCTTTGCCAATGTTAAACTGGGGGAAATATTTGCCCTTCAGCCCGAGATCATGTATTCCTCGATCGGCGCTGAATTCCCGGACAGCAGCGAAGACATTGATTTTGATTACCTGAAAATTCCCATTCTCCTGCAGGCCAACCTGAGCGCCCTCAATCTTTACGCCGGCCCCCAGATCGGGATCATCAGCAATGTGGATGTTCCGGAGCCGTACGACGATGATTTCAAATCCATCGACTGGGCCATGGTATTTGGCGTGGGAGTGGATCTTCCGCTCAAGCTGGAAGTCGGAGGCCGGTACGTCTATGGAATATCGGACGTGTCTGACATCCCTGACTTCGGTTCGGTAAACAACCACACCTGGCAATTGTACGTGGCCTGGCAGCTCATCGGTGAGCGTTAGCATATAACCTGATAAACCCTGCCCCTCCGGCAGGGTTTTTTTATTTCTGACAGGAAATCTTACACCGTACCGGCCACCCGTTTAAAATATCCTATCTTCCCCCGATTATCATTTTTCAACGTCATGAAAAAATTCTTTTTAGGCCTTGCCTTTTGTGTGGCAACCCTGTGCAGCTATGGCCAGTTTTCTGCGGGCATTAAGGGTGGGGTCAATTTTTCAAAGCTTGAAAGCGAATACCTCACCACCGATTCCGAAACCGGCTATTATGGCGGAATCTTCGGCAACTATGCGATTAACGAAGAATTTGCCATTCAGCCCGAGGTGTATTTCTCCCACCAGGCCGGGGAGACCAGCGGGTTTGAATACAGTTTTGACTACCTGGCGGTACCCTTGCTGTTACAAATACGGTTTGCGCCGGTTAACATTTACGCGGGGGCTCACCTGGGATTTCTGCTGAATGTGGATGCACCCGGTGTGGAAAAGGAGGATTTTAAAGGTACTGCCCTGAGCGGCGTTATCGGTGCCGGCTTTGAATTCAAGGTACCCCTGGAGATCGGCGGCCGGTATGTACACGGGCTTTCTGATATTTCCGATAATCCCGTGATCCAGGATGTTCACTTCAGGATGTGGGAGATATATGCTGCCTGGAGGCTGTTTGGCTCACGATAACAATTTCACTGCCTGTCCACCGCACGTGGAATTCCGTTTTTAAATTACCGGGCAATTGAACAATTTTCTGCTATGAAGAAAATCCTGTTGCCCGTTCTGTTCATACTGGCTGTCCAAAATGCGACCGCCCAGACCTTTACCACGGAAGAAAAAGACCGCTGGGAATCCCGGGCGGAGAATGTCACCATTGTGCGTGACACCTGGGGAGTCCCACATATCTATGGGAAAACCGATGCCGATGTGGTATTCGGACTCATGTACGCGCAGTGCGAAGATGATTTTCCCAGGGTGGAATACCAGTACATCAAAGGACTGGGACGGTTGTCTGAAGTGAATGGCGAGCGAATGCTCATGAATGACCTCTATGCCCGTGCCTTCAGTGACTCGGTACGCATGGTGGCTCTTTACGAAACCCTGGAACCATGGCTTCAGGAGCTAATGGTGGCTTTTGCCGACGGCATGAACTTCTACCTCAGCAAGAACCCGGGGAAGGCAACCCTGATCAAAAAATACAAACCCTGGTATGCCCTGACCTACACAGAAGGTTCCTCGGAGGGAAACACCAGCAACCAGACCTCCGTCTCCCGGCGTGAAATCGCTGACTATTTCAACAACCAGAACCCTGGCACGGAAGAACAGGGCGGGGAAAACAACGGGTCGAACGGATTTGCAGTAGGCCCTTCCCGCACTGCCAACGGCAACGCAATGCTGGTGATCAATCCGCATGTGAGCGTATATCACCGGCTGGAAGCCCACCTGGTAAGCGAACAGGAGGACGGACTGGATGTGTACGGCGCCGTGAGCAAGGGACAGTTTTTTATTTATCACGGGTTCAATAATTTCTGTGGCTGGATGCATACGTCCAGCGGCACGGACACCCAGGATTCCTTTTTGGAAACAATCGAGGAACGGGACGGGCGGCTTCAGTATAAATTCGGGGACCAGTGGCGCGATGTGGATACCCGGCAGCATACGATCCGGTATCGCCAGGATGACGGCAGTATGGCCGAACGTACCTATGCGGTACACTATACCCATCACGGGCCGGTCCTGGCGAAGCGGGGTGAATACCACGTCAGCCTGACGCCGCTGCACATGCCTGAAAAGGAGCTGGAGCAAGAATGGAAAACGATGAAGGCCGGCGGGCTTGAGGATTTCCGGGAGGTGATGAGCATCCGTTCCAACGCCACCAATAATACGGTGTATGCCGATGTGGACGGCAACATCGCTTACTGGAATGGTAATTTTGTCCCACGCCGTAACCAGGCCCGCAACTGGAGGCAACCCGTGCCAAGTGCCCCCGAGAATGACTGGATGGGACTGCACCCGCTGGATGAGATAATCCAGGTGATAAATCCATCCGTGGGTTATATCCAAAACTGTAATTCCACCCCCTACCTGGCCGCCGGACCTGATTCGCCGAAACCCGGTGACTACCCGGACTATATGACCGGTCATCATCATAACCCCAGAGCTGCCAATGCGCTCCGGTTATTACAGGCCGAGCAGGCATTTACGCCCGATAAATTCAGGGGCATGGCCTATGATAACTATCTGCAGCTTTTTGACCTGATCCTGCCCGGGCTGAAGGAAGCATATAACAAGCTCCCGGAGAATGATCCCCGGAAGTCCGGACTCGCTGATGAAGCCACATTATTGCTTACATGGGACCAGCGCGCAACCGTGCATTCAGAAGCGGCCTTGCTGGGGGAACGATTCGCCAGGGCGGTGGCCCGGCTTTCAGGCAAGTATATGCCGGCCGATACCACCATGGGCATGAACCTGGAATCCTATCCCAATATGGTGGTTGCCCGTAACCGGATGTCTGATGATGATTTTCTCCTGGCGCTGGAGAATGCCCGCGACCAGATGCTCGGGACCTACGGCAAGGTGAATATACCGCTCGGCGATGTGTACCGTTTCCAGCGATTGCAGGATCACCCGACCCGGTATGACGAGGATGCACCTTCAATTCCTTCCCGGTTCATGTCAGGATTCCTTGGTTCTCTTCCTGCCGCCAACTACGATAACCCGGATGACACTGATCAGCAATATTTCGCCGGGGGCAACAGTTTCATCGGGGTGGTGAATTTCGACCCGGAGCAGGTGGAAGCCTGGACCATTATCGGCGGAGGGCAGCGGGCAGACCCCGATTCGCCGCATTATACCGATCAGGCTGAAATGTTCATGAACGGGGAATTGAAAAAAGTATTTTTTACCCGGGAGGATGTGAAAAAGAATACGGAAAGGTCGTATCATCCGGGAGAATAATTGACCCGGCCAGGAATAAATCCTAACTTATTCTGCTAAACCCACGGATTATGGCTTCACGAAGAGATTTCATTACGCGCTCCCTGGCTGGTGCGGCCCTGCTTACACCCCTGACCGCAGGTGCCTACGAGACTGGAGCCCGTACCTTATCGCTACCGGCTACCGGCAGCGAGGAAAATTACTGGAAAGCAGTACGCGCACAGTTTTCCCTGAAGAAGGGTCAAACCTATTTTAACAACGGGACGATGGGTCCCGTACCGGATTATACCCTTAACCGGATGATTGATGATATGCGCAATAATGCCATACATGGGGCAGAAACGGATTATAAAGGCGAGGGACCCGAACTGCTGAGCGGCTATTTCCCCTACGAGGAACTACGCAAAAAGGTAGCCGGACTGATCAATGCGGACTGGAAGGAAGTGGCCCTTACCCAGAACGCCACCTTTGGGATGAACTATGTGGCCCAGGGACTTGACCTGAAGGAAGGGGATGAATTGTTAAATACCGACCAGGAGCATGGCGGCGGATTTGCCGCCTGGCAATTGCTTGCCGAGCGGCGGGGCTGTGTGTACAAACAGGCGGTCATGCCTGTACCTGCCAATGACCCGCAGGAAATTATTGATGCCATCTTCCGGGAAGTAACTCCCCGTACCCGGGTCATCGCGATACCCCACCTGGTCTCTGTCTTCGGGGTGGTTATGCCGGTCCGGGAGATTTGTGAACAAGCCCGTGAACGCGGAATATTTACTGTACTTGACGGAGCCCAGACCGTGGGGCAGATTCCGGTGGATGTAAAGAAGATCGGCTGTGATGCCTATTATTCAAGCCTGCATAAATGGTTACTTGCTCCCGGGGGAAACGGGCTGCTGTATATCCGGGAAGACCGCATGCCGGAAATCTGGAGTACCATTGCCAGCTATAACTGGAACAATGACAAGGACCATGGCTTCAGGCTGATGCAAAACGGAACCGGGAACCCATCCCTGCTGGTTGGCCTTGATGCCAGTGTTGACTTTCATCATACCATCGGGTCGGAACGCTGGCTTAGCCGGATCAAATTCCTGGGCGATTACCTCAGGCAGCAACTGCAGGAAATCGATAAGGTGACTATTTATTCTTCCACACATCCTGAGATGTGCGCAGGGATCACCACCTATGCCGTGGAAGGGATGACCGGACCGGAACTGCAAAAAACCCTGTGGGACCGGGAAAAGCTGCAGCCAAGGTCGGTCGGCAAGGAATACCTCCGTCATTCTGTACATATCTACAATAATGAGGATGAGATTGACCGGACGATTGCCGTTCTGAAAACCCTGTAAACACATCATTCCACCCATTGATCCCCGGATACGACCTGGCGGGGATAGGAAACAGGAGACGGTGTGTTCATCTGCCGCTCCGGTGATTCCCTGTGTTGCAGCCTCCCCAGGATTTGCTTTATACAATGCTGCAGTTCCTGCTCCGACGTGCTGGTTACATTGACCAGGTGATATTTCTCTCCCATGGTAAGGCTGCGGTATCGCCACTCCCACTCATTACCGGTCACATAAGCATCGCTTTGAAACCACCAGGCAGAAAGCAGTACATCATCTCCCTTTCTCAGAATGCCTTTGTTGATCTCTACCTGATCTATTTTCTCCTGACCTGTCTTATCAAGTGTATAACCGCTCCCTTTCCAGCAGACAGCCGGGTTGTGGTCTGACCGGTAAGGCGCCACGGGGGGCTTGACATACACCAGGACACTCTCCCGGTAATATTTCACTATCCCTCCCGGAAGCACTTCTTCCTTAAAACCCTGTACCCAATTTCTTCCTGCCATCTCCGTAACAGATTCCGGGGTCCGGATTTCGCGGGTCAGACCCAGGAGAATCAGGAAACCGAAGGGAAGCAGGATTCGTGTGCGAAAGGACTTTGGGTAATCCGGGGAGGTTGAACCTTCCGGACTGGAACTCCAATGGCGGAGGATCAGATAAAAAGGCAGGAGAATCTGTACCATGTAAACCAGGATCCCTGTCATTTCATGCATCACATTCTCTGGCGGTATATCAAGGAGGACGAGCATCATGATCCGGACTATATTGCCAAAGAGAATCAAAATGATCAGCCCCGCATAGCCGAAGATGACCCTCAACCACGGATGTCTGGCCGGGAAAATGCTCATGAGGACGGTTCCGAAAAAAAGCCCGTACCTGAGCAGGTATAATCCGGCACAGGCCTCATCCACATAAAACTCCTGGTCTCCGGTAAGTATAAGACTGCCTTCCGAGTGTATCCGGCTGTCAAGACCGGAAAGCACCCAGGCAGAAATTTGGGATAATTTAAGGCGCATGGAAAAGCTGGCCAGGTGAGTGAAATAGTCAAAAACCGGGGACGCAATCAGTCCCAGCATCAGGGCATATAACGAAATACCCCGCCTGTAACCGGCAAGTGATATGAGCATTATGACCCACAGAATGCCATACAAGCCAGTGGTTGAAGGGAGCAGCAGCGTGATCAGCGACAAAGTCACCAGGAGGGTAATAACCAAACGGAACGGGATAACCGGACGGGAGTTCAGGCTCCAGGGAAGGACCGCAAGACCAAGCCAGAAAATAAGGTGACCTTCAAGGTAGGCCGGGTGGAACCACCAGAAACCAAAAACACATAGAATCGCAGGGACCCATGCCACGGACAGGTCACGAATTCGAAGGAGGACCGGAGCTGGTATGATCATATCGAACCGAGATTAACTTTTCGTCGCATTACCCAAAGCAACATGATGAGCCCTGAAATAATTAGTGCCCATTCATGTGGCTCGGGCACCGCCCCTGCATTCTCCAGGCTGGCATTACCCAGTGAATCGGTGGCCTCATCAATTTCAAATCGTTCATAGTCCTTGTCCGTTTCCAGAACAATCAGGCTTGAAACAGGCGTAACCACATGGGCACGGGCCGCCATATCTGATACGCTCGAATCCAGGTTTTTTTTCGGTGAGAAGCAGGTTCTGCCGTACTTTTCAATCACCTTTTGATAAAGAAATAAGCGCACCAGGCGATCAGAAGCCTGACGGATGGGTATTTCATTGGTACTTACCCTGAACGCGGCACCCGAAGAGGCCACAGGGATCAGATCGCCCGGACGGCCGGCAATATTCCCGGCCAGGAATCTCTTCTCCAGATCAGCCAGCGTCCCTTCAATAAGCCGTATCGCTTTAATTTCATGAAGCGAGCTCAGGTACAAGCCCCTGGTATTTCCCAGGTCAAAAACCAACGGCGTGTGCCCGGCTTCCGCAAAATGCTCCCGGAGGGCCTTGTGAAAACCGCTGCCTTTAATATCCTCCAGGTTTGGTGTGGCATCCCGGCTCTTGGTTATAATAAGGGTCCGTGAATAATCAATCGGAAGGTGAAAAGGAAACATGGAGAATTCCGGAACCGTCGTTTTGAAGATATCCTCCACGCTATCAAACGGCCTGAGCTGACCGGCAAAATCTGTGTAATAGGTCTGAAGGCCCCTGGAAAGTTTTAAAATCCGTTCCAGCTCTTTTTCCGAGAATGCATCGCTGAGGTCAACCACGAACTGGTCGATACCCGCAGGGATCCCGGGGCCAGAATAAGGAACAAGGGCATAGGTTTTGTCTTTAAACGGAATGGAAACCGGACTGATCTCTACCGCGTCGATGGTCAGAGACCATTGATCCCGCCAGTTTCCTTGCCAGGAAAATCCCTCCCTTGTTTTAGTGAAAGGGATAGCAGACCAGCGAATGCTTGCATTGGTATCATGCACCCGTACCGTATGTAACGCTGAGCCGGGACTGGGCCCTTTGAACCGGGGTGCCTCGTAAATCAGCCTCCCGTTTTGAAAGGTGAGTGGTGCGGTTATGCCGAGTCTGAATTTGCGGGGTGTATGAGGCGTACAGGGAAAAACACGTACCCTGACCTGATTTCCTTCCATCCAGAAAACTACCGCAGGATCCCTGATTTCATATCCCACAATGGTGCTATAGGCGGTATCGGCCTTTTCCGGGGTAGTGAGCCTGGCCTTCCTTTCCCTCCCGTCGACCCATAAGGACAAATCAGAAATCACGCCTCCTTCGGGAAGCTGAAAAGTATAAAGCGCCTCTTGTGGCCTGTTTTGTTCCCGGCTGTTGTTGACAATGACCATGGTCTGGATCGTATGGCTGAGTCTTTCCTCCGGGAAAAGCCGGACCTCGGTATCCACCTCACCGGTTTCCAGATGATCGCCACTCCAGAAACGGTCGGCGGTCTCATGCCTGAAATCATCCCTGATGTTGAGTATCCGCATTTTATCCTCACGATTCAGTATTCTCTCGTCAGTGAAAAGCGAGGCAAGCACCACAAACGGATCATGGCGCAGTGGCATATCCCGGTTTATCCGAAGCTGTAAATTGTTGGATTTGTCCTGAAGAAAGATCCCCTGCATAAGGTATTTCCTGGCCAGTGTATTCTTCCTGTTCGATTGAGCGATCCGGATCCAGTTCGGGAGATCAGCTGAATTCATTTCCACCCATGGGGCACGCACAACCTTTTTAATACGCTCATCAAAACTGACCCATTCGTAAATATGAGCGACCGAAATGGAGAAAACCATAACGAACGAGGCGATCATGACATAGTATGCCCGTTTGTTTTGCGCAAAGCTCAACAGGTATCCCAGGATGAGGAGAAAGGAAAATAAGGGAACAAAGGCATGTAAGCCTATGCCCAATACAATAATACCTATCGCCGCATAAGGTATCAACGGCAACAGCGTAACCATCTGATAGACATGAAGCAGGGCAGCCGGAATAAACACGATCGATCCCGCCAATTTGAGCCAGCCCGGTGTGTTATTCAGGAGGGCATAACAACACAGCAGAATATTCTCCAGCAAGATAAAAGCAAACAACCAATCGGTCGATTCAAAGAAAACGATGATGTGCTGGTTAAGGGAGAATGCACTGAGGTTATAGAGAATAACCAGGAGGCTCAGTTCAGGACGGAACCGTGCCGACATAAAGCTGAAAACATTCCACCTGAGCTTTACCGCCAGAAACAGAAAATAGGCAAAGGCACAAAAATAATTAAGGAAAAAAACGTTGGGTAGGGAGGAATCGCGCTCAGGATACAGATTCCCCAGTATATAAATGCAGGAGGACAGGCAGATAAGTCCGACGCCAATCCATATCCTGCGGGTCATATTAAGTTCATTCATATTTTTCTGTTTTAAATAGTACTTTGTTTTTCAAAGTAAATGGATAAAATTTTTATCCGAGCAACTGTTCGATTGCCCTGATATGTTTGACAAATGCTTCTTTTCCGCTTTTTGTGACGGAATATTGTGTATTTGGTTTTCTCTCGATAAATTCTTTTTTCACGGAGATATATTTTCGTTTCTCCAGCGTTTTGAGATGGGAAGCAAGGTTGCCGTCCGTCACCTCAAGCAGGTTTTTAAGGGTATTGAAATCCAGGGAATCATTGACGACGAGTGCCGACATGATCCCCAGCCTGACCTTATTCTCAAAGGCTTTATTGAGGTCTTTAAGAATCTCCTTCACGATCGTATTTCATGTACATGGCTAATCCGTATATGATGTGCAGGGCACCGAATCCCAGGGCCCAGAACAGTAAGCCATAGCCTATAAAGTAACAGGCGAGGAGACCGAGTACCACTTCGGCTATACCCAGGCTCCTGACCTCGGTGAGTGTATATTTACTGGCATTGATCAAGCCAAGTCCATAGAAAATCAGGGTGAGCGGAGCGATGAGTCCGATCAGCCCCTTAACAAGCAGGATGAGGCATAAAATACCACCGGCCACTAGTGGAATGGCAAGATTGACCACCATGCGTTTCGCCTGGGCATCCCAGATGGATTGTTTTGTTTTCCGCGACCGCTGACGGGTAAAGAAAATGCCGGCCATTATGGACAGCACCAGCACGCCGGTAGCAATGCCCGCCAGGAGCAGGACCTCATCAGACCGGACAGTCAGCACCCGGTAGGCCTCGTATCCCTGGTCCTGATAAACCACTCTGTAAGCCAGGTAGGCACCACCAAGGGCAAACAACCCGGCCGCGACCCCCGACATACCGCTCAGTGAAATGAACCGGCTTGAACGGTCCATCATGGTCCTGATTTCCTTCAGGTCACTTATATACTTTTCTTTCTCCATTTTAAAGCACTTTGTCTTTCAAAGCTAATGAATTTCCCGGATTTTCAAAAGGGGGTTACATTCTGTCATTCAGGATTCTCCGTCAAGGTCGCGCCAGTGCAGCCCGGCGCGGTCAGGGTCCGGGTCCGGCCGGGGTACAACGGCCCTGATCCTGTCTACATATCTTTCCGGAAACCCATTCTCCAGGGCCCCTCGCAATACATACTCATGATACCAGTCATAGGGGCTTACGCTTCCCAGGTATTTTTCCTCGGTTGCCATGTAGGCAACAAAATCTACTGAAGAACCGCTGACGAGCCCGGTAAACCGCGCATGATCATAACCTTTCCGCAGTCCTTCGATCCGGTCAAGCATTACCCGGCTGCTG
This sequence comes from uncultured Roseivirgaceae bacterium, assembly GCA_964563925.1. Taxonomy (GTDB): domain Bacteria; phylum Bacteroidota; class Bacteroidia; order Cytophagales; family Cyclobacteriaceae; genus JAUILA01. The sequence continues at coordinate 27,546 of CAZLZD010000002.1, read as the reverse complement.
CGCTGCATACGATGAATCACTCCCCAGACTTCGTCCCCGGAATTATTCGTCTGGATTATATTCGCCTTTCCCGACCCATCACGCCCCACCTTATTGAAACCCAGTGAGTAGCCCTTAAGGCAATGAATACCGGCAACTTCCACATTTTCCAGGCGTCTTTTAATTCGTCGCAACAGCATATTGGATCCGTAGGAGAATACATAGTAATGAGGTTCAGTCATCACCCGAATTTCCTGTGCGCAAAATGAAGCCTTTCCCGTGTACATTGTCAATACTCACCCCCGGGTCGGCGGCCAGTTTCTTTCGTAGCCTTGAGATGAACACATCCATACTTCGCCGGTTAAAAAAGTCATTTCTTCCCCACAGCTCCCTGAGGATATGATCGGTGGGAATAAGCTCTCCCGGTTGTCCGCTGAACATCACAAGCAGCTGGGTTTCCTTTTTGGTGAGTTGAATGCTCTCCTGGCCAAGTTCCAGTTCCTGCCGCTCCGGATGAAAGGTCATGGACCCCAGGATTACTTTTTCCTTCACCTCACGGCGTGATTCGGAACGGCGCAGGATTGCCTCAAGACGGGCCACCAGTTCTTCTTCATCCACCGGCTTTGTGATGTAGTCGTCTGCCCCCTGTTTAAACCCTTTGAGAATATCCGGCTTCATCGATCGTGCGGTGAGGAATACAAAGGGGAGTCCGGGTCTGATTTTACGGATATCCGCAGCCAGGGTAAATCCATCTTCCCCGGGCAGGCTGACGTCCAGCAGGCAAAGGTCCAGGGCCTCCTGCCTGACCATTTCCCTGGCATTTTCTGCATTCTCCACCCACTTCACCAGGAATCCCTTGAAGACAAGATACTCAGAGAGCATTTGTCCGAGTGAAGGATCGTCTTCCACCAGGAGAATCTGCGCCTTTTTCATGCCTTGTTAAGTTTAATTTCAAATGTACTCCCTTTTCCGGCCTGGCTCACCACCGCCACCGACCCCTTCATCATCTCCACCACCTGGCGCACGTAGCTGAGGCCCAGTCCGTACCCCCTGACGTTGCCGCCCCCGTTATTTACCCGGTAGAATTTCGTGAAGATAGCCTCCTGATGCACCTTGTCAATCCCGGACCCCTGGTCCCGCACCCGCCAGACTACTTCCCGAGGAAGGACTTCCACCGTAATGAGGACTTCCTCCCTGGAATATTTCAGGGCATTGTCAACCAGGTTATTCAGGGCATTGCGCAGATGCAGCGGGTCGGCCAGGATTTTTGCCCCGGTGTCGGAAAGCTGCCATTGAAGTCTTGATGCGTCGGGGTGCCCTTTCAAACCCTCCCGCCAGCGCTCCATGAATTCCCCCACCTCCACCTTTTCCAGGTGCAGCAAGCTGTGACGGTCTTCAATGGAGGCAAGCTCGAGTACCTGCTCGACGTTTCCTTTCAGTTGAGCAATATCACGCTCCATGCGATCAAGATAGGGACTGATGTCTTCCTCCTGCTTTTCGCGCATCATCCGGGCGGCCAGGCTGATCGAAAAAACCGGGGTTTTCAGTTCGTGGGTCAGGTTATTGATAAAATCATTCTTCACACGATCCAGATAATGCTGTTCACGGAGAATGCGCAGCAGCAAATAAAATCCCACGATCAGCAACACGAAACAGACCAGGGCCGGCCAGAATATAGGACCCAGGCCCTGGAGCAGAATCGATTCGATGCGGTTGAAACGGACATTCAGGTAGGGAGCACAGGCACAATCCCTGGCAATGATTCCTTCCAGGGGTAGGTTATAATTACCAATCCACTGGGCACCGCCGGCATAATTTTCTGAGGCCAGGAACACTTCACCCGTAAGCTGATCCAACACCGCAAATTCAAATCCGGCGGGAAGGTTGGCACGCGAAAACCGGTCGGTCAGGTACATTTTATAGAAACGTGTCCCGGCACTCCGAAGGGAATCAATTCCCACCGGGAATGAAACGGTATCACCCGTCACAATCGCCGAAATCAGGTTACTCAAAAGGGTCCTGTCATAGGTTTCCTCCCCGGTTTGCTCAAGCGTTGCTGAGATCTGCTGATCCAGCTTTTCACGTGACAGTGTATAATACGCCGACAGCATCCTGTACTGAATATAACCCAGTCCGCCGAGGGAGACCAGGAGAATGACCACTGCCAGTGTCTTGCGATCAAATTTAAAAGGACGCATGAGTTCAAAATACGGCATTTTTTAAGGTAAAAAACACCGATTTAACGTTTTGTTAAGAATCATTAACCTTTCGTTCACTACCCTGCATCAAAAAAAACACCACCTTGCACGAACAAACCGTTCTGAATTATGCGATATGTCATCCTGTTCCTGTCCTTTCTCTGCATCGTGAGCGAATCCTTCTCCCAGGGATGTGTGGCCATCCGGCATTTTTCCACGTGTTCGCCAACCTACGGCCAGATCAATTCCTCCCCTTCCGGAGAATTCCTGTTCAGCATGAATTACCGGTACTTCAAATCTTTCCGTCACTTCCGGGGTACCGAAGAGGAGCCGGACCGGGTCACCAACAACACCGAAGTTATTAATCATAGTCACTCCTTTGATTACCAGATCGCCTACGGCATATCAGACCGCTGGCAGCTGGCACTCACCCTTCCTTTTGTCCTTAATACGCGTTCGTCCCTGTACGAACACGGGCGTGATGAGCGCCATACCACCTATTCACGGGGTCTTGGTGACGTGACGGTCAGCGGAAGCTACTGGCTGGCCGATCCATTGAAGAATCCTTCCACCAACGTACAGCTCGGCCTGGGGGTTAAGCTGCCTACCGGGAATTTTAATGCGTCGGATATCTTTTACAACGTGGGGCCCGACGGCGGACCGGAAACCCGTCCGGTTGACCAGAGCATACAGCCCGGTGATGGCGGGTTTGGCCTGTTACTCCAGGGCCAGGCATACTACCTCATGTCGACCCGGGTAGGATTTTATGTAAGTGGCTTTTACCTGTTCAATCCCCGGGAAACCAATGGGACGCATACTTTTCGTGAGACACTGAGCCCGGTGCTTGAAAATGAATCCATTATGTCGGTACCCGACCAGTTCTCATTCCGGGCCGGCACCAGCTGGGTTATTAATCCTGCCTGGAGCCTTTTTGGAGGGGTCCGCTACGAAGGTGTACCCGTAGAAGACGTTTTCGGATCCAGCGAGGGATTCCGTCGTCCGGGCAATGTGCTTTCCGTCGAGCCGGGCCTCAGCTTCATGGCAGGCAGATGGAATCTCAACGCCTCGGTTCCGGTGGCTGTGCGCCGGGAACGGCCACAAAGCCTGACCGACCGGGAGACAGAAATTGAAACCGGTCAGCCGCGAAATGGCGATGCGGCCTTTGCTGATTACCTTATCAACATCGGCATTACGTACAGGCTACCCTCCGGGGGGGATATCTCCGAATAAACACAAGAATTTTCATAAGGGATGAAGGAGGCCGAAAGGCCTCTTTTGTTTTTTCAGACGGGTTGTTAACAAAAAAATCCCGGAACTTCCTGGCCATGTGTGCCTCTCCTGAAGAACACACCGACCGGGCATTTCCGGGATTATGGATAACCGATTCCAATAACCCTTATGATCTGAAACAAAAATAATCCCCGATACCTTTCCCTGCCTCTGTTTAATTAACGGAATTCAATGCTTTATTATCCATTACCTTTTTTTTCAGAAAAATGTTAACCCTTCCGCGCATCCGACATAAAGGAACAGAAACCAAACAAGCTGATCATGAATACTACAAAATTCAATTTCCGGAATCTGTCCCTCATTCTGACCATTCTCCTGTCTTTTTGCCTGCTCCCCTCCTGCGACCTGTTTGGAGATGAGGAGGAGGATGACCCCGCCCCTGCGCTTACCGTGGCATTTATGGCCGGTGACTGGTTACGGACCGGTGGAAACAACACGACGAATAACGGGATGGAAATTAATGTGACGGACGATACAGGTACGGTAACTGATCCGGCTGGCAGCAGTCTCAGCACCGGTGACATCAAATGGCGTAATATCAAGGTCCTGGATGAATCAACCTTTGAACATGAAGAGCTGGGAAGTGACGGGGATTATTACGAGGCTACCATCAAGGTTATCAGTGACGATGAGATAGAGATCAGTGTGGCTGCCGCCGGGGCAGGAAACTACCAGGTGTGGACAAGGCTTTAAAATTCCAAAATACAACACGGGAGTACGCATTTATACAAGTACTCATTGGCATTCTTCACGTATCTTGACTTTTTCAATCAATGATAAACTATCTGGTGAAAAAGTATTTAGGAACCCTTTGCTGCCTGTACCTGTGCACGCTCGCCTTCGGGCAGAGCCAGGATCCAGCAGGGGAATGGATGGAACGTGCAGGCAAGGCCCAGGAATCAGAATTTCGGGATTCCGCCCTCTATTTTTATGAAAAGGCCCGGGCCTATTACCGGGAGAATGATTTGTGGGAGAAGTATATTGAGGCCTCCGCCGGGGTGAGCCGCAATTACCTGAGAATGGACAAATACCCTCAGGCCGAGGAAACGGCCCTGAGCACCATTGCCCTGCACGATGAAAAACAGTTGTCGAAGGCAGATCCTGACTACCTTGAAATCCTGATACAGATGGGACGGATCAACTGGTGGATCAAGGGTAATTTTCCCGAATCTTTTCGCTATCTCTACCTGGCCAAGTCCCAGGAAGAAACCCTCACGGAGTCTGCGGAAACCCGGCGCTCCCTGTATACCGATCTGGGATATGCCCACGGCTATGCCGGAAATCTTGACAGTTGTGTATACTATTTCGAGTCTGCCCTGGACATGAGCCTCGATATGTACGGAAAGGGAAGTGCCCAAACGGCTGACCGATATACCGACCTGGGCATGGCCTATACCCAGAAATCGGATTGGGACAAGGCGGAAGAAGCCCAGCGTAAAGCGATTGAACTCAATGTGGCCACGCGTGGAGAGGATCATATCGCCACATTAAAATGCTACAACAACCTGGGGTATATCTACCTTGAGAAATACGACAATGACCTGGCCATCTTTTACCTCAATAAGGCGATTGACCTGATTAAAAAGAAATTCGGACCCTCCCACCGGTCAGTAGGCATTGCCTACATGAACATTGGTGCTGCCTATTCCAACAAAGGAGATTATAAAAATGCCGTTAAGTACAGTAAAATGGCGCTGGAGAATTATAAGGTTTCCATCGGTTCAGAGAGCCCTTTCGCCGCCATTGTACTCGTCAACCTGGGAAGTGGGTATACAAAATTAAACCAGCCTGACTCGGCCCTGCGTTATTTTGAAAAGGGTCTTGCCCTCAATGAGAAGCTTTATGGTAAGGAACACCCGGAACTGGTCAGTTACTATGCCTATATTAATGACTTCTACCTCACATTTGGCATGTATAAAGAAGCAGAGGAAGGCATTCTCACTTCCATTGAACTTGCTGAGAAGGTCATGCCCAGTAAACACCTGTTTACCGGCAGAAATTACTTCCACCTGGCCCAGGTGATGCAGGCGACCGGTCGTACGAGCGAGGCCCTCAGGCAATGCCAGATTGCACTGACCAGGATCATGCAGGATTTCGAGGACCTTTCCCCGGATCAAAATCCGGATGTTTCAGGACCTTCCGTATCGCGCAGGAAACTTATTGAAATACTGGCCCTTAAAACAAAATTACTGTATACACGCTGGTTGGAAACGTCGGATATACACTACCTTGAATCCGGGCATCGTGCCGCCCGTGCTACGAGCCGGTCTATCGATATCCTGCGCACCGAATACCAGACACCGGAGTCGAAGGAGATCCTGCTCACCCGGACCCGCGAATTCTTTGAGGATGCACTGCGCATCGCACTGGCATTGTATGAGTCCGGCGGGGACCCGGCCTATCTGGCCAATGCTTTTATGATCATGGAAAAAAGCAAGTCGGTGCTGTTATTCGAACGAATCCAGACCAGGCAGGAATACCTGGCTTCAGCCTTGCCCGATACCCTGGCGCGTGAAGAGCGCAGGCTTGCCAGGTCCCTTTCTCAAATTGAACAGCAACGGTTTGACCTGCAGGCTTCAGGGGATACCACAGGAATCGCGGCAATGAATACCAGGTATTTCCAGGCAAAGCGTTCCCACGATTTTCTCCTGAGTAAAATTGAAGAGCAGTATCCGCAATATTTTGAGATCAGGCACCAGGCACTCACAGCATCCCTGACGGAAACACAACTCGCGCTGGACGAAGGGACCCTCATGATCAACTATTTCCTCGGCGACTCCACCCTTTATGCCCTTGGTATTACCCGGGATTCTGTATGGCCCGTAATGACCCAAACCGATGTTTCAGGTGGCATCGAACAAATACTGCAGCAAATCAGAAATAAATCATTTGACCCCGCCACCTCCCACAAGGCATACCAGGCCATTCTGGAACCGGTGTTGACCAAAAGCGGGCCGGAGGTTACCACCCTGATGATTGTTCCTGACCAGATTCTCCATTATCTCCCGTTTGAGGTTCTTATCACTGCCTCAGGCGACCCGGGGAGTTATCTGCTAAAGAAATATATCGTAACCTATGCCCATTCGGCATCCTTGCCGGGAGAAGGCAACAAAAAAACGGACTTCACCGGGCCGTATATCGGTTTTTCACCGGAATATCAAAAACAGGGCAACCCGCTTCTTGCCTCACGGTCAGCGCGTGACAATGAGCTGGCATCCGAGCTCGTGGATCTGCCTATGGCAAAGGAAGAAATCAGGCAGTCGGCCGGTATCTGGAACGGGGAATTCCTTACCGGACCGGATGCCACCGAATCCGCCTTTAAAACCCGTGCCCGTCAGGCCGGGATAATTCATATTGCCTCCCACGCCATCATCGATGATGAAGAACCCATGCGCTCGCGCCTGGTGTTTTCCGTATCCCCCGATTCCACCGAAGACGGACTGCTTCACACCTATGAGCTCTATAACATGGAGCTCCGTGCGCAGCTTGCCTGTCTGAGTGCCTGCAATACAGGCTTTGGTCAGCTGAAAAGCGGAGAAGGGGTCGTCAGCCTGGCAAAAGGATTCTTCTATGCGGGTGTTCCGAATATCATGATGTCGCTCTGGTCGGTTCCCGATAATTCGACCTCACAAATCATGCAGCTTTTCAATGCCGAACTGGAACAGGGTGCCGGCAAAGCGGAAGCCCTGCGCCGGGCAAAGCTTCGTTTTCTTGAGCAGGCAGATGCCTATACGGCAGAACCGTACTACTGGGCTGCATTTACGCTGATTGGTGATAATGAGCCACTACATACCGGTGAATCCAACCTGCTGTACGTTGTGGGAATCGGTATACTGGTGCTGGGCGGCGTATTCGGCCTGGTCCTATATCGCAAAAAAAATACTACAGGCTAATCCAGTTCATACAGGATCCGGCCAGCTTTTTCAGCGTTGAAGGCTTCCTCATCCCTTAATCCGGTAAGGAGTTCACGTGCCTTTTCAAGCTCCCCGAGCTTGAGATAGCCCAATGCGAGGTACCATTCGGCCCGGTCTTTCAATGGGCCGTCTGATGCCAGGTAATCCTGGAAACGTCTCACCGCCTCCTGGTCCCGGTTGAGCTGCAAAAGCACGATACCACTATAAAAATCAATATACGGATCGGGCTCCTGTTCGGCCAGCTGACCGAATAACCTGATTGCCTCCTCGTAGTTTTCATTCTCATAGGCATAAAAAGCCCTGGACGCCAGGTCCTGGACAGGATTGCCCCGTTCAATGGGGTGCACCACGTTCTCATAAGGCTCAAAATAGGCCATGTACAGGGAGGATGGATCAGGCTCCACGGTTTCCCTCATGATCAGGTAACCAATGGCAACAAGGAGAACGATGGTGGCAGCAACCATCACCGGGATATACCTGCGAATAGAGAATTGCCGGTCTTTCGCTGCGTGTCCGGAAAGCAGGTCCCTGAGTTCTTCCCTCTCCTGCCTGCGTAATGCCTGTCTGAGCTCCTGACGGAATGCAACGTCCTCCCTGAAGCCGGGATTCTCCTCCATCAGACGCTGGAACTCCCTTTGCTCTTCCGGTGAAAGAGTCCCTTCAAAATAGGCATTCAATAGTTCTTCGTTACTCATGCTCATTAACGTATTCACGCAATGTTTTCAAACATCGTGACTTCTGGCTTTTCACTACATTCTTGCTCTCATAGCCCAGGATATCCATGATCTGGTCCAGTGACTGGCCCCGCCTGTAAAAAAGATCCAGGATCTCCCGGCAGGTCTTGCCCAGGCGGCTGAAATTCTCCAGCAATAACCGCTGGTATTCAGACACCGTCTCCCGCTGTCCCACCTCCTCCATCAGGGCAATATCCTCTTCTTCCAGGGCATACTCACTCAGGGCACGGACAGACCGCTGTTCGCTGCGCCGCAGATTAAGCATCATGTATTTACCCACACTGAACAAATAAGTCTTCAATGTACAATCCAGCCTTTCCAGCTGGCCGGAGCGCGCCTTTTCATAGGTTACAATAAGCGCATCCTGGTAGACATCCTGGCTGTCTGCCTCGCGGAGCCCGAATTGCCGGGCAAAGGCACTGAATTCCGATCTGTACTCAGAATAAATGCGTGTAAGTGTCTCACGGTCCCCATTCTTCAGTAAGGCAATTACCTCTCTACTCATTAATGACCGCCATGTCTTAAGGTTAACATGAAGTAAAAATAAAACTTTCCGGCCAAGCATGTTAACCTTTCTCCAAAAGAAACATCAAGAGGTGAAATCATCACTAAATCACCAGATTATGAAAACACGAATTCTACTACTGACATTTCTGTTTAGCCTGGCCGGTGCTGCAGGGCATGCTCAGTTATTCAAAAAGCTCAAGGAAGAAGTTAAAGAGGCCACCGAAGATGCCATCGTTCAAACCACCGCCGACAAGGTGGCGGAGAAAACCGCGAAATCACTCGATAAACTTTTCGAGGTGGAATTCGGTAAAAACGCCCCCCAGCCGGTTGGAGATCAGCAATCCAGCCTGGAAGACCTGCCGGCATCCTATGAATTTGACTGGATATATAAAGTAAAAATGGAGTCTGACCAGCTGAAGAAGCAAGACGGGGAAATATTCATGACGTACTATTTCAAAGAAGGGGCCGATTACTGGGGCAGCGAATATGCCTTGTCTGAAGATCAGCAGATGTTCATGGTGTACGACGGTCCGTCAGACCAGATGATCATGTTCATGGACCAGCAGGGACAAAAAATGGCGATGGCCATGAAATTTCCTGAAATCCCAACAGACGACTCCGCCCAGGAAGAATATACCATGACCGAAATCGAGGGTAAAGAGATCCTGGGGTATTCCTGCAAGGGGTACAAATTTGAAAACAGTGAACATGAGTTTATCTCCTATGTCACCTGGGATGCCCCCATCAGCTTCAGCGGCATCTACGACAAAAGCCAGCACATGCCCAACGGGTTTAATGAAGAATGGCTGCAGCAAAACGGAGAGACCGGTATGGTCATGGAAATGCATATGACGGACAAGAAAAAGGCAAAGAACAACATCACCATGCAGTGTGTGGAGCTTGCCGAATCACCCCGTTCACTGACAACATCCGAATACCCTGCCATGGGTTCAATGACCAGTAAAAAATAAATCATGATACGACTACTTAAACCCTTCGCAGTAATGCTGGTCTTCGGCCTTGGCATGTCCTGCACCACGGAAAATAAGCCGGAAGAAACGGTATCCGAACAGGTTCCGGCGGAACCGGTTGCTCAATCGGAACCAGAGCCGGGCACAGAAGCAACCGTCGCCGACCCGATGACTCCTGCAGAATTCGAGGCCTGGGTACCGCAATCCATTTTCCGGCTGCCGCTGACCGAAAGCGGCCCCAACGATCATTCCGATATACCCGAACAAGGTATTGTGGCCTACTACGACAATGACACAGGCAGGAATATCGAATTGCGGATCAATGATATGACCGGCGAGCTGGAAAATACCAGGATAGCATTTGAAATGATCATCGGAAAAGAGCGAAACAACCGGGATTACGGAAGTCATTACCGAAAGGCCGTAGAGCACGACGGGTATGTGGCCGATGAAACCCATGACATTAACAAACGCTACACATTTCTCCGGTTTATTCATGGCGACCGATACCTGGTCGACATCAAGGCCAATGGCTTTACGCCTGACGAATTATGGTCAAACCTCAATGAATTTCAACTAAACAAACTGAATTAAATTATGAAAAACTCCATTGCCATTCTCACCCTCCTGATGACGGTATGCAGCCTGGCTGCCTACTCCCAATCGGTCGACGGTAAAATCACTGTGAACAAATCATCGCGTGCCAGCCTGGAATCGGATGGGTATACCGTGAACCTGTTCAAAGCCTTCAAGGAAGGGGAAAATCAAATTATTTTCTTTTTCGAAGGAGACGGGTATGAAAAGGAATCCGATGAAAAACCGGACTACACCTTTTTTACCTTTCGCACCATTGTAAAACACAACGGCAAAACGATCAGGACCCTGGAAAGGGAGCCGATGCCCTACATCCCTGGTGGTATGTTCCTGCCGGCGGAAGCATTTGATTTCATTCCAATTCTCAGCGCCTATCAGCAGGAAAGTATGGATTACCGGGAGAATACCGGCAAACTGCCGGGTGGCGAATACGAAATTATCCTGGAAGCCGAGCCGGAAGCAGCGCGGGGCGAAGTAACCCGGGGACTCATCATGTTTAATGTAGATTAATTATAACGATATGAAAACGCAATACACGTTACTCATTTTAGGATTATGCGCCTTTCTGTGGATTGGCTGCGACAGTGAAACCAGGGAAAATCTCTCCAAAGCCAAGGATAACATCTCCACCGTGTCTGATATGGTAAGCAGTGCTCAGGAGGCTAAGGAAGATTCTGAAAAACTCAAAGAATTAACACCACTGACCAATGACCAGCTCAAGGAATGGCTTCCGGAGAGCCTGAACGGGATGGACCGGACCGGTTTCGTGGTGGGCAAAACCGGGTACATGAACGTGGCGTCCATCGAAGGGACCTTCACGGGGGAGGACGGACAGAAGTTCGAGATAAATGTGATCGACGGAGCCGGTGAGACAGGAAGTATACTCATGACCGGGCTTGGCATGGCCAGTAAAATGGACATGGAGCAGGAAGATGAGAGCAAGCATCTCAAGACGGTCACAGTCAATAGCATTAGAGCTCAGCAGACCTATTACAAGAAACGCGACGATACGCAGATCCAGTTTGTGTACAATGACCGGTTCGGGGTGATTGTCAATTCAAAAGACATGAATCCTGAAGCAACCTGGGCACTTATTGATAAAATCGGACTGGACAAGCTTTCAGACATGGCTGAATAAATTAATTACCTGAAAATCAAAAAAATTATGGAAAATACTGAAACTCAATCCGCTGAACCGACCGCCATTGCGGTTAGTCCGGAAGGCAAAAAAATTGCCATTATCTCCTACATTACCGTAATCGGATTAATCATTGCCTTCATCATGAACAATGACAAAAAAGACCCCTACGCCTCGTATCATATCCGGCAGGTGGTGGGTCTTGCCCTGACTGGCGTGGTCATGGGCATCGTGGGAATGATACCGATCCTGGGATGGCTGGTGGTGCTTGTCGGTACTTTCGTGCTCCTGTTTATGTGGATCACCGGCCTGATGAATGCCATCAACGAAAAAGAGAAACCGGTTCCGATCCTGGGAAAGAAATACGAAGTCTGGTTCAAGGATTTATAGTACGCAAAATAGTTGGTGATGGAAGCAGGGCTGTCCGTAAAGGAGGGCCCTGTTTTTTATGCTTATTTTTTCCCTCGCCGATAAGTGCCTACCAGCATCATCACAAAGAACAGGATGATCAGGGGCAGATAGATCAGAGGAGCGACGTCTTCAAAGCTGCGGCCATAGACAGAATATCCAAGCGAGTCCAGGTGCAGGATCATAATCACGATCCCGGCAATGATTAAACCTCCGAAAAGCATACGTCTGGGCCTGACTTCCATAGTTTCTATAAAACTTACAAAATCATGCCGGACCCTGCAACGAACTCTCTTATTTCCTTATTGAACTTCCCGCTGATAGATGATTTCTGTTATACGGGAAGAGGGCCCCAGACGTACCTCCAGGAACTGGAACGTCCCGTCATATTTCTGCTCCGTTGTCAAATTATCCGAAACCGGATCGAATGACGCATCTTCAAGTGCAATCGGCAAAATTTTGCCTACTGCAAGATTAACATTCTGGTAACGCATGACAACAGATGGTTTATTGATATACAATCTGTGTAGTTCCGGCTCCCCGTACAAATCCACATATTCCAATTCGAACCCATCGAAGACAAGTATCCAGGAATTCCGGTTAGTCACCTTCCGGTATCGCGTTTCCACCGGGGTACCCAATTCTTCGATACGTGAAAAATCACTTCCGGGATAGATGATGTCGGAAACAATCATGCCGTTGAGATACTTGGGGTATTCAGGGTGATCGGCTAGGAATACTGAGGACTCCTGGGCTTTCAGGAGCATCCCCGGGTAAAGAAAAAAGAGGAGAAGCAGAAGTCGAAACATGTCGCCCAATATAGGAAAAAAGAAAATTAATCCGGATAATGCATTGCATCCGTCATAACAATCGATGCAGCAACAACACGAATCACTTTCTGTTACACCAGGCAGGCTCCTTTCGCTTGATTTCTTCCGGGGAGCCACCATGTTCCTGCTCATCGGGGAGTCAACCTTGCTGTATAACCGCTGGCATGAATACACCGATTCAGGATCCTTCCTGCATGAGCTTGCGGTTCAGTTCCATCATCACCCATGGAACGGACTGCGTTTCTGGGACCTGGTTCAGCCGTTTTTCATGTTTATTGTCGGTGTGGCCATGGCGTACAGTATCCGGAAGAGGAGAAAACATCAGTCTTCCCGGCAGGTTACCTTACATATTATTAAGCGCTGTCTTATCCTGTTTTTCCTTGGAGTGATCCTGCACTGCGGCTACCAGGGACGCCTGGTGTGGGAACTCTGGAATGTACTGACCCAGCTGTCGGTGACCATCCTTATCGCCTACCTGCTGATGGATCAAACGCCCGCTGTTCAACTGGGTGCATCCCTTGGTTTACTGTTGCTTACCGAATTTCTCTACCGGTTTACGGATATCCCGGGTTATGACCAGGCCTTTACCGAGGGTAAAAACTTCGGGGCGTATGTGGACATGGTAGTAATGGGCAAGATCAATTCGGGCGGATGGGTGGCCATCAACTGTCTGCCCACCGCCGCGCATACGATATGGGGCGTACTTGCCGGAAAAGTTCTCCAGTCATCCTCAGGCATGAACCGCCAATTGCGTACCCTGGTGGTTACAGGTGTGATTGCCCTTGTTCTGGGTTATACCCTTGATTGGGCAGGCATCACCCCGATCATTAAACGAATATGCACGAGCTCATTCGTCCTGGCATCCGGAGGCTGGTGCCTCCTTGTCCTCGCTGCCAGCTTCTGGGTGATCGATATCCGCGGGAGCAAGTCCTGGGTCAAATTTTTCGCTATCGTGGGAATGAACTCGATCTTTATTTACATGTTCAGTCAGACCATTACCTACCAGTGGCTGAATGACTACACCGAGATATTCACGGTGGGTGCAGGAAGGTGGTTTGGATTCGGCATGCCCTTCATTTTCATCACCACCTCCCTGCTGGTCTGGGCCATTCAATGGGGCCTGTGCTACTGGCTGTACAGGCACAGGATTTTTATCAGGGTGTAAAATGCCATCTCGTCCAGCATTCCGGCCTGAAAGAATTACCTTGAGGAACCATGAAGGAGGGGATTAATACGCTCCATCGAAAAACCCTTTTTCTATTTGTCCCGCAATGCCACCGATTTCCCGCAGACTCATCGTTCCGCAACACATTGCTTTGTAAACACAGGATTCAGGATTCTCCCCGTTCAGCCAGGCATGGATAAAACCGGCATCGAAATTATCCCCGGCCCCGGTGGTATCCGCGATCCGGAGCCCTGAAGTCAGCGATTCAGGAATGCCGAATGCGTATGAATTCTTTCCGGAAAAAACCATGGCTCCTTCCGCCCCGCATTTCACCACGACGAGTTTACAGCGGTCAGCAAGCCATTCCCCGGCCCCGGCCAGGGAGCTCTTCCCTGAGATGTGCATCGCCTCCTGCTCGTTTGGAATAAACACATCCACCTCCGGCAACAGGGGGTGGACCTTCCCCCAATCCTGCTGAGGCGCCCAGTTGGTGTCCAGGGAAACAGTACCCCCTTCTGCGTGTACCCTCCGGATCGCCTCCGGCCAGTGGTCCTGGAATCGCGGGAGCAGAAAATAACTGCATAAATGCAGGTGGAAGGGCTTTTGGAAAAAAGATTCGGAGAATATCATTACGGGATCCATGGCCCGCATGGATCCGTCATAGGTGAGCATGGCACGATCGGTGCCGCGAACCAGGCCGAGTCCTACCGAGGTCTTGGCGTCCGCAGACTTGTCCACCACCGGAACAATGCCCCGTTCCCTGAGCCTTGTAACGAGGTATTCTCCAAACAAGTCATCACCCACCAGTCCGTAAAGTGATACCTCCCGGCCAAGGCGGGCAAGCTGACTGGCAAAGATGGCCGCAGACCCACCAAGCTCCAGTTCATAGTCATCCACGAGTTGCTCTTCCTGGTTATAGCGTGGTGTGACATTACCCTGTATGAGCAGGTCAGCACACAGATCACTGATAACGCGTACGGGCAGGTTATGGGTTGGTCGGTCCATCGGTCAGGGTCGTGGTTTAACTGAGCAGGAAATTAAGAAGATTGTTGTAAAAAAGAAGTAAGATGACCATATTCCGGAATCCATCCAGCCAATCCAGCCTATGAAAAGAAGAGACTTTATCCAGCGATCCGCATTATTTTCTTCCCTTGCTTTCCTGCCCTCTGCCGCCTGGCGGCGATTGCGCTTCGCTCCCCTGCGGACTGCCCACATCGGGGTTGGCGGAATGGGACGTGCCGACCTGAACTCCATCGCCTCCCACACACAAGTGGAAATTGCTGCCTTGTGTGACGTGGACAGCAATAACCTCATGGCCGCACATGCAGCCCACCCTTCGGCCAAAACCTTCACGGACTACCGTCGGCTTTTTGATCAGATGGGAAGTTCTATCGATGCGGTAATTGTTTCCACGCCGGATCACACGCACGCCCCTGCCTCCCTGATGGCCATGAATATGGACAAGCCCGTCTATTGCCAGAAACCCCTTACCCACCATGTCTCAGAAGCCCGTGCGGTACGAAAAATGGCGGAAGACAAGGGCCTGGTTACCCAGATGGGCATTCAGATTCACTCCTTTAAAGAATACCGATCGGCGGTCATCCTGATTCAATCAGGTATTATCGGCAAAGTGCATACGGTGCGTGCATGGTCTCCGAAAAACTGGGGGTACAATGGCATGCCGCCTGCCGGGTCTGATCCGGTGCCGCAACACCTGGACTGGAACCTGTGGTTGGGAACAGCCGAAAAACGCCCCTACAAGGAGGGTCTGTATCACCCGGGCAACTGGCGCAAGGTACTGGACTTTGGTTGCGGAACACTTGGTGACATGGGTGTGCATATTTTTGATACGCCCTATACTGCCTTGCAGCTTGACGTTCCCTCCACGATCAATACAAGTTGTCGCCCGCCTAACGGGTTCAGTCACCCGGAAAAGAATGTAGTGACCTATGAATTCCCGGGCACGCCATACACCACCGAAACGCTAAAATGGGTCTGGTATGACGGCCCCGGTGCCCCGGAAGATGATCATGAAGAACTCAGGCTGCCAAATGGCGAAGTATTACCTGAGCAGGGATCTATGTTTATCGGGGAAAAAGGAAGGTTGCTCCTGCCCCACTGGTTATTTCCAAAGCTCATCGTGGATGGCAAATACGAAAAGGTGGATTACCCCGAACTCGGGGAGCAGGATCATTATCACCAGTTTGTGGATGCCTGCCTTGGCAATGATACCTGCAGCGCGCCATTCTCCTACGCTGCCCGCCTTACCGAAGCCATATTGCTTGGCGTGGTTGCGAACCGGTTCCCCAATGAAACGCTTCACTGGAACAACAAAAAGCAGCGCTTTGACGAGAAAAAAGCAAATGCACTGCTCACCGGAAAGGAGCGGAATTTCTGAGACGGTCCTGCGCCTCAGTGTTCAATTTATGATGTGCAAATCTTCCATTTGCCCCGTGTATTTTTGTTTCGCCCGATCTCGCGGATGAGCACAACGGGAACGGTAACGGCCAGGAGGGTACCGAAGGCTTCCAGTGCACCCAGGGCTTCCTCACCCCCCTCGGTGGCCCAGATTAAGGGCGTGATCATCAATCCAATGGCCGAAAACATGGCAGTAATTTCAAAGACCAGGAATTTCTTTTCCTTCCTGAGTATCTGAATCTGGTCCAGGAAGACAGTAACCGTGTCCTGGTCCGATTTTGCCGTCCAGGTTATGGTACTGTCCGTAAACGAAACAAGACGGTAATTACGATACGTCCGGTTATCCGTGGTGATGGTATAGTTCCGCTTAAAACGGATGTCTTTCTGGCGATGGGATTTCTCCTGATGCTGAAGATAAAGTCTTGACTGGCCCTGTATTCCCAGTGATAAAAACAGAAACAGTACGAAAAATAACAAGCCCGGCTTCATGAATCAATGTACATAAAAAGAAGAATAAAAAATACAGCGGGCAATGGAATAAAATTTATAGAAAAAACCGCCTCCGGACCAGGGAGGCGGTAAATGTTGTTGTTATTTTGAGTTTCTGCCTTATCGTGTCAGGCCCGGTTGCGTTTCATACTGCTGTCCAGGACCATCGAAAGCAAGAGGCTGATGACCAGGATCAGAATCCCGTATAAGGTAGTGATGATCGACACCTTTAGTCCGCCGGCCAGCATCGTCGGTGAGACGTCACCCACTTCCTGAATGAATGATAAAGCCTGGTAAAGACCCATTAACTGGCCGAATAATCCGGTGACAAAACCAAGTAATCCCAATGATCGCACATAACCGAGCTGTGCCCTGAACTCCTTTGCTTTTCCTCCGGACGTAAATTTCATCCGTGCCCGTACCGCCTGCACGAATACCAGTAACAGGATCAGGGTGAGTAACCCCATAAAAAGCGGACCGCCTTCATTAAATAGCCTATACATAGCGTGTTGTTTTAGTATGAATCTTTAGCCAAAGGTAGGTGGTTTACCCTTTTGCAAGCAAGCACATATCCCCTGCTAATCCTGTTGTTTATCGACAAAAGCCCGTCAATACGAAAAAAATCGACATTATTGCAGCATGACATTCCGTCAAAGTCTCATATTCTGGATGGTGATCCTGTTGCTGCTCACAATCCTGTTCGGGCAGGGGGCCGGTGGATTCGGTGTCTCGTTTTACTTTGTTTGTATGCTGATGCCGGTGGCCGTTGTCACTTCCTGGTATTTCAATGAGATCCTGGTTCCCCGCTACCTTATCAGAAGACTATACCTGAAATTCATCATGTATTTTGTGTACTCGATGATCATTTCTCTTTGGTGTCAGATGGTCGTGATTTTCGTTTCCTATATTCTACTTGCCAATTATCAGCTGGAGAATATGGACCCGCTGACCACCGACGTGCGTCTCCTGGCCCTGACCATATACGGGATTGTGTTCCTGCATGCATTTGTAAATATGTATCGCATGTTCACGGAGGCTAACCGGAAGGCCGCACAGCTGGCCACGGCGCAGGAAATCCTCGGGAAAGGCCACATCATTATCCGGTCTGACAGGAAGCAACACCGGATCGACTATGAGCGGATTCTCTATATCGAGAGCCTCTCTGATTATGTGCGTTTTGTTTTAGCGGAGAATGATCCGGTGATTACACGGGAAACCATCAGCCGCCTCGAGAAGCAGTTGCCCGATCTTTTTATCCGGATTCACCGGTCATTTATCGTGCGCAGGGACGCAATCCATTCCTATACCCGGGAGGAGGTACGTGTGGGAGATCAGACCCTTCCGGTCGGAAGAAAGTATAAAGAAGCGTTTGTGAAAACGATGGAAGGGGGGGTATGATCTTTTAATTCAGCGCGTCATCCTGAACTGCCAGCAACGTCATCCTGGACTGCCAGCAACGTCATCCTGGACTGCC
>CAZLZD010000002.1:0-9337 GCA_964563925.1 uncultured Roseivirgaceae bacterium | reverse complement strand
CCGTGTCGACTCCGGTAGTCACCGGAGATAGCACGGGATGACGGAGGGGGAGGTATAACACGGGATGACGGAGCGGGAGGATATAATGTTACCCCTCAAACTCGATCTTCTTGTGGGTGCCGTCACAGAACGGCTTGTTGTCTGAGGCGCCGCAACGGCAGAAGGCCGTGGTTTTATTTCTTTTCTGCACCTCGCCCTCATTGTTCTTCACGTTAATCGTGCCATACACCATTAATGGCCCGTTTTTAATGACTTCGACTTCCGTTTCAACCGATTGTATTTCTTTTTCTTCGTCGTTATTCATGTAGTAGGACAATGCCCCGGAAGGGCATTTTTTAATTTGTGATTTAAGTTCATCCGTGGAGGCATTCTCCACCTGGATCCAGGGTTTTTCATCAGGCTTGTAAACGTCGGGCAATGTTTTGACACAAATCCCCGAATGGATACATATCTGCGGCCGCCAGACCACGGTAAGTTCACCGTTGGAATATTCTTTTTTAACTTCTCCGGACATAATTTTTATCGTTCATTTATGCAATGTTCACTCCTTTTAAGACCAGGCTTCGCCATTCAGGATGCCTTTTAATATACAAAGCCACGAACGGACAAAGCGGAATGAGGGTCAGGTCTTTTTCTTTAATATCCTCCAACACAAGGCGGATAATCTTCGAACCAATTCCCCGGCCGTTGAGTGAACGAGGTACTTCTGTGTGGGTCAGATAAATCTTATCCTTGACCCGAATGTATTCCAAAATGGCTTTTTTATCTCCCACCGGAAGCTCATACCTCTTGGCCGCTTCATTATTAATAAGTTCTTCCTCCATGTATATAAGTTGATAAAGAAGTAAAAAGTTACACAAAAATTGGCACAGTGTTACACTTTACTATGTACGCTGATCAGGTGTCTGTGAAAATAACTATATTCAAATCCCTAATTACATTTCCGCATGATACTCGCCCGCATTCTCTGGACAGCTGCTTCTTTTTATCTGTTAGTCCTGACGCTTGTCTATGTTCTTGTGCTCGACGCACCCGGAGAATCCGGACCAGCCCGCCTCGAATATATTCTTGACCACTGGCTTGTCTACCAGCATCAGTTCAAGGCCGAATTTCTGATCGGCATGTTCCTGTGCATTTCTTCTCTTTTGTTCGCCCTGCAATTCAGAAGGGCGGAATTTGTAGTGATCTCGGTCGGACAGCTTCTGTATGCGCTCCCGTTTCCAATCGTACTTGGTTTATATCCGGAAGCTGCGGTCCAGACGTCCATGGCATTCAGCCAGTCGGCCCATTTAATGGTTAATTCCGGTCTGATGATCAGCCTGGCCGGCTTTATCGGTTTGCACTGGAACCTCCGCATTCTCCCTAAGTGGATCCATTTGACCGCATTCTTCCTGGCGGTCATAGGTTTCAGCAGTTTTGTACTCTCGTTCCTCGGCCAGCTCCCCTACGTACAGGCGCAGAAAGCCATGCTGGCAGTTACCTTCCTGTACCTGATCAACGGTGTATACGGAATCCTGATCCGCAAGGACTATTTCAACGCCGGCCAGGTTTAGACTGGCACATTATTCTCCCATTCCGTACCTTCACATATACTATGAATAAACTCATTCACCTTTGCTTCGCGACAGTCCTGCTGTGGGGGTGCGATACCCCGGCCGAAACCACCCAGTCACAGGCCGATGCCAGTGAACCTGTGCCGGACAACCCAACCGCCTCAGCGCCGGCAAATGAAACGTATGACCCGGCCTCGGTGGATGAAGAAACGGCACACTGGATAAGTAACCTATTGGTTACAGATTACATTGCCGAAGACCTCGATTACCTTGAAGAGGATCAGCGGACCTACCAGTTTTTCAAGACAGACCTAAACGATGACGGGCAGTCTGAGTACTTTGTCCGTTTCATGAATTCGTGGTTTTGCGGCAGCGGCGGATGCACCTTTTTCCTGCTGTCCCACAACGGGGAGATGATCACAAAATTCACGGTGACCAATCCGCCGCTCTTCATCGAACCGACAAAAGAAAATGGCTGGTCTGTCCTGCTGGTGAAAGACCGGGGAGAATGGAAGGAGCTGGTGTATGAGAATGGTACGTATCCCCCAAACCCTACCGTTTTACCCAAGGCTCCGTACGACGCCCCGAGTGGCCATGCAAGGATCCTCTTTGGAGAAGATACCGGGCGGGCAAAAACCTATACATTTTAGGAATGAAAAGGTGGCTGACGGCAACCGGGTGATTAAGCTTAGCGAGAATAATCAATGAACCTTATACCGCATATGCTCACCCTCCTTTTAATCAGTCCACTGGCTGGTTTCTCTCAGGAGGAGCTTAAATTGCCTGACCGGGCAAAGACTTTGTCAGACCTTATTCCGCACCAGTGGCTGATGCTGGATTCAGCTTTTGGGGACCTGAACCGTGATGGCATCCGGGATATGGTGTTCGTCATTTCTGATACGAACCCTTCAAACCTGATCAGAAACGAGGAGGGACCCGGCCGGGATACGATCGATGTAAACCCGCGGATCCTGGGAATATATTTCGGAATGCCTGACGGTTCGTACATAAAGCAGGAACAGGCAGATCAGTTCATCCTGAAAGCGGATGAACCCGTTATGGACGATCCATTCTCAAGAATCACAATATCCCCACAAGGAGTCATGATGGTTGAATTCAGATTGTGGAGCAATGCCGGCAGCTGGCACTATTCCATGCATACCTATCATTTTCGGTTCGCAAATGATGCTTTTGAACTGATCCATTATGATACCACTGAGATTCACCGGGGCACCCTCGACCAGACCCGCTGGGAGATAAACTTTAACAAACTCAAAATGAAAATCAGTCACGAATCCGATTCGGAAAATACACCGGTCGAGGTGCATTGGATCGAACTGGAGCCCATGCCGCTAAAGACGTTAGAGTCCCTAAAGCAGCCCTTTCAGTGGAAATTTCATGATGTCCTGATTTAGATTGGCGACCTTCCGGTTGTTACCGATCCAGCCTGAGGACCACCGCCTGGTAAGGCTGTAGTGTAACCGTATTGTCAGACCGGTCAAACTCTTCATAATTATTAATCATCACCGAACCATCAGGAGGTTGTGGCAGGGTACCACTCGTTTCCGTTTCGGAGAAATTCAACAGCACCAGCCATTGCTCATCGCCCAGGGTACGGGTATAAACATACAGCTGCGGATGGTCGGGTAGCAGCAATTCATAATCTCCATAGACCAGGACGAGGTTGTCGTTACGCAGGCGTGTCATGCTTCGGAAATGGTTAAGGACACTGTTCGGATCATTCTCCTGCTCTGCCACATTAATCTCCTCATAATTATCATTGACCGGCAGCCATGGATCGCCCGTGGTAAACCCGGCATGGGGTGAATCGTCCCATTGCATCGGGGTACGGCCATTATCCCTGGAAAGGAAATTGAGTTGTTTCATGTGCAGTTCCATATCAGCACCTTCTGACATGGCCTTTTTATAGCCGTTGATGGCCGCAATATCCTGGTATTGATCGATGGTCTGGAAATCGATGTTGGTCATCCCGATCTCATCCCCGTAATACGTGTAGGGAGTTCCCCGCATACTCAGGAGAAAGGTGGTAAGGAGCTGCGCTGACGGACGCCGGAATTCCTCTGAATCATTGCCGAAACGGCTTACAATCCGCGACACATCGTGGTTGGACAGGAAGATCGACAGCCATCCCTTTTCGGCAAAGGCGCTGTCCCACTCGGAGAATACCTCCTTGAGTTCGGATAGCTCATAACCCTCCAGCGAATTGACCAGGTCTACCGTCTCAAAGTGATAGGCCATCTGGAGCTCTTTGCGGTCGGCATCGACCAGGTCGTGGGCATCCTGAAAGGTGGAACCCACGCCTTCCGACACGGAGAATACGTCATACTGGCTGAAGATTTCCCGGTTCATCTCCCGCAGGTAGTCATGAAGATGAGGTCCCATGCCGGCATATTTGATAAATTCCTTTTCATAATCGGCCGGCCATTCCGGGAAGGTCGTGTCCTTGCTCACATACTGGAAAGCATCGAGCCGGAAGCCGTCGACCCCTTTTTCCGCCCAGAATTTCATAATATCATACACCTCCTGCCGCACCTCGGGATTCTCCCAGTTCAGGTCGGGCTGCTCGGCCGCAAAGTAATGGAGGTAGTAGGCATCGGTCAGGGAGTCATACTTCCAGGCATTGCCTTCGGGGTCAAACAGGCTGTAGCGATAGGGAGGTTCCCCTTTCTCGGCCGGCCACCAGTGATAGTAATCCCGGTACGGGTTATCGCGGGAGCTGCGTGACTGCCTGAACCATTCGTGCTGGTTGCTGCTGTGATTGACCACTACATCCAGCACAAAACGAATATCCCGCTCATGCAGTCCGTTTAGCAGCTCGTCGAAGTCTTCCATCGTCCCGAATTCCGGCAGGATGGCCCGGTAATCCCGGACATCGTATCCATTGTCAACCATGGGAGAATCAAAAAAAGGATTCATCCAGACCATTTTCACCCCAAGGCTTTCTATATAATCAAGTTTTTCAATGACCCCGCGAAGGTCTCCCACCCCGTCGCCATCGGAATCATTGAAACTTCTCGGGTAGATTTGATAGATCACACCTTCTTTCCACCATTCACGGTTGGGAATTTCGGTCTCGGCGGACTGGTCGTCCGACTGTGGTACATTCTCACATGCCAGGCATGTCAGCAGGAGAAACAGGACGGGCAAATATTTCATTCAGACAAATTAATCAATTATACGTTAATTTTATAACCACGTAACAACACGTACATCCCATGAATCTAGCAAAGGAATTCGACCAGGTGACCGACTATTTCTCCCCCAGGATCATCGGGGAGGTGAACGATGTATTCATCAAGCTGGCCAAAATAAAAGGCGACAAAATACCCTGGCACAACCATGCCGGCGAAGACGAATTATTTCATGTTCTAAAAGGAGAATTGCTTTTTGAGGAAGAAGGCAAGGATCCGTTTGTCCTGTCGGAAGGCGAGATTTATATCGTGAAGCGCGGGGTAAACCACCGGGTGAGTTCGACGGATGAATGCCACATTATGCTCGTCGAGAACAAATCCACCAAACATACCGGCGAGGTGGAAAGCGAGGTGACCAGGTCTGTTGAGGAACAACGGTATTAATGGAGGTCGTTGCATCCATGAGAATTACAACAAGCCAGGGTTGATGAAATATCAGGAAATAAGGCCATCGGACACTGCGGCCGGACTGGTAAAGCTGTATTGGTCGGTGGACAGTGAAAGGGGCCGTCGAATTTCAAAAGAAAAGATTATTCCGGATGGCTACCCGGAACTCATTTTGCATTTCGGGGACCCGTACCGGATCAACTTCGGAAGCCGATGGGAAACACAGGGAAAAAGGCTGCTGGCCGGACAGATCACGAAATATTTCTACCTGAAGAATACGGGCCAATCACGCATGATCGGTATTAAAATGCAGCCAGCCGCCCTTACGCACCTCTACGGCATCGACATGAAACCCCTGGTGGATAGGGTCATGGAGGTATCAGAATCACATCCCTGCGCCGTAATCTTTGATCTGTTGGATGCGTCTGTTTCCTTTGAATCGAATGTGGAGCGTTTAGATAATTATTTCGGACAGGTGCGACCGGTACTGACTCATGAGGAACTTGACCAGGCCCTGGCTCGCATACTCTCCGGACGGGGGAGCACGAAAATCAACGACATCGCTTCCTCCTCTTCAGCCGAACGACGAAGACTGGAGCGGCAGTTTTCCAGATATGTGGGTCTTTCACCCAAGCGATATTCGCGGATCGTCCGTCTAAAAAATATTTTCGAATCTGTCCAGGGCAACGATGCCAGCTGGGGAGATGTCGTGTTCGACCACGACTACTTTGACCAGGCGCATTTCATCAGGGACTTCAGGGAATTTACCGGTTGCAGTCCGTCTGCCTACGGTTTCGATGAGAATAATTTCGCCAACTTTTTCATGAAGCGCCGATGATTGTCGCATTTCTACAATCTTAGCCGGTCATTCTCCCATTACTTTGAATGAAAAAAAGTCCATGAAAATACTATACATGATCTTGATGTGTTCGGCTGTTTTGAGTTATTCTCCGGCAAGAGCACAGGAATACCGACAGCTGGCGGGGACGTGGAAAATGGAGGGAAAGGAAATTTATGAGGAATGGAACCTGGAGAATGGGGAGCTGACCGGTTACGGGTATCGCCTGCAAAACGGGGAGCGAGTGGTCACAGAGGAATTACGAATTCTGACGAACGGGGACCGGATCATCTACCAGGCCACAGTGAGGAATCAGAATGAAGGTAAACCGGTTGAATTCGTACTGAATGAATCGTACGACGACAGGCTGCAGTTCGAAAACCCCGCACATGACTTCCCCAGGAAAATCATATACCGCATAGAAAGCCCCGAACGAATTCACGTGAGTGTGCTGGGGGAGAATGATAAGGGTTTTCAGTATTACCTGGAAAAGGTAAATTAGCTGTCCTGTTCTCAGGAAATCAGCCTGCAGTGTGCTTAATGAAGTCATATCCTTCGTGCCTCTGAAAATACAGAGACAGGAGGTATGCCTGTGAACATTTCTGAATTTGAGCGGGTTGGTATGATATGAGAACAGGGAAATTGCTTATCGTTTTATGCTTACTGATGGCATGCAAGAATTTACCCGCCCCGCTGGCATCGCTTCCTCCCTATGAAGAATATGTCAGGTCGCTGGAGAAAGCAAACCTTGCTGAATCAGTGCTTGGCAGGCAATGGATAGAGGCCGGTCGTTTGGCGATGCAGGACACGCTCCGTTATGCGCTTCCTTTTTCTGAAATCGGCTCCTTTGAGGCAGAAACGCCGGAAGCGCGTTCATATCTGTTCGAAGTCTCTGAAGGACAGGTACTGAATGTCAACGGACGCTATATTTCCGGAGGCCGTTTGTTTTCAGATATATTCATCAAGGAGGAGGAACGCTGGGACCGCATTCATGCGGGCGATTCGACGCTTTCGTTTAGGTATGAATTCGACCGGTCCGGAACCTGCCTGTTACGCCTGCAGCCCGAATTGCTCAGCAATGTATATTATTCGCTTACGGTCTCCGTGGGACCGGCACTGCTTAACCCGGTTTCAGGTGCGGAGAACCGTGATATTGGAAGTATATATGGTGACCCGCGCGATGGCGGCGCCCGTTCCCATGAAGGAGTGGACATCTTTGCGCCTCGGGGCACACCGGTAATCGCACCCTCTGAGGGAAGAATTACCCGTACGGGCAATACGGAACGTGGCGGCAAGGTCATTTGGATGCGGGATAACCAGCGACGTCAGGCTTACTATTTTGCCCATTTGGATTCACAGATTGTCCGGTCCGGCGAGTATGTGGAGACAGGTGACACGATCGGACTGGTTGGCAATACCGGGAATGCCCGGACAACCCCTCCTCATCTCCATTTCGGGATCTATCAGAGGGGCAGCAAGGACCCCTACCAATTTATTCACATCCCCGGGGTAATATCCTCCGAAGTGCCGGATTCTGCTTTTGTGCGAACCAGGTACAGGGTGTCAGTGCCATCCCTTAATGTACGGCAAGGTCCGTCCACTAATTTCCAGGTAATAACAAAACTTGAAAGGCACGAAGTGCTGGTTCCATTAGCCCAATCCGGAGACTGGAGCCGTATTCTGTTGCCTGACATGACCGAGGGTTTTGTTTCATCGAAGCTTATTGAAGCGATTGACCAGGCACCACTCAGGACACTCGTAGCAGACAGCGTTGTCATATATCAGTCATACGGTTCTCAGGCCATTCCTTCCGCAACAATACAAAACGCCAGGGTCAGTCTGTTGGGCAGCTTTGAAGAGGAATACCTGATCTCCCTTGATAACGGGAAAACGGGGTGGATCCGAAATCCGGAAGCAGGTGAGTGAAATCATCTCAGGGAAGAAAGAAAGGGATCCTCTCAAAAAATCAACGACGGCCTTTTTGCCTGATCTTTTACTTTAAGAACAATTTTTTGAATGCCTTTACAACGGCAAGGGCCAGGAATCCGGCGACTAATCCCACACCAAATTCCACAATCAGGCCAGGAATCTGCGGAAAGATATCATGAAGGAAGGGCACACTGTGTACAAAAATACCACCGGCCACCAGCATCAGGGCAATGGTGCCAAGGACCGATAATCCTTTTATTACTACCGGCAGGGCGCGGACGAAAAACCTTCCTACTTTATCCGAAAAGCTATTCTCCTCCTCGTTCAAACTGATAAGTTTTGCACCAAATTCATCCATTCTGACAATGAGTGCAACAATGCCGTAGACACCTACGGTAGCGATCAGGGCCACCACGGAAACCACCACAATCTGCGAAACAAGGGGCTCATTCAATACGGTTCCCAGGGCGATAATGACAATTTCAACCGAAAGGATAAAATCGGTTACGATGGCGGACCGGATTTTATCTTTTTCCACTTTGAGGATTTCCGCTTCAGTCATCTCTTCCCTGGTGGCGGCTATATGAGCGGGTTTATGGTGCGGGACGATAAATTCATAGATTTTCTCTGCACCTTCATACGCCAGATAGAGTCCGCCGAGAATCAATATCACCGTAATTGCCCAGGGCACAAAGGCGCTTAGGAGAAAGGCGACAGGGAGAATGATCAGTTTATTGAGCAGTGAACCCTTCGTAATGGCCCAGAGAACCGGCAGCTCCCGCTTCGAAGCAAAACCGGAGGCTTTTTCTGCATTGACGGCAAGGTCATCGCCAAGGATCCCGGAGGTTTTCTTGGTAGCTACTTTACTCAGCGTGGCCACATCGTCGAGCAGGGTAGCCACATCATCCAATACTGCGAAAAATCCTGAAGCCATAGTAAGCAGGTTTTATCTTCTTGTAGTTTATCAAACCGTGAAAATACACCATTTCACTTTATTCCTGAAAGCGCAGGAGCGGGGCTCTGGCTGATCTGGCAAAAAGGGTTTATGATTTTACTATATAACTGCTATCTTATCCGGAAAATGAAGAACGCCGGCAAACAGGATAAGTTTTCAGTAATTCTTTGGAAGACATGTTGAGACCATTTCATGCATAAAATTAAGTTTGATTTATACCGGGAACCCAAAACAGGGCAATAACTGACCTGAACATTTATTACAATCACTGCGAGATATATAGTTATTTTCTTTGGTATTTTTCTAATTGGAGTGGGAATGCTTATGCTCCTGAATCCGGCTGGGGCCAGAGGGATTTTAAGAAAAGCCGGAAGCACCAACCTGATAAATTATGCAGAAATAACAATTCGAATGATCCCAGCGGCAGGACTTATTCTATATTCATAATACTCAAAGTTTCCCG
>CAZLZD010000001.1:0-209489 GCA_964563925.1 uncultured Roseivirgaceae bacterium | reverse complement strand
AGGGAAAACGAGCCGGTATATCAGGTATGCATTCGGCGAAATTATCCTTGTCGTTGCGGGAATTTTAATAGCCTTTTCCATTAATACCTGGAATGAAAATAGGAAACAGGATATTGCCGAACAGGAATTTATTGAGGGTATCAAAAAAGACCTTGCCCAGGATAAGGAATACATCCATTTGGTTATTCGACTCGCCCGGGAAAAAGATTCGGTTTATACCGTCTTAAGTGAGGATTTATCTGACCTTTACGATACCAGGAGACCACTGGTAGATTCCTTGCTGCAGAAATATTTTGAGGCCCAGCGCACATTTTATCCGATTTCAGGATCGTTTCAATCCGCCATTTCCGGCAATGAAATAAGCAAATTCAAGAATAAGGATTTCACTTCTTCGGTAACTAAATTGTACAATTCAACCTATACCAGGCTAATGGATAATTCCGCAGCAGCAGATGATAAGTGGCATTACCTCACTAAAAAATACAGCCGAATCCGACGAACCGGTCATTTGTATGACATGAATAAATCCGAAATGGACGAATTAATTGATGATATGTTCTACCATATGTTTTCACTCAACTACTACATAGGCAATTTAAAGAATGCCGCTGTGGAAATTGACGAGCTGACGAAAGATGTTGCCGATGCAAACAGGCACTAAACGCAATCCCCCCTCCTCCTGGAGTTTGATTGAAAATTTTCGTGGAAACAAATCATCAGATATCTATATTTAGGTGACCTTTAACCGGTTAGGCCCCAATGACCCATTCTTAACATGAGAGACAGCATCTATGAGCGCTTCTGAAAGCTCAGGCACTACGCTTAAACGAACATTGGGACTCACGTCTCTCATTGCCGTTGGTGTGGGTGTGGTCGTCGGACAAGGCGCATTGGTGACCGTTCTCCAGGGGGTCGGGATCAATCCTGCGGCCTTCTTTGTGGCGATGCTCATTGCATTTGCGCTTACCCTTGGTTATGTCTTTACTTTCACGGAATTATCCCTGATGATGCCCAAGGCCGGGGGAATAAGCACCTACACCGAGGTGGCTCTTGGGCATCTTCCGGCAATTGTGGTTACTATCGGAGGTTATCTAGGCCTCGCTGTTTTTGCCGGCGCTGCGGATATTTTTTTATTGAATTATGTTTTCGAGGTGCTCTACCCCGGTACTTTCACACATATCGGGTTATGGATTTATATCATCATCATTCTCCTGAACATTCTGGGTGTGGAAGTCTTTGCCTCGGTACAAAATGTGCTGGCATTTACCATGCTGGCCGCGCTCCTGGTTATCGGAATTACAGGGGTCAGCAGTTCGGAAGCTCAGGACATCCCCTTTGTTGACCTGGTATCCGGGTTCGGATCATTAGACTGGAGTGTGCTTTCACTAACGGTGTTGGCCCTGTGGGCTTTCCTTGGAATGGAATTCATATGCCCCATGGCCGAAGAAACAAGAAACCCGGAAAAAAACATCCCCAGGGCAATGATGATATCCTCCTTCATTTTATTGGTGGTATACGGATTGGTTGCGTTAGCCGGTTATCACAAAGTACCCGGGAATGAACTGGCAGAGACTTCTATCCCGCATTGGCTGCTGGTCATGGCGATTTTAGGAGAAAACGGAAGGTTGATTATGGCTGTAATTGCTGTAACAGCCGCCGGCAGCTCGTTCAGCACAGGAATCGCATCTCTTTCGCGCATGCTATACGGCATGGCTAAAAACAATCAGTTGCCTGGCGCCTTTGGCCTGATCCATTCCAAATTCAAAACCCCCTGGTTCGGGATCCTTTTCCCATGTAGTATTGCCATCGCCCTTTATTTCAGCTTTAGAAATTCACAGGATGTGGTCATCCTGTTGATGATTTCCGCGGCAACGGTATGGCTGCTTGTGTACCTGGTGGCACACATCAATGTAATGGTGCTGAGAAGAAAATACCCTCACTACCACCGCCCCTATCGGTCCCCTTTTTATCCCGTTGCCCAGATCCTTGGCATCATCAGCATGATCTACCTGATCATTAATAATTCTCCCACCCCCGAAATGACAAAGGATGTTTATTTAAACGTGGGTTTAATTACGGGAATAACCGCCCTCTATGCAGCCATCTGGATAAAGGTTAAGATGAAAAAAGCCTATTTTAAAGGCGAACCAATAGATCGAATTGCTTAAAAATTATGCCGCCGGATCGGCTGGCGATTCAGTGACGAGGTATCACGACATTGCCAGTGATCGTGAAGGAAATGTCTATGCAGGAGATAGTAAAGGCAACAGGATCCGGAAATTCAGGCTGAAAAAATCTGATTAAGGCTGTTTACCCTGACCAGCTGTAAATGTATCCGGAAGAATTGCCGTTCATCCAGTAGAATCAAGCATTCACTTTAAGATATAATTACCTTTGAAGAACTGCCCTGAAGCACTTACCAGGGATGAGGGTCAAAAGGAAGTAAGAATGAAAAATGCGAAAGTAGATAAGTTTCTGAATGAGGTGAAGCAATGGCAGCCCGAACTGGCCAGGCTGAGGGAGATTGCCCTGGACTGCGGACTATACGAAGGTTTCAAATGGATGCATCCCTGCTATACCTGGAAGAACAAAAACATCGTCCTCATTCATGGATTCAAGGAGTACTGTGCCCTTCTTTTCCCAAAGGGAGCGCTGCTCAAGGACGAGGAGAATATCCTGGTGCAGCAAACCGAAAATGTACAGTCAGGCCGCCAAATCCGGTTCACCAGCGTGAAAGAAATCGACTCCCTCATTCCCACCCTGAAAGCGTATATCTTCGAAGCGGTCGAACTGGAAAAGGCAGGGGCGAAAATCAAACCCAGGAAAACATCCGACTATCCGGTCCCTGAAGAACTTGAATTAAAGTTTCAGGAGGATCCTGATTTTAAGGCGGCTTTCAAAGCTCTTACTCCCGGTCGCCAGCGCGGGTATCTGCTGCACTTTGCCGGGGCCAGAAATGCATCCACACGCGTGGCACGCATCGAAAGGAATACGAACCGTATTTTTAATGGCCATGGAATAACGGATTGTATCTGTGGGCTGTCTAAAATATTACCACGATGTGACGGGTCCCACAAGGAGCTGTGAAATAGTCTTTGGCTTTTTTAATTAAAAAGACCCTTGCCGGTGCACGAGGATTTCAAATGGAATTGTTCCTCTGCTACGGGTCTTTGGTTCGTACGGTTAAATTAGCTTTATTTCAAAAAATTTAAGCCGTCCATGTTCC
Source organism: uncultured Roseivirgaceae bacterium (assembly GCA_964563925.1). Classification (GTDB taxonomy): domain Bacteria; phylum Bacteroidota; class Bacteroidia; order Cytophagales; family Cyclobacteriaceae; genus JAUILA01. The sequence continues at coordinate 206,263 of CAZLZD010000001.1, read as the reverse complement.
TAATCCTGAAAGAACTTCGAAAGAAGCTCATCCCCCGCTCCGGTCGATTCTCCAGATACCTCCTTTACGCACTCGGCGAGATCGTCCTGGTGGTCGCAGGCATCCTGATCGCCCTGCAAATCAACACCTGGAATGAAGACAGGCAGTTACAGCGACAGGAAATCAGCATGTACCAGGAAATCAGAACGGACCTGTTGGACAGCCAGTCTGAAATGCAGCGCACCATCCGTTCCCATCAGCAGTATCTGGGGTATGGAAAGAAACTTGTGGCTACCCTGCAGCAAAAGATCCCACTCAACGACAGCCTGGTGCAGTATTATACGCGTAACATTACGGACCTCGACATCGTGGTGAAGTCCGGCGGTTTTGAGAATTTGAAGGCAGCCGGACTTAATTTATTGGAGAATGACAGCCTGCGCAAAGCCATCACCAGCTTCTACCAGTTCACCATCCCCCGACTACTCAGCGAGGATGTTACCTGGAATATCTATGAGATTGGCCTGGTTGATCATTATAAATACCTCGCACTTAATGAATCCGAAACCAGGACCGAAACATTCACATACACGGACGAACTGGTAATGAATCAGTGGATGATCCGGGACTATGAGGATCTTCTTAAGGATATGGAATTTATGAGACGCGCGCAGCAGATTCTCCTGATCAGAAGCAGAAAAATTGAAAAACTCCATGAAACACGCGAGGAGATGAATGCCCTGGTTACTCAAATTGATTCTGAATTAGACCGCAAGAAGGCCATGTAACCGTGCCGGATTGAATCAGAGTCAATACTGGAATCTCACAAAAAAAGGCAGCCTGTCTCCAGGCTGCCATTCTATCAAAATCTATAAACTGAAATTATTTCAGGTCGAACCTGTCCAGGTTCATCACCTTGGTCCAGGCTTTCACAAAATCCCTGACAAATTTTTCTTGGGAATCACCGCATCCGTATACTTCGGCAAGGGCACGAAGTTCCGAATTCGATCCAAAGATCAGGTCTACACGTGATCCGGTCCACTTAACATCACCGGACACCCGATCCACCCCTTCAAAGAATTCCTGGTCATCGGAAGCGGCACGCCATTTCGTGCGCATATCGAGCAGGTTTTTGAAGAAGTCATTACTGAGAGTTCCCGGCTTATCCGTGAATACACCGTGTTTAGAATCATCATAGTTGGTTCCAAGGACGCGCATCCCTCCTACCAGCACGGTCATTTCAGGTGCGGTAAGTGTCATGAGCTGAGCCTTATCTACAAGCATTTCTTCCGTAGAGGCTGACACATTATTCTGACGGTTCTTATAGTTCCTGAACCCGTCCGCCATCGGCTCGAGTACCATAAATGCTTCCACATCCGTCTGCTCCTCCGTCGCATCCATACGTCCGGGGCTAAACGGAACAGTCACTTCATGGCCGGCATCTTTGGCTGCCTTTTCAATGGCCGCACATCCGCCCAGGACAATCATGTCTGCGAGTGATATCTTTTTGTCGCCCGATTGATTGTCATTGAAGGACTTCTGTATGCCTTCCAGCGTCTCAAGTACCCCTGCAAGCTGCGTCGGATTGTTCACTTTCCAGAATTTCTGGGGAGCCAAACGAATCCTGGCGCCATTGGCACCACCGCGCTTATCTGAATTGCGGTAGGTCGAGGCCGAGGCCCAGGCAGTGGAAACCAGTTCGGATACCGACAATCCTGAATCCAGTATTTCACCTTTCAGGTGTGCAATATCCTTGTCATCCACAAGTTCGTGATCCACTGAAGGGATCGGATCCTGCCAGATCAGTTCCTCATTCGGCACTTCAGTTCCCAGGTAACGACCGATAGGTCCCATATCCCGGTGGGTAAGCTTATACCAGGCACGGGCAAACGCATCGGCAAACTCATCCGGGTTCTCGTAGAACCGCCGCGAGATTTTTTCATAGTCCGGATCCATACGAAGGGCCAGGTCAGTGGTCAGCATAAAAGGAGCATGTTTCTTCTCAGGATCATGTGCATCCGGCACGGTACCCTCGCCTGCTCCGTCTTTTGGCTTCCACTGGTAGGCACCCGCCGGACTCTTGGTAAGCTCCCATTCAAAACCAAACAGGTTTTCAAAGAAGTTATTACTCCATTTGGTCGGGGTGGTTGTCCAGGCACCTTCCAGTCCGCTGGTAATGGTGCTTCCTGCATTCCCAGTACCGAAAGTATTCTTCCAGCCCAGTCCCTGCTCTTCGATCGAAGCTCCTTCAGGTTCGGCTCCGACATATTTGACCGGATCAGCCGCACCGTGGGTTTTGCCAAATGTATGTCCGCCGGCAATCAGTGCCACCGTCTCTTCATCATTCATGGCCATCCGACCGAATGTCTCGCGTATATCCCTTGCCGCTGCTACCGGATCTGGATTTCCGTTGGGGCCCTCCGGGTTTACATAAATAAGACCCATCTGGACCGCACCCAGGGGATTTTCAAGCTGACGGTCACCTTCATAGCGCTTGTCGCCCAGCCATTCTCCCTCCGAGCCCCAGTAGATATCTTCTTCCGGCTCCCATACGTCTTCCCGGCCTCCTCCGAATCCGAAAGTCTTCAGACCCATCGACTCAAGCGCACAGTTACCGGCCAGGATCATCAGGTCGGCCCAGGAAATCTGCCTTCCGTATTTCTGCTTAACGGGCCACAGCAGAAGGCGTGCTTTGTCAAGGTTGGCATTGTCAGGCCAGCTGTTCAGCGGGGCAAAGCGCTGGGTGCCTGACCCTCCGCCTCCGCGTCCGTCGGCAATCCGGTAGGTACCTGCACTGTGCCAGGCCATACGAATAAAGAATGGTCCGTAATGACCGTAATCTGCCGGCCACCATTCCTGCGAATCTGTCATCAGGTCAAATAAATCCTGCTTGACCGCAGCCAGATCTAGCTTTTTAAATTCTTCCGCATAATCAAAATCCTCATCCATCGGATCAGAAAGGCTGGAATGCTGACGGAGAATAGAAAGATTTAACTGGTTGGGCCACCAGTCACGATTTGATGTTCCGGTTCCCGCGGTGAATTTTACAGCACCTCCCATAAACGGGCATTTACTGGATTCATTCACTTCCCACACTTTGTGGTTCTCTTCCGGGCTTCCGTTGCTTTTATTTTTTTCCATGTTCTAATAGATTTTGATTCGTTTCCTATCAAATTTAACAATAATCTGTAGTTATATTATCGTAATTCAATATCAGTTTTATTTATGACTCATCAATACGAATTATGCAGCATATTTGAGTCTCTCACTCTTAGTAAATTAATCAATTATGAAGAAATTAACCGGCTAATCCCCATCAATTTTGAATAAAGAATACCAGAATCAAGGTATAGGAAGGCACCGACACTTTATCTATATTTTCAAAAAAAATTCTGATTGTGAAATACCTTACTTTTGTCCTGTCTGCCTGCCTTATTTCTTTTGTAATTACCAGCTCCTCGGCCCAGTATTATTCCTACGGAGGATTTTACCTATGTCCGAATACCGACGCCAAACAGTTTGAGGACGTCAGGCAACGATTAAGCTCCATTTTTGAAGAAAAGATGAGCACTAATGAGATGCATATGTATACAGTGAACAGCCGTCAGAACGGCGATACCCTGGAAGCGGTGGTTATGATGTATCTTAAAGACGATGAATCCTTTGAAAAGGTCAGTGCCGAATGGAAAGAAAGAGCCCCGGAAGCCAAAGAATTCCTGAAAAATAACTGTGTCGAACAAGTATACGATAAACTTATGCCCGAACCCCGTTTTTTCCCGATGATCAAATATGAATTTACCGATGTAAAGATGATTGATGAGGTAAATTACGTACCGGATCCTACTATAAATTACAATATACTTATTGATCTCACCGGGTACGATCCCCGGCCTGAAAAGACGGGAGAGCCTGATTACTCGAGCATTAATTTCAGTGTGATTGAAATCGGCCGTTTCCTCAACCTGCATGCCGGATCAGGCATCCCGGAAGATAAGCTGAATGTGGTGGTGGCGGTACATGGCTATGCCACCCATGCATTCATGACTGATGAAGCGTATGAAAAGCGTCATGGCCAGCCCAATCCCACAAAAGATCTTATCAGGGAGCTGGCAAGGCATAACGTCCGGTTTATCGTATGTGCCCAGAGCATGCGGGGAATTACCAACGACGAACTTTTACCGGAAGCCGAGGTAAGCTTCACCTCGCAGGCAGTGCTCACCGAATACCAGCTCAAAGGGTATGCATTGAAGATTATCAGCGGGGAGTAAATCCTCATTAGTTAATTAACCACGGGAATTTTTATCGCAGCATTACCAAGAGGTAGAATAAAATGAACCATAAAAGACTGAACCGTAGCATTTTAATCGGACAGCCGGATACTATCAGAGCTGTAAAGAATAATATAAGAAACAACAGGATACCGATGACTACAACACCATAAGACAGATAGGCCCACATGTAAATAAGTCCCAGACTGTCATCAATGTTAAAAAATGCGGCTACGAAAAGTAGGATCAGGAGAATGGTCCAGCCGATAAGTAGCCCGTTCAAAATACGAACTGCCGTCTGGTATCCCGAATTCATATCTCAAGGAAGGATCTGGTTGAAGGGACAAGACTTGTACTATCCTTCTTAACCGCGGAATCCACAAGATCATGCAGCGCTTCTGAGACGTAAGCAAAGCGAAAAACAAAACCTTCCTCCCGCAGCCTGGCCGGCACAACCCGCCGGCTTTTAAGTATCAGCTCGGTTTCGGTACCGATCAGCCGTGCCCCCATCTCCAGCAGCCACGACGGTGCAGGTAGTCCGAAGGGCATGCCAACCGCTGCCCGCATGGCTTTCATGAACTGTTGGTTAGGAAGGGGATTCGGAGCTGTCACATTCCAGGCGCCGCGGCATCGTTCATTCCGGATCAGGAAATCAATAATCCTGGCGAAATCCACTTCATGCAGCCAGCTTACATATTGCCTGCCGTTTCCTTGCTTCCCTCCCAGCCCAAACCGGGCCATATTCCTCAGTGGAATAAACGGGCCGCCGTTTCGTCCGAGTACAATACCGGTGCGGATTGCCACTTTGCGTGTTCCGGGTACCCGGGCCATCTTGAAGGCCTTTTCCCATTTTTGGCATACATCCACCGAAAATCCTTCCCCGAATTCCCCGGTATACTCATCCATTTCGCGGTCTTCCGCATGCCGGTAGATCGTGGCCGAAGCAGCATTGATCCAGAGTTCCGGAGGATTATCCAGGGACCTGACCGCCTCTCCGATTACCCGTGTGGAATTCAACCGGGTAGCGTAAATCAACTGTTTATTGTTCTCCGTGTAGCGGCAATCCACCGACTTTCCGTTGAGATTGATAATCACTGAAGCTCCTTCAAGGTGTTTGACCCATTCCCCTGTTTCCTTTGCGTTCCAATGGACGTGTAATACACCATTCCTGAACCCCGTCTGTCCGCGGGTGAGAATGACTACTTCCCAGTCCGGCTGAAAGTAATTTTTTAAGACAGTACCTAAAAATCCGGTGCCGCCGGCAATGATCATCTTTTTCATAGTGATAAGAGTAAAATGAGAACTAAAATCCGGTAGAGTACCCAGGTAGCTGAAAGCCAGGCTGGCGCCTGAAGCAATCGAACCCGCCTGATGTGCTCGGCCAGCATAAGTGTGGCCACCACGAGGAACCAGCAGGCAAACACTATGGGCTGAGCTCCGAATGCAGAAAGGATCCACATGCCCGGGAGGAGCAGCAGTGCACCACCCAAAGAAATGGTCATCATATTTCCCAGGTATTCCATACGCCGATCTCGCAAGCAGGAATACACGAATGCTCCCTGCCATAATAACTGTCCTCCGCAAATGAGGAATTCCCGTCCAAAAGAGTTTCTTAACTCAAGTAAAGAATTAATATATGTGGCATAACTTGTTATAATTAAGCTTGTTATGACCCATGTAAACAATAAATACGAAATACGGTAGCCAGTATGAAAATCGGGAGTACATGCATCTGATTTTCCATAAACAGGTGCCGGTGCAATCACCTTTCGGTTGTACGATATAAACTTGTATAGTGTATGCATACCCTGGTAGAATGGCTTCCAGTCAAAGACTTTCGTCATTGCCGGCCAGCGATGTGCCAGGATAGCCATCAGACTGTCAAGACCATACTGAACCGACCCATCCGAGCGGTTGACCAGGGCGATTTCATGCCGGGCCCGATCCCAGTCGACCGGATAAGTACCTGAGTCACGGGCCTGGGTATATTTCTCTCTCCCCTCTTTATCCAGCATACGGGTTCGCAGGAATGCCCCGGTGTACATGGCGCACAACGGGCAATCATCGTCGTAAATAATGGTTCTTTTCGTCAGGGTTTTCATAACTTATTAATTTTCATTTCTTTCAATATGTATTGAAACTTTGAGATAAATTTTTTTAGAGTTTCATCATGAGTTTATAAAACCATGTCTGGTCTGATTTGGTAAATTTCTCGATCATACTGTCCACCTTATTGGAAAACTCAAACAATTCAGCCGTCACCTTTTTAAATTCAGCCACCTCTTCCCTATTCTCCCCTTCTACCTTATGCACCTCTCCCAATACATTCAGAATAGGTTCTATTTCCCTGCGCCGCCTCTCGCGTGAAACCTGTTTTGCCAGTTGCCATACATCCTTGCCTGTACTGAAAAACTCCTTCCGTTCACCGGGAATGTGTTCCTTACGGGCTATTCCCCAGTCAATCAGGGCCCGTACGTTCATATTGACATTGCCCCTGGAGAGTTTCAGTTCGTCCATAATTTCTTCGGTGGATAACGGTTCGGTGGAAATCAGAAGCAAAGCATGGATCATGGCCATTGACCTGCTGATTCCCCAGCTTGATCCCAGGGTTCCCCAGGCCTGAATGAATTTCTGTCGTGCCTCATCGTATTCCATAGACCAAAGATAATAAAATAATTATAACTTTCAATTATTATTGAAAGTTTTGTAAGATTATTCTCCTTGTCGTCATCCCGTTCAATCTCCGGCGCAAGCCGGAGTCAAAACGGGACCTGCAATGGTTAATCAGGTCCTGATGCGAATCCGGGTCGGGGCCCGGATGTTTATCAGGATGACGGAAACGTTCATCGCAAGCCGGAGTCAAAACGGGACCTGCATAGCTCTACTTCCCTTCCACCCTCTCCTCGATCTTGCCGGTCTTTTTATTTTTGAGAATGAGCTTCCTCGCCCCGTAGTGGGTTATTTCATCTTTGACCAGGTAATGGTCCTCATCATATTCGGTAAGGTGGTCATGCTTGGTCAGCCCTTCCTGCCCCCTCCATACGGCCAGTTCGACAGGTTCCCATTTCTTGCTTTTCACGGATTTATAGGCAGCATCCATAACTGCATTCACGATATACCCGTCGTAAAAGGTCTCGCGTGGCTGGCCCTTCGTTTCAATGGCCTCAAACATATCGACAAACATGTGGTTATAGCCCAGCTCATTCAGCTCATCCCCAACCGGGAAAAGCCAGCCGCTGTCACTTTCGGATTTTTCGGCCACATATCCCCCGCTTTTACCCGTGGTGAATATCTCCAGGCCGGTGCGCATGAATCCATTACTCCAGATAGTGCCTTCGTCCCCCATCACTTCATCACGCAGGTCCAGTCCGCCCCGGAATGTCCAGCTCACTTCAAATTGTCCGATCGCACCATTCTCATACTTAACCAGTCCGATCGCGTGATCTTCCGCATCAATCGGCTTTACCTGGGTATCCGCCCAGCACATTACCTCTATGGGTTTGATATCCTTCCCGATAAAGGTCCGTGCAATTTCCACACAATGGCAACCCAGGTCGAGAATGGCTCCGCCTCCGGCGAGTTCCTTGTCCCAGAACCAGTCGCTGTGCGGACCGGGATGTGTTTCCCGTGATTTGGCCCAAAGTACCCGCCCGATGGCTCCTGCCTTCACACTTTCCCAGGCTTTCAGGAATTTCGGGGTATACACCAGGTCTTCCAGATACCCGTTAAAGATTCCGGCTTCTTCCACCGCTTTCATCATCCGCAGGGCTTCCTCGCCGTTGCGGCCAAGCGGCTTTGTGCAGATCACTCCCTTACTGTGTTTAACACAGAGGTTAACTGCCTCCTCATGCAGGTGATTGGGAAGCGATATGCAGACTACTTCCACCTCATCCCGGGCAATGGCCTCTTCCATGTTGTCGGTATAAAACGGGGTTCCGTAATCCTCTGCAAATTTTTTACTTGACTCCATTTTCCTCGAATACACGCTTACCACTTTATCGCGACTGCGGTATCCCATCAGTGAATCGGTATAAAACCGGCCAATGAAGCCGGTTCCCAGCATACAAATGTTCATGGTTGTTTAATTTTCTTTTCTTTAAATACAATAGCAAATAATAGCATAACCACAGCGGCAATGCCAGCCGGATACATCCAGATTGATTTCCAGTCATGTCCCACTTCCAGCGAAAGGGATTCTGTGATTTGTCCGGCAATATAAAACCCGATATACATCCCCACGCCGTAGGTAGCGAGAGTGATCAGTCCCTGGGCGGCAGATTTAATATTCTCCCCGGCTTTCTTTTCCGTATAGATCTGTCCGGTTACAAAGAAGAAATCATAGCAAATGCCATGGAGAATGATTCCCAGGTAGATCAGGGCCATCAGGTCATCCGCATTTCCGAAACTGAACAGCACATACCTCAGCGCCCAGGCTCCCATCCCGATAAGCAGCATATACTTCAGCCCGAATTTTCGGAAAAACCAGGGGATGGCCAGCATGAATACAAGTTCGGATACCTGCCCCAGCGCCATTTTACCGGCAGCAGCGGTAACCCCCACCTCATTCATGTATTTATTGGCTTCCTGGTAATAGAATGCCAGCGGAATACAAATGAGAATGGACGCCACAAAAAACACAAGGTAATTCTTGTCCTTAAGCAGCTTAAGGGCATCCGTTCCAATTATATCACCCAGTGAAATATCCTTGCCCTTGCCGCCCGGAGGGGTATCCGGCAGGAAGAAGCTCAAAAGGCCCAACGCAGCGGAGGCCACGGCTGCCATGTAAAAGGTATTCACAAGTACGCCTTCATCCTCCCAGCCAAAAAATCCGATGGTAAGTCCCGCCAGGATCCATCCTCCCGTACCCCATACCCGCAGCTTTGCAAACTGGTTTTCCGGGTCGGACAGTTGCCGGAACGCGACGGAATTGACCAGTGCCAGGGTAGGCATATACAGGATCATGTAGATCAGCAATAACGGATAGAAGCCGGCAAAATCAGCCTGCTGGGTGATCCAGAACATTATGGCGGCTCCTGCAAGATGAATGACCCCAAGTATTTTCTGCGCCGCGAAATACCGGTCTGCAATTAACCCGATCACAAACGGGGCAATGATGGCGCCTAACGACTGGGTACCATAGGCCATCCCGTTTTCCACGTCGGAGGCCTTAATAGTACGGCTCAGGTAGGTGCCCATGGTTACAAACCAGGATCCCCAGATAAAGAATTCCAGGAACATCATCAGCGACAACCTGATGGTCAGTGATTTTTTCATAGTCATAGGTTATGGTGGATTTCCAATATAAGTTAAATCCTTGATTTCCGCAGTCCGCTCATCACAATTCCACCACCTTCTAAAAGAGAATGCAAACCGGTTTGGAAATTTCAAGCTGATGGGGAGTCGCAGTTAGCCGCCCGCTGGCAGAATCCACTTCCGCTACCGTAATGCGGTTACCACGTTCGCTGCCGATCAGCAAATGTCGGCCGTCCGGACTCAAGGCAAAGTTTCTTGGCCACGTAATGTCTTCGGTAAAGTGACCGGTCATCTCCAGCAGTCCGTCCTCGCCGATCCGGTAACTCACAATACTGTCATGTCCGCGGTTCGATCCGTACAACCACTTCCCGCCGGGATGCACATGTATGTCGGCACAGTAGCTTTCGCCTTCATACCCTTCCGGCAAGGTGGAAATGATCTGTTCTTTTTTAAATGAATTGGCAGACTCATTGTAGGAGAATACGGTGATGGTCGAATTCAATTCATTGATCACATACGCGATGGGAAGTGACGGATGGAAATCAAGATGCCGCGGACCGGCACCCGGCGCCATTCCCAGCGAGTCGGTCAGCACCAGCCGGTCATTCTCCAGGATATACTGATATACCTTATCGGCTCCCAGGTCGGCACTCAGCACAACCCGTGTACCCGGCATTTGCCGGATAGAATGGGCGTGGGGTGCCTCCTGCCGGCTGGAATCGGGCCCGCTGCCGGTGTGCTCAGACAGCCATGATTGTCCGAGGGGATTATCCTCCTGGTCCCGAAGCAGTACATTCAGCACACTGCCTCCCCCGTAATTCGCCACCAGCAGGTTTTCCTGGTTGGCGGACAAAGAAATATAGCAGGGATACGCTCCTTTGGAATCTACGTGTCCGTGCTCATGGAGCGTCGAGTCCTCACCTGCCGTGAAAGCCGTTATACGCCCGGTTTCCTGTCCGGGTACCATTTCATTCACCGCATAAAGCCATTTTCCTGATCTGGTCAGGAAAGAGGGATTAGGCGTTTGGATGGCGAGCTGAAGATCCGAAAGTGTACCATTCGCCGGGTCGAACCAGGCCGTATAAATGCCGTCGCTGCCTTCGCCGGTATAGGTTCCGATAAATATTTGCTGCATCTGCCTGACTTCACGTTGAGTTGCGTCTTCATTCGGTACGCACGAGGTGAACAGCAGTAATACCATCCACGTTTGGAACAATCTGATCATACGTTAAGATAGGAAAATTATCAGGTTGTTTGTATATTAAAAAAAGGCATAATCCGATGAAAACATTATCCACTATTTGTTTCTGCATGATGCTCCTCGTGTGTTTACCGCAAGGTGTAAGCGCCCAGGATATAGTGCTTCCCATTGAAGCACCCGGATTCAGTCTGCCGGATCTCAATGGCAGGGAAGTGTCAATGGAATCCTATCGCGGATCCTATCTGGTGCTTCACATCGCTACCACCTGGTGTCCTTTCTGTAATGCAGAAGCTCCTTACCTGCAGCAGTTAAGCGAGAACTATGCCCCGCAAAACGTGAAGGTGCTCATCATCGATGTGAAGGAACCGGGGAGCCTGGTCAATGAAAAGCTCCAGGAAAAGTTTGAATTCACTTTCCCGATTCTGCTGGACGAGGATGGTTCGGTGGCGGCTTCATTTGCCCCTGAGGGTGTATTGCCCGACCTGGCCAGGGATGAGGTGATGCTTGCCTCCAATATGATCATTGACCCGGACGGACAAATTGTATTTATGTCCCTGCTTGATTCAAAGAACTTTGATGCGCGCCTTGAGGCTCTCAGATCCAAACTCGATGATCTTCTGGCGAGTCATTAACGGGCTGACTTTCGTATTCACTGTCGGCCTCCTCCCGTTGACCCTGTCGGCCCAGGAGCATTTCGTAAGCTTCGAAGGTAGTGAGCTTCGGCCCGGTTCGGGAGACAAGGCAGCGGCCGAACTGATTTTTGTGATCCGCCAGGGGTATCATATACAGTCTGACGATCCGTCAAATCCCGCATTCATCCCGACGAAACTTTCCTGGACAATGATTCCGGAGTCGGTATCAATAGAACGGGTTATATTCCCGGCACCTGAACCTTTCTTTATAGGGACTGAAAAATCTGATGTATTCAGCGACACACTTCGTGTTATTGTCGAATTCACGGGTCCGGACAAACCGGTGATCTCAGAAGGCGAGCTGTACTACCAGGCGTGCGACAAGACAAAATGCTTCTTCCCCCGAAAGCTCCCCTTCAGCTTTAACTACATTCCGGACCGGAAGAAATAGCCCTACCGGGGCTTTTTCCCTTTTCTCACCGTCTTCATAGCTCCCTGGATCAGCGACTTGATCCAGTAATTAATCGGTGATTTATGCGGAATTCTTTCCTGTGAGACCGGTGAAATCGCATCCTCCCTGGAATGTCTCAGGATAATACCATCCGCCAGTAAGGTGAGCAGTTCCGAACCAAGATTCCGGACATCAGGTTCCCCCCGCTTAAATATCTCCAGGTGCAGGTCGTCATAGGTGATCAGGGCATCCCCGGTAGCCGACACACTGTCACCGGTTACGTAAAACTCAAATTCCTTTAGAAACCCTGAAGTAACCTTCACTGCTTCAAGCGAATCAATCATCGGATTGAATGCGGCTATGGGCATGTCACGCAGACTTAACTGCAACCAGAAACGTGATTCATCCAGCTCACCATAGGCAAAACTGGTCTTGCCCTCCCCATAGATTGAAAAAGTGCCCTGAAGCATTTGAGGATGCTCCATATTACTGCCCTCCGGCCAGAACGAGAATTGCATGTCGTTAAGGTGTATACGGCCGGTTTGACCAGTTCGCTCCCCTGTCTCCGAATATCTCAGGCTCCCGTCCGTGCCCTTCAAAACGCCAATCTCAATCGATTCGGGCAGGGGAAGGAATTCAGAAAGAAGGTGGGGCTTATTCTCCGGGTCCTTGTCGGGAAGGCGTTTATCCCTGGCAATGCTCACCGTCCATCCGTTCAATTGTATTTCCGGCAACCGTATTCTCTCTTCCTCCTGCAGACGCTCCAGTGTCAACCCGTTTAGCCTGATCTCCTGAAAGTCAGCTACAATGACGTCTTCCTCCGTTTCAAGAGACTTCTCATATCCGTCTGGGGGAACGACTGAAAGCCCGCGGACAACCGTCCCCTCTCCGTCACCGGATATTTCCGAAATCGCCAGCACCATTTTGTCCGTCGCATAATCGATATTCCTCGCGCCGATCACCACGTGCTCAGACTGAGATATATCCATAGTAATTTCCCCGAAGTCCACCTTGTCTGTATTAATCCTCAGTTCACCGGCATGTAAAATCACCTTATCCACGATATCAGGAAATCCTCCCCCCTTGCGTTTCGGTGTATCAGGTTGCGTGGTAATCATGACCCGGGGGCCAAATATTTCTGTAACCCCTGCATGCGGCTGCCTCCCACCCCCGATGCGAACCTCCCCGAGCAGTACCTTATCGGTCAGGGCCTGTATCGATGTGTTTTTAAACGTGAGTTGCCGGATATCAATTCCCTCTGTCGCGAACGAAGAATCCAGCATACTGATGCGCTGAATTTCTATGCGTTCGGCCAGAATGGTATCCCTGCCAAGCATTCCCCGGAAGCCTGTAGCAAGGCTTTTTTCACCGGTATTTACCATCAACTGGTCAACGAGAAAATGATCCGGTCCCTTCAGCACCTCAAAATTTTCAAAATTACCCGAAAGACTTCCTGTCCTGATCCCGTCCGGTCCTTCGGACAGGCCGTTTGCACGGATCCTGTTTCCTGCCAGCCTTACAGACAGGCTGTCCCCGTTCCTGATATCAACACGCAACTGATCCACCGATATATCCTGAAAAAACAAGTTTTGTGAATCCGTTTTCTCCTTGTCTGGCTGATTCATAAAACGTGAAACGTCGCCTTCGAGGACAATCTCCGATACGTTCAAAGCGGTCCATTCGTGGGCATCGGGTGTCTCCAGCAGGAATTTCTCCGGTCGGGCCCGCACATCGCTTATCTGCATGCTGGCCTCTGGCGTTTCCAGCCGGATCGACTGCAGTTTAATATTCTTCGGCTCATAACGAACCTGCCGGATACTGGCCGTTAATTCCTCCCTGCGAACGGTGGCCCTTGGAATCTCGATGTAACGAAGGGAATACAGTAGAGAAGGTTCCCTGCTCACATCCTCTACGAGGGCATTTACATCGTGAACCTCTGCTTCAATTCCGTTCATGGCGTAACGTGCGTGTACATTATCCAATAAGATGCGGTCAATAAAGACGGATGGCTGGCTTGCTTCCGGCCGCTCTTCCTTTCTTAACCCGGAGAATGTCTTACGCGGTGCCTCCCCGATATACACACTGCCATTCCTCAGGTGTACCGAATCTATCTGCACCCGGTTTTCATACAGGTAGGTGAACACGTTCAACCGGTACAGTGATAACCGTTCACCCTTCAGAATACTCGCATTTCTCGCCCTGCTTAGTACGTCGATATCCGTGAGGAATACGTTGTAGGACTGATCGTATTCGAGGGAGGAAAAATTAACTTCAAGGTCATCACCCAGGTCAATCCGGGACGAATCAATTTGTATGTTCAGCGCCTCTATCATGAGCGTCGATGAATCCTCCCTGACCATAAGGGATTCTGCATGCATTGAAATGCCCGGAAGAACCAGGCGTACGGTATCCCCCGGCTTTATCAGATTCAGGATCAGTTCGGCATTGGTGAGCAGACCAGTATTCAGGGTTAGATTACCCAGGTTTTTCTTGAGAATGTCAGATACCGGGTGCCGGCTGCCACTATTACCGGAGTTTGAATTTTGAGAGGGATAAATAGTTGCCAGAACTTTTGGCTCATCGATCTGCAAATGGCCAAAAACATATTCCTCCCTGTTCAGTAGCGCATCAAAATCAGGCTCCCTGATTGCGATTTCTTCACCCGACAGGTTCAGGACCATTCTGCCCAGCGAGTCAGAAAGGTTAAAATTGTAGGCATGGATACGTAATTCATTCGCCGAATAGGCATAGGAAATGGCCTCAAAGGAAAACTCCGATTGTGAAAACTGCAGGGCCTGGGCGCCTATATCCAGTTCTATATCCGCCTCATCGCTCAGGTCACGCATATCCCAATTAAGAATGGCCAGGTCTACCAGGGAGATTTTAATGGTGCCCTGATCGGCGGGGTCGAGCAATGATCCCCCTTTCTCGATACGGAACATATCTATTCTGATCTTTTCAAGAAATGCCTCAATTCCTGGGGCGAAAAGCGCCAGTTGGTGTGCCACGTTGACCCGGTTCGGACCCCGTCCCTTATTTTCCGGTAGTTTAACAGTGGCGTACGGCTCTTCAATGATCAACTCTTCAATTTCCAGCTGGCGTGAAAAGGCGTAACTGAAAAGTGATCCAATATTCACACGGATTGAAGGGACCACCAACTTCTGAAGTCCGTCCGACTCCTCCGAAGGATACAATTGGACCTGATCCAGGTGGAACGATAAATCGAGGTAATCAATGGTGGTCTCCCCCAGGTCCAGGACCAGCCGGCCATTGGATTTGGTTTCAACCAGCTCCTGCAGGGTATTCTTAAATCCCTTGACCTGCCCGTATTGCAAAAGTCCGGCGACCAGTGCAAGCAGGATCAGCACCGAAATCAGGCTGATGAAAATTTTAGTACGAAGTGACAATTCTGTAAGATAACTCGGAACAAGGAAAATACACTATTTTACCCATTACCAAAAACAACAATTCCCTCACACTCCTGTTCAGCGTCCTATTTACCTCTCCTCATAAAAATTAGATGACTGATGTAAAACTTTCTTTCCCTTTTCAGTGTCTATAAAGTATATCTGCGTAACTTAATTAAATCTCAAATATTCTTTTCCCGCATATGAAAGCAACAGAAGCCTCAACGATTCGCAATCTTATTCAGGTGAACCTTGATGCGGCGGATGGTCTCGATACCGCTGCCGACAACATCAATGACTCACTCATGCAAAGTTTTTTAAGCCGTTGTGCGAGAGTCCGAAAGAAGTATGCGCGAATGCTCTCACTTACCCTGTCCCGGGAAGACGCCACCATCCTCGGCGAACGCATCGAAACGAATATCAGGAATACGTGGGATCATCTCCGCACAGCCACCTACAAATTCTATCCCGCTGCGATTCTTAAAGAATGCCGGCAGGCCGAGGAATATGCACTGAATGCCTACGACGAAGCCTTGTCCCTTAACCTTTCCACAGCCATGCGTGCCGAGTTATCGCTCCAGAAAGAAGTTCTTAAGAAGCGCTACCAGGAATTGACCAGGATGGCATCTCAGCTTGAAAAATGGGCTACCCGGTAGCCTGGTCCTCTGCATGTGGTGTTTTTCTTGGAAAAGTAAGAATGAAGTGAGCGCCATAGCTCTCATCAAGGAGGATTACTGTACCTCCCAGGCCTTCCGTTAGTGTTTTCACAATGTTCAGCCCCAGGCCGGTACTGCTTTCTCCGCTGGTCGGACGGGCTGATAACTTCTGGAACTTCTCGAATATGTTTTTCTTATCTTCTTCCGTGAAACCCGGTCCCTCATCTTTTACTGCAATCTCGAAATCATCATGCCTGGGTTTCAGGCTCAGCCACACACGTGTCTGCTGAGGTGAAAACTTTATGGCATTCGACAGCAGGTTATCCACGATCCTGGTGAGTGATTTGGGGTGGGTGCTGATCATGTATTTGCGAACCGGTGAAATGAACTCCAGTTCAATATCTTTTTTGGTGGCATATCCCCGGTAACCCTGTACGAGGTCATTAAGGAGTTGCATAAGATCAACCTCTTCGATCTCACCGTGACCGGCCAGTGTATCTTCAAAAAAGGTTACCACATTCAGATCTTCCACCATACTGCCCCCTTCCTCTGCCACCTGCCGGATCATCTTCAGGATTTGATCCATTTCCTCCCTGTTAACATTCTCCTTGTCCGCCTCCATTTCAAATACGCTGATCAGTCCGCTAATCTTATTAAAAGGCGCCTTCAGGTCATGCACGATATTCTTTATTATGCTTTTCTCCTCTTCACGGGATTTAATCAGCTCTTCATTCTTCTTGAGGATCTGGGCCTGCTGCCGTTCTATTATCCGGGACTTCTCCTCCAGGTCCAGGGTACGTTCCCTTACCTTGAACGTCAGGTTGTCATTGAGCTTGCGCAGGTCTTTCAGTAGTTTTTCCTCATTGTTTATGGCCCGGCTGAACCGGCGGCTGCTCACGATCATCAGGATCATAAGGTAGAATAATACCCCCCAGCCAATTAACTCACCCGTTTCGATAATATGAGCGTTATACAGCAGATCATTGATCATGAACAGAAAAATAACCGTTACCGCCACCCAGATAATCTTCGCCCCCGGCCGGTGATGCAGGGACGCCATCAAAATCTGGTAAATCAGGTAAAAGCCGGCGATGATCGCATAAACCCTGAAAACGGGCATCGTGTAGGAATATATATGCATCGGCAGGAGAATAACGGCGAGGATGCATACAATTCCCACTATTTTAGCGATCTGTATCAGCCAATAGGGAATCTCATTGGGAAAGAGCTCGGAAATCAGGATCAGGTTGACAGTGAATGTAAAATAGAATGTAACATAAATGATATCCAGAATGATCGCTCCCCCTAACCCGGGAAAAAGTGAATACAGGACGTATTCACCATTAAAAAACACATACAGGAAGATACCAAGGCATAACAGGGAGAAAGTAACAATATATTTATCCTGTTTTCTGAACAGGAAATAAATAAGGAAAAATATGCCCATAACGGCCACCCCGCCAAGCTGCATGGCTTCGAGGAACAGGTTTTGTTCCTTTTCCCTGGTCATTTCCTGATAGGATCCCAGTTCGACCGACCGCACGATCCCCCCGTTACGATGATGAAAATTGGAAAGGTGGACCGTAATATTCACGGTGTCTCCGGCTGAAATCCCGGCCGGCAACATCCGGATATACCGGTAATTGCCGAATACCTCATCCCGGCGCCGGGTAGCCGGCCTGCCCGATTCATACAGCAAGTCTTCGTTAATGTAAACCCGGTGGGCTGAAAGGACATCCGGAAACCGCATGGCAAACGGCGGCGGAATGTCAGGAATAATCACCTGTCGGTAATAGCTGCCAAAACCGAATGGTCCGTGTGCTCCGGACGCATAGTCATTCCATCGACCCGGCACATCTGCCTCGTTCCCTATCAGTGCATTATACTCCCCTGGCACTAAAAAAGTATCTGCCGCAAAATACCAGGTTCCGTCAAGAGTTACCAATTCTTTGGAATCCTGACCTCTGACCGGATTCAGGAGTGGCAGTAATAGGCAAATAAGAAAGACAACTCTAAACACGCCGGTAAAATAGTTAATAACTCCTAAAGATAGAACCCCGATTAACAGGTATTTCCGGCTAAACCGGGCAAATAAAAAACCCCGCCTGTCACAGGCGGGGTCTTTGGTACTATTTGCTGTTAATGGTTAGTTCTCAGGCATTTCCTCGAGTTTCTCACCAATTGCAGCGGCTTTCTCGTTCTGTCCCAGCTGCACATAAATGTACTGCATGGTCTCCAGTGTACGGCGTTCGCCGGGTTTCAGGGTGTTAGCCTTTTCCCACAACGGCAACGCTTCTTTCAGGCTCTGATTGATTTTCTCATTCATTTCCTGTCCTTTTTTCTTATCAGCCGCTGATATACCCAGGTTATTTTTCTCCTTGATCATATCAAGGGCGGTATTGGTTTTCAGGGCTGCCAGGTTGTACAGCGAGTTGTAATGATTGGGATCGGCAGCCAGGGCCTTGTTGTAGGCTTCCACAGCCGCATCCACATCACCCAGCTCATCATTCAGGACGCCGTAGGTAAACAGCAGGTCCACATTGTCAGGATCGCGTTCCAGCTCGGCTTCCAGCTTGCTGCGTGCTTCGTCGGCACGTTCCATATTTATGAGCATTGAGATTTCTGCCCGTGAAAAATCAGGATCATCCGGGTATTCTTCCCTTGCCATCCGCACCACTTCAAGTGCTTTTTCAGGGTCCTCATTGATATTCGTCTCAATATAAATCACCGCATTGTACACATCCTTGCTACCATATTCCAGGTCATTCAGTAAGGTGTAGTAATGCTCAAGGGCCCGGTCCCACTGCTCCACACTTTGTGCAGCACTT
Organism: uncultured Roseivirgaceae bacterium; assembly: GCA_964563925.1. Taxonomy (GTDB): domain Bacteria; phylum Bacteroidota; class Bacteroidia; order Cytophagales; family Cyclobacteriaceae; genus JAUILA01. The sequence continues at coordinate 187,591 of CAZLZD010000001.1, read as the reverse complement.
GCGGCATAAATGTATCCGGTAGTATCTTCAGGCTGAACAACCGTGGTTTTCTCAAACCATCCGGCTGCACTTTCGGCATCGTTATTTTGATAGCTCTCCACCCCTTTATTCAGGTAATGAGCCCATAGCTGCTGAATCTGCTGGGTTCTGGTCACCGGAATTCCCATGGCATCGGAAATGTAGTAATCATTGTCACTTTTGTTCAATTCGTCTGCCTTGGCGAACGAACGCATGGCCTCCGCCAGCGGGTCACTTGCCAGGTTTTGATATTGGGGGTTAGAGGTGGTATCCAGTGAGGCATAAATAAGCGCCCTGTAATACCATGTTTTTCCATCGTCTTTGGTCTTTTCGTGCTCGATGGCAGCATCAATAATCTCCTTGGCTTCGCCCAGTTCGCCTTTTTCACGAGCATTTTCCGCCTGATTGATCTTTGGCTTCTTCTGCCCGTATGACGTACCTGCGACAGCCGCTATAACGAGTAATAGAATTAGTTTTTTCATCTTTTCAAATGTTATTTATTGTTCACTAGTTTCTTCTCCTCCCTCCTGATCTGAATCAGGCTGGTTATTCGGAGAATTGTCTTCAGTTTCTTCGCCCGGCGTTTCCTCGATCAACTCGTCCTCAATCTGTTCGATCTTGGCCACAGAGGAGATCTCGTCGCTGTCATTGAGCTTGATCAGGCGGACCCCCTGGGTCGCCCGGCCCATAACTCGCAGTGATTCAACCGCCAGCCGAATGGTTATGCCTGATTTATTAATAATCATCAGGTCATCAGTGTCGACAACTTCTTTTATTGCAACAAGTTTGCCAGTTTTTTCAGTTACGTTAATTGTCTTGACTCCTTTGCCCCCTCTGCGGGTGATCCGGTAGTCTTCAATCAGTGATCTTTTGCCGTATCCCTTTTCTGACACAACCAGCAAATTGGCATCCTCTCTCGAGATACACACCATGCCGATCACCTTCTCGTTTCCTTCCAGGGTTACTCCACGTACCCCGGCAGCGGTCCGTCCCATGGGCCGAACATCGGATTCATGGAAATGGATGGCTTTGCCGCCGCCCTTCGCGATGATAATATGATTGTCACCATTGGTGAGCTTGACCTCAAGAAGTTCGTCCCCATCCCGGACGGTAATGGCATTGATACCATTCTGTCGCGGACGTGAATAGGCTTCCAGTGTGGTTTTCTTGATCACACCATTCTCGGTACACATGATCAGGAAGTTGTTATTGATATATTCTTCCTCGGTCAGGTTATCCACATTAATCACGGCCTGAATACGGTCTCCAGGCTCGATATTGATCAGGTTTTGAATGGCACGGCCTTTTGAGGTCTTGCCGCCTTCCGGAATTCCGTAAACCTTTTTCCAGAATACCTTTCCTGACCGGGTAAAGATCAGCAAGTAATTATGTGTTTTCGCAATGAACAGGTGCTCGGTAAAATCATCCTGCTTGGTACTTACCCCGCGTGAACCAACTCCGCCCCTGCTTTGGGTCCGGTACTCGGTGAGCGGGGTACGCTTGATATACCCTTCGTTACTGATGGTGATGACCATCTCCTCGTTCGGGATCATATCCTCCACGGTGAGGTCTTCGGCGCTGTGTACGATACCGGTGCGGCGTTCATCCCCGTAACGGTCAGCAATTTCGGTGAGCTCGTCCTTGATGATCTTCATACGCTCATCCTCATTCTCCAGGATATACTTCAGCCGGGTAATGAGTTCCATCACCTCTTCATACTCTTTCTGGATTTTCTCTCGCTCAAGACCGGTAAGTCTCTGCAGGCGCATTTCGAGGATCGCCTTGGCCTGGATATCACTCAGCTCAAAATTCTCCATCAATCCTGCCTTCGCAATTTCCGGATCCCGGGAATCACGGATCAGCTGGATCACCTCGTCCAGGTTGTCCAGGGCGATCAGGTATCCCTGGAGAATGTGTGCCCGCTTTTCAGCCTCATCCAGCTCGTACTGCGTCCGGCGGATTACCACTTCGTGCCTGTGTTCCACATAATAGTGGATCAGGTCCTTGAGGTTCAGGGTTTGCGGCCGTCCTTTGACCAGCGCAATATTATTCACTCCGAACGACGACTGCAGCTGGGTATATTTGTACAGGTGGTTCAGAACTATATTAGGTATGGCATCCTTTTTAAGGTCATACACAATCCGTAGACCCTGTCGGTCAGATTCATCCCGGATTGCGGATATTCCGTCTATCCGCTTGTCGTTGACCAGGGCTGCCGTTTTCTCGATCATACTGGCCTTGTTGACCATATACGGAATTTCCGTAATGATGATCTGCTCCTTGCCCGTCTTGGTGGTATTGAATTCCGTCTTGGCACGAAGTACGATACGGCCTCTCCCGGTCTCAAAGGCATCTTTTACGCCCTTGTACCCGTATATCACCGCGCCGGTAGGAAAGTCCGGTGCCGTTACGTGCTGCATGAGCTCGGCAATGGTAATGTCCCTGTTTTCAATATAGGCAACAATACCGCTGGCAATCTCCGTCAGGTTATGCGGAGGCATATTGGTCGCCATTCCCACCGCAATCCCCGAGGATCCGTTAAGCAACAGGTTTGGAAGCTTTGCCGGAAGGACAGAGGGCTCCTTAAGGGAATCGTCAAAGTTAGGGGTGAAATCAACGGTGTTCTTATTGATATCTGCCAGCATTTCATCGGCAATCCGCTTCAGGCGAGCCTCTGTATATCGCATGGCTGCAGGCGAATCCCCGTCAATGGAACCGAAGTTACCCTGTCCGTCTACCAGCATGTAGCGAAGCGACCAGGGCTGCGCCATCCGTACCATCGAATCATACACGGCAGAGTCACCATGCGGGTGGTACTTACCCAGTACCTCCCCGACAATCCTTGCAGATTTTTTATAGGGCCTGTTGTAATTGACCCCTAGTTCCTGCATACCGTAAAGTATACGGCGGTGCACAGGTTTAAGTCCGTCCCGGACATCCGGAAGCGCTCTCGAAATGATTACAGACATAGAATAATCTATGTATGCACCTCTCATTTCATCTTCAATATTTATGGGAATAATGCCTTGTCTTGGCAGTGGCTTGTCCTCCTGGTTTTCCAGGTCATCGTTCGTCTCGTCGGCCATAAAATTTCTTCTACGCTAAGTATGGTTTTTATGTCCGCGAATTTACTAAAATTTTAGCAAGTCCGCACATAAAAAGGTGGGCTAAACTGCGCGTAGAATCAATTTATCCGGGAATACAGGAAATTTCCCGGGCTGAGGCTGCCAATCGCTGTCAATAGGCATTCAGCTTCTTCTTATTCTTCCCTTTGTATTTGATCAGGGAAGGATAATTCTCGCCGTGATGAGGGTTTTGTTTTTTGTAGAACGGATGCACCCGGCTGCGGTATTCCATGTTCCCGTGCTGATGGTTTACCTGGGTCCGGCAGGTTTTGAGAAAGCACCGCTTCAGACGTGGAATCCGGTAGGTGATTCCTGCCTGTATATAAAGTGCGTTCATACCGGTTCGGATTGAGGCATCTGTTTCCGGCATTTCCAGGGTGAAGCTTTTCAGGTCGAAGGAAGGGCGGACAAAAAACCGGAGGTATTCCGACATCTCCCGCTCAACAGTCGCACCGATATTAAAATATACACCCTTGCGTATCTGGGCCTTGTCAAATTTCCCTGACAGGTTAAACGCGCCAATATGCGCATCCGCACTCAGGACCCAGTAATAATACCTGTAGACCCTTGCCCCCAGCATGAGATAGTACTTCTGATAAAAGGCACTGTTAAAATCAGGTTCGTAGGAAGAAATCCGGTCGCTGTACGCCGAAGGCTTCATCGTAGACGGACGGTGATATTCAAACATGTACCCCAGTCCGATCTTATACCGGTCAAATTCAAAATGAACACTGAGATTCAGGGGTATGCTCATTCCTCCGCCGGTAAACCCAAGGTCGGTAGTATCCCCGCTTACCAGGAAGTCGGTCCCGGTATTGAAGGCCCGGTTCTCCTCCGCCACAGCCCGGTTAAACCAGTAACTGTAACCGCTGGAAATGGTCCCTCCATTGATGTTCAGGTCCTGCCTGAAAATAAAGGGAGGGGAATCGGGTTGCTGAAGCAATGCAAATTCAGAAAGGTCCTGGGAATAATAGGTATGTCCGTACCCGGTGGATACAGAGAAATGAAACTTACTGAGAAAATTTCGAAGGCCTCCGTTGATCGGATCTGCGTAAAAATGATCCAGCGGAATCCCGACATTCTTTTCAGGATTCTGTGCAACAGCGCCTACTGAAAACATCCATAACAGAAGTATCAGTTTTACACGGAAAAAAATTGGTATGGTACCCCGCCCTATGTTCATTACTGAATGTAAAACAGACAAAAGTAAAAAATATTATATCCGTAAACGGATACAATGTAACTATTTCAGCACAATTGCGTGCTTTTTTAGCGCCTCAATATACTTAAATTCCTCCAGGCTAAGCACCTGACACGCCGGATGTAACAAAGCCCTCGTTAAAAGGGCTTTCCTGAATGACCTTATCAGGGCCATAAAATAAGATGAAGCTTCGGGTATCGCGCGGTTACTCAAAGCTTCACCCTGAAACAAAATGCCTGTGATCAGGCTCCTGTACTTGCGGCAGAAGCAATCTGCTGCTGGATCGCTTCATAGCGCGCTTTAACATCCGCATTGCCGTCCAGTGCTTCACGAATGGCTTTATAGCTTCTGGCGCCACCGTTAAGCATTTTGTTCGCCAGTGTATTGAGTACATCCGAAATAGCCGCCTTGTGCTCATCCTGCATATTGGTAACGAGCTCAAGAAATTTCTTTTCAAAGTCCTTTGCCTCTGCAGCTTCCAGTTTCGCAGCATCACCACCAGTCTTGGCGAGTTCAAGGTACCTCTGGCCGGTCATCCCTTCCTGGTTCTTGATCATCTCATTGGTCTTGGCGCTGATCTCTTTCTTCATAGATTCAACCACTTCCATCATTAGGGCATAGCGGTACAGGTTTTCATCACTGATTTCTTCATCCTGTGCATTCACCTGATTCACAGAAAGTAGCAGCATTACCATGCTCGCCATCAATAGACTTAATTTTCTCATTTTAAGAACAGTTATTAAAGTTAATAATTGGAATTTTAGATGTTATCAAGCTCCAAATATCGTTTTTTGGGCCCTTCGAAACAAATTTTTCCTGACAAACTCCACCAACGGTCAGAACCGCAGAGTAGCTTTAACATTCAGGAATCGGGCAGATAACGAATTCGGAACTGCAAACTTCATACCATTGACATCTTCAATGAATAAGTAGGAAATGGGATTGTCACTTCCGAAAAGGTTCAGTATCTCAGCCGAAACGGTCAGCTGACGCAGCCTGTCGGACTTCGAAAGAAAAAACAGCCGGGAAAATCCGATATCCACGCGTCGGTAACTCTCACCGTCAAAGGCATTCCTGTTTTCCAGGTCATTGGGTGGTCCGAATGGCAACCCGGATCCGAACAGAAAACTCAGGTTTGCCCGGAATAACGGGTTATTCGGTAAATGGTCTTCAAACACAATCGCGGCATTGACCCGCTGGTCTGTCGGACGGCGTATATAACCGCGGTCATCAAATCCCAGGTCTTCCCGGGTGGAAAGAATGCCCAGGCTGAACCAGGATTCGGTACCCTCGATAAATTCTCCACTGATACGGAAATCCAGTCCGGTCGCGTATGCGCGCGTATCATTGTTTGCGTAATAACGTATCTTGACATTGTCCACGTCATAGGCCACCACGTCCCACATGCGTTTATAATAAGCCTCCGCAATGAATTTAAAATCCCGTCCCCACCAGGTGAAGTCATAATCCATTCCCGCAATCCAGTGGAACGATTTCTGTGCACGAAGGTCCTCGTTAAGCCGACCGTCATTGCCCCTGAATTCACGGTAGAACGCAGGCTGTACATATATGCCGGCTGCCATGCGGAGGACAATGTCCCTTTTCCATTCAGGTGTGTAGGAGAATTGCAGGCGGGGGCTCAGGACAAACTCTTCATTCAGGGTGATGTACGTGCCCCGAAAACCGCCGGTCAGCGAAAACTCCTTTCCCAGCGGGGTGCTGATCTGGGCGTAGGCCGTTACCTGGCCGTTGTCCAGTGTGTTCTCCCCGGAAACAGCATTCAGTTCGGTCACATAGCCGCTGGAATCGGTGAAGGTATATTCTGACAACACATCCTCGAGCTGCTGTCCGGCATACCCGAGTCCGAACTCCACCGTCCGGTTATCCTCCAGGATGATCACGTTTCTGCTTTCCACATTCAGCAGGCTGGCTTCAAGCCGGTTCCGCCCGTAGTCATACTGCGTACCGATTCCCCGGGTAAACACGCACTCGTTAAACGAACTGCTGCCCGGCTGGTTGTCCACATCACAAAGCCGGTAACCCCCTTCGATATCCGTATACTCCCTTTCAAAGGCCCGGACACCGCTTACAATAAGATCTGATTTCCAGTCCGGAGTCACCCAGTGGGTAAGGCGGGCCGCCGCCTGATAGGTATCATACTCCAGGAGTTCCCGGCCGTTAAAAGCCACCGTAAAGCGTAATGAGCGGGAGAATGTACCGAATTCGGAGGTCCTGGTCTCAGGAACCACACTGTACCGGTTACGGCTGTAGTTCACAAGAACACCAAGCGTAGTGGCCCTGGCGCGCGGGTTCTTGTCAAGCCGGTAGGTCAGGTAACTCTGCACATCGGTAAAGGCCGGCCGGTACCCGCCGGTCGTCTCCAGGGTGTTGAGCAAGTACTGGGAACGCTTGTGCCTGACGCCGGCCACATAGGTAAGCCGCCCGGCTGAGGCCGAACCTTCAAGGTGGGCCGAACCACCCAGGAGGCTCATGGATACCGATCCACGGAATTCTTCCGGGGTTTTATAGGTCACATTCAATACTGAAGCCAGCTTGTCGCCGTAGCGCGGCTGCCAGCCGCCCGCTGAAAACCGCACCGCCTGAACCATGTCGGTATTGATAAAACTGAGGCCTTCCTGCTGCCCGTTGGTGACCAGAAAGGGCCGGTAAACCGGTATATTATTCACATACACCAGGTTTTCGTCAAAATTTCCCCCCCTCACCGAATACGCCGAAGTCAGTTCGTTGTTACTGCTCACACCCGGCAGGGTAACCAGTACCCGGTTGAATTCTCCAAACGCACTGGGCAGGGTCTGAATGGATTGCGGGGAAATCTCGGTCATGCTTACCTCCTCCCTGATCTTGTCATCCCGGATTACCACTTCGGTCAGCACAGAAGCCTTTTCGGTCATGCGAATATTCAGCTCCATTTCCTGGGCCGACAAAAGCCGGATCTTTTCCACGGTAACACTGAATCCGACATAGGTAAATACGATATTCACCTGGGTATCCGGAGGAACGGAAATGCGGTACCTGCCAAGTGCATCCGTGGGAACTCCGGTAGAATCCCCTTCCAGGCGCACATTCACCCCCTCCAGGATCTGGCCTGTACTGTCCGTAACCACGCCGTACACAAATGATTGCTGGGCAAGCGACGAGGCAGACAAAAAAATAAATATAATAAGAAGGTATAAACGCATGCCGTCCGTTTTCCTGACGTTAAACGCGCTTGAGCGATAGAATAGTGCCCGCAGGATCGTCCGATTTAAACACGAAACTTCCCGCCACGAGTACGTCCGCACCACTCTCCATCAGCTGCCTGTTGTTATCCAGGCTTACCCCGCCGTCCACTTCGATCAGGGCACCCGAACCCGAATCAGCGATGAGCTCACGCGCCTGTTCTACTTTTTTATAGGTATTCTGAATGAACTTCTGCCCACCAAAGCCCGGATTTACAGACATGATCAGCACCAGGTCGATATCCTTGATAATGTCCTCCAGAACCGAAACAGGCGTATGCGGGTTCAGGGCAACACCCGCTTTGCAGTCGAGTGATTTGATCTGCTGTATATTTCGGTGTAAATGGGGACAGGCTTCATAATGAACGGTAATCTGGGCCGCCCCCGCTTCAAAAAAATCCTCCACATAATTCTCCGGCTTTTCAATCATCAGGTGAACATCCAGCGGTTTGTGGGCATGCCTTCGTATCGCTTCGGTGACAGGTATGCCAAATGAGATGTTTGGAACGAAAACCCCGTCCATTATATCAATATGAATCCAGTCTGCGTCGCTGCTGTTCAGCATTTCCACTTCCTTTTGAAGATTTGCGAAATCCGAAGCCAGCACGGAAGGAGCAATCAGGGGAATTCTCATGGATCAAATATAGAAAATATTAGTTACTAATAATTTTTGTATGATAGGTACGCACAGCGGTGCGGATCGTCAATAAATATAAGCCCTCATCCAGTCGGTTCTCCAGCACGAATTCGCCACCCTCCTCGCGGTAACGCACCGGTATTTCACGGCCGTCAGATGTGTACAGCCGGCTCCCGGTGACAGGTACTCCTACCCTGATCCTGAGCTGCTGACCAGCCGCAAGAGGATTGGGATAGGCAATAAGTACTTGCTCCTCCTCCTCGGATGATGTAACCTCTTCTGCAACGCTTGGAAATCCATAACCCAACTGACTATCAGGACTATCGGACAAAGTACTTATACTGATAATGTAGGAAATAAGATCCGTCACCGTACGGCTTCGCTCACGTTGCCAGAGTGCGGTCGCAAATCCTGTGATCACCGGAGCGGAGAATGAGGTTCCGTTCGAAGCTGTAATGTTCCCGGATGAGCTGAGCAGCACGGTCTGCGAGCCCAGCGAGGCTACTTCCGGCTTGATCCTGCCGTCAAACGAAGGTCCGAATGAACTGAATGAAGCCGGAGTCAGCGAGACGGTGGCTGCACCCACGGAAAGTATATCCACCGCATCGGCGGGAGCAGTAATATATTTCCAGGAACTGCTTCCGGAATTTCCGGCACTTACAACCACCAGGATCCCCTTACTGGAAGCCCAGTTGGCTCCCCGGGTAATCATGGCGGTGCTGCCATTCATATCCTCATAGGTGTAATTCATTTCTTCAAAATCAAAGTCACTGTAACCCAGGGAGGTATTTATCACATCCACACCTGCACTATCTGCCTTTTCCGCGGCGACGATCCAGTTATATTCCTCGATGCGCTGTTCGGTAAAAGGATCCTCCGTGCCAAAGAGCAAGTAGGTGGCCTGCGGGACAATCCCCTGGTATCGGTCGGGCAACCAACCGGCGAGGATCGACAGCACATTCGTGCCGTGGGCGAGTGTGAATTGTTCGGTACTTCGCGTCACCATATTCTCCGAGATAAGCACCCTTCCTTCCTCGTAAATATGTCGCAGCCCGGTGATCGTATCAGCCCCTCCAAATCCTCCATCCATAACGGCCACCATCATATCCTCCCCGCGGAAGCCGGCATTATGCAAATCGTTTATACCGTGCAGATTCAGCTGAAATTCATTCTCCGGCGCCATCACACCTTCCGCAGATTCAAATTTACGTTGTATGCGTCCGCCCTCAGGAAGCCTGGTACCATAGGCAACCAGCTCAATTCCCGTGACTATGGGTAATGACTCAGCCAATGCCGCCTCTTCAGGTGTACATTGCACCAGTACCGCATTGAGCCACTTGCTCGGATAGTAAGTCTGTCCGGTCACGCTTCTAACCTGTTGAATATACTCCGGGTCTACCGGCAGGTCCTGTGTGGTGACGGAGATTTGCTGACGATCACGGCGAAGCACAGACCGGGGAGAAAGAAACTGATCAGGATTTTCGAGCGAAAAGGGTGTGTTTGCTTTATCGTCAAAATAGACTACGTACCGGTTTTCCTGGCTGAAGGCCGGAAGCACTGCCAGGGTCATCAAAAGAAGTAAAAGGCTAATCCGTTCCATATCCCGTCGCTTTCTGAAGGTACACAAGTCCGCTTTCAATTTCATTGCCACAGCCTGTGGCCGTACAGAATTCCAGCTGACGGATTCCCTTTTCCACGAGTCCGATCCCCTCCATATATATTTCATAACGGCGGTCTTCCTGTCCGATCACAAAGTCTAGCAGGTCTTCCTGCACAACGGTCAGACTGTTCTCCGTGAGTACTCCGTCAATCGTATACAAATCTCCCAGACTGTCAATCTGGTAGGTATCCGGCGGACTCGCATTCAGGATGTTGCCGTCCCAGCGCAACCCGTTGCGTACCGGAAAGGAAAGCGAAAGGAAAGGAATATTTCCCTCAACGGTTATCCCGCGGACATTTTCTCTCCGGGATGACCAGGTGGAGTGGAATTGCCACGGATCGGCCTCGCCTGGACGGCGGTATCTGTACAGCACATAGGTGAATGACCCTCCTTCATTGGGAAAGGAATCAGCCACCTGGACGCGCAGCTGGTAGGACTGGTTGCTGACACTCCCGTCGGGAAAATACCTGGTCTCGGAAACAGAATAATCAATATAGGAACCCGTATTCAGTGGGAAATAGTTATAACCCACCGCTGAAAAGTCGGGATCTTCCGATTCGTTGCAGCCTGAAAGAACCAGAAACCCTGAAACGCCGAAAATCAGGAACACGCGCATTGCTGCGGATCGCACTCCTTTATCTCTTAATGATGACACGACCTGTCTCAAGCTCATTAGAACAATTTAATAGTGGCATAAACGGATGAAAGCCGTAGTTTTGCCCGGTCAAACAGGCATAAAGATACTAAAAATACCTTCGTTTATGGCCCTTAAAACCTTTGTAAAAGTTGGGAATGTAAGTAATTTATCCGACGCACGCTATTGTGCCGGAATGGAAGTAGACCTTCTGGGTTTCCGGTTTGATCAAAATGGAGGAACGGAGCCCGAGACATTTAATGAAATACGGGGATGGTTGTCCGGCGTCAGGTATGTCGCCGAGTTTGATACCTCCTCCCCCAACGTCATCCTGGAAGTCCTGTCCCGCTGTGAGGTCGATTTTGTCCAGATAAATAATACAGACTGGATCGATGAGCTTACCTCTGTTTCTAAACTGATCCTGGAAGTAACGATGGATGGGCTTAAAGCGCTTCCGGCTCAGCTTCCGCTGGCTTATGTGGTTGTACGTGGCGATAAGGAGGAACTTACCTCGCAGGAGAAGGAACTAATCCGGAAAATGAGCAAGAGGTACAAAATTTTACTGGCCACTGGTTTTTCACCGGAAAATGTGGAAGCCCTGCTTGACGAGCTTGAAATAGAAGGTATTGCCATGCGCGGATCCGAAGAGATACGTCCGGGCTACAAAGATTACGACGAACTGGCTGATATTCTGGAAATCCTGGAAACAGACAACTAGTTCTTCCGGTTTTTGATAGTACTCTTTCCTTTTTTGCGCTCAGAAACCTTGGTGTCGAATATATAGGTCAGCCCCAGTTTCAATGCCGAATAGCGTGCCGTCAATGGTTCGGCGTACTCAATGACATCCGGGTAAATTCCATAGTCGGAGGTCCCGAAATACGAATGGCCGTAATCAAACCTCACATCAAATTTAAATGCATTCCCCTGGGCAGGCTTCGTCATAAATCCTGCTACTATATTGATTCCCAGCTGTATACGATTGGGATCTTCGATGTACAGTCGATCGCTGGAAGCACCCTCCTCGTAAGCTTTGAAGGAAGTGCGGTATTTCACAGGAGGCATGTCAATTTCCTGTAACTCACTTGAATTTAACTTTCCGGTACTAAAAAGCCAATAACTTACATTGGGTCCGGCCCCAAGAAAGTACTGGTAGTTGAGATTCCAGAGTCTGGCATCAAAATTCATCCTGAAGGTAAGCGGCAGCTCTATCATGTGGCTAAACATGGTATTCTTCAGTTCAGGATCAAGCCGGCCCTTGATCACCTGCTGGCGCACGGTATACAGCAGCTCTGCATCAAGAAAAAAGCGCTCTTTAACCTGAAATATTGCCGTTATGCCGGCATGTACGCCTAGTGCCGGCGAGGACTTCAGGAAGTCCCGGTCGGCCAGGTCATCTGCGTCATCTCCTTCGTCATCGAAGGTGGTCCAGCCAAACTGCACACCTGCCTTAGGACCCACGTGGATCTGGGCATGGATCATCCCCGGCATTGCGGCCGCCAGGAAGAGTGTACATAAAATGAATAAAAATGTCTTTCGAAAGCACATAGATTAAAAAATTTTAGGTTTCGCCCGAAAAATATGGATTTACTAATAAGCAGCGATTTTGTTACATATTCGCCTTTATATGTAGTGTCGTTGCTATATTGGACCCATTGATTATCTGCATAATAGCATTTTTTAATCTGAATCGGGACATCCACTATGGATTATTTTTTACGGACGATTGTAACCACCTTGCTGTTACTTTTCAGCATAACGGGGATTGCGCAGCAAATCCCGGTGTACAACCATTTCGTGGTGAATCCCTATCTTTTCAATCCTGCCGAGGTAGCCTCTGACAACTTCATGTCGCTTCAATTCAATCACAGGCAGCAATGGCGGGGGATTGACGGTGCCCCGGTAGTCTCCACGCTTACTTTCCAGCTGCCGTTCGATTATAAGTCGACACGTCTCGGGGTTTCGGTCCGCTCGTTCAGCCGTGGGTTGTTAACCACCCAGGATGTCCTCTTTACGTATGGCTACAGGGTTTTTCTGACCAAGGAAAGTACACTCCATTTCGGATTGTCGGCCGGGATCACCACCAACGGCATTAACATGAATGAGATCGACGATCCGGACGATCCGGTACTGGCTAATTACCTCAACAACAATATGCAGCCGGCCGGTAATGCCGGTCTGCTGCTTAAGTCGGGAAGCGGTCTGAATCTTGGCATTTCCCTGCCCAAGCTGTTTCAGACCCGGTTCAATTTCAATGAAAACTTCCAGAACACAACCTTCTCCCCTTTTGATGAGGTGATGTTCATGGGATACTACAAAAAACGGTTTGCCGGCAAGAAGCTCGTGACCAAGCGGGTAAAAGGACGCCTGCAGCGGGTAAATCTCGAAGGAACATATGCTCCCCTGCAATTCTACATGGTCTACCGGTATTCCCAGATTGTGGATGAACGTATTGAGGCTATGCTCAAATTAGACCTGGGCCAGCACATGTATATAGGCGGAGGTTATCGCCTTAATTACGGAATGACCGGAATGGTCGGGTTTAATATAGGCAACCTTTCTTTTGGGTATGCCTATGAACCTGCCTCTTCCCAGGTTTCCGGTTATGTGAACGGGACCCATGAGGTTAATCTTTCACTGCGGTTTGGAACGGAGAAGGAAACCGGCAGGGTGGATCCGGTGATCAAGACCATTGAAAAACCTGATCAGCGGAGTGCCCGGTTCTCAAGTCAGGATATCGACAAAGGGAAAGATTCTGAGACCGGTAAAATAAACAGCAAAAAGAAATACTACGTGGTGGTGAAGTCATTCAAGGACTTTAATTCGGCCGATGACCTCGTGCGGCGCCTGGAGGAAAAGGAAATCTATACCAGCATCTTTTATAATAAGCAGGACAAGCAGTACTACGTCTACACGTTTGAGACATTCAAAATCAAGGAGGCCAACGAGCAGAAGGAGGCGGTTTACCGGGCTGTAAAATATCGAAGTGTGAGAATTTTAACCATTGAACTTGAATAGGTTACCAACCATGAGGAGCGGGAGATTAATCCATATGAAAGTAATAGGCGCGTGGCTTCTGAGTATAGCGGCACTGGCGGCTTTGGCCCAGGCCCCACAGGTTCAGATTGTGGACCCGCCTGAGGCGTATCCCGGCGAAACGGTAAGTATCACCGGCCGGAATTTTGAATCGGGTGCATATGTGACTTTTGGAGCGGTCCGGGGAAATGTCCTTTCGGCTTCAGACCAGCTGATTGAAGTGGAAGTCCCTGTCGGGGCCACCCATGATTTTCTCACGGTCACCAACCCGGGAACCGGACTCACCGGGTTTTCACGGCTTAAGTTCCTTCCTTCATTTGGAGGAGTACCCGGTCTGCAGGCTTCTGATTTTTCGACCCAGACCGACCTGCAGGTTTCCAGCGGACTCTTTGATTTTTGCCTCTGTGACCTGGATGGTGACAGTAAGCCTGACGTGGTCAGTACGAGCAGCTCAGGCAATACAGTGGATATCCTTAGGAATAACAGCACCCCGGCTGCCCTTAGTTTTGTCCGTACCTCCTTAAATATTGGAGCCAGCACACTGAATGCAACGTGCGGCGATTTGAACGGCGATGGAAAACCCGAAGTTGTTTTTTCGGAAGGGAATGACGGATCGCGGGTATTTGTACTAATCAATAACAGTGTACCGGGCAGCCTGTCGCTGGGGATTCTCAGCTTCACCATTACCGGAAGCTCAACCAAACGAATTAAGATACAGGACCTCAACCTGGACGGACGCCCCGAACTGATTATCACCGACCAGCGGCAGCCCCGGGTGCATATTCTTCGGAATACCAGCACCGGTGCCGTTTCATTTAACACTACCCCACTGACCCTCAACGTCCCGGGAGCCACAACCACCGCCGGACTCGAAGTAATTGACCTCAACCAGGATAAACGCCCGGATATCCTGGTGACCCAGTTCCTTACGGATAACGGGGGTTATTTTATTGCCACCAACTCCTCTTCATCGGGTAGTTTCAATTTTGCAGAATTTCGTCCCTATTCGGCCACCGGTGCGCTCTTCAATATTGTTGCTTCAGATTTCAACAATGACAGGCGCCCTGATTTTGCCGGTACACTCTTTACAAACGGGGTGGTCTCCGGTTTTGGTAATACCACCTCCACCCAGGGCGGCGTCCCCTCCTTCAGCGGAGCAGTGTTTTTTGGGGTAGGCCAGCGCCCCTGGGGTATCGGATCCGGCGACCTAGATGGGGATGGAATGGAAGACATAGGCGTGGCAAAAACGGGAGCAGACCTGCAGGTAGCATTACTGCATGCCACCGGCGGTGGAGGAACCTTCGACCCGATCAGCATCCCCGTGTCCTTCATTAACCTTAATATCAGGCTGGCTGATGTCAATATGGATGGTAAACCGGACGTGGTCTTCACCAGTGTTGACGATGTGGCAAACGGCATTCCGGCCTCGAAAATCTCTGTTCTCCTGAATCAGAAATGTTATCAGCCTGAAATTATGCCGGCCGGACCGTTCGCTCTGTGCGCAGGGAATACAGTGCGCCTAACCGTTCAGAAAGTACCTTCGGCCACATATACCTGGCAGCTCGACGGGGCCACCGTACAGTCAGGAACGGATAATTTTATTGACGCCGGCAATAACGGCGATTATACAGTAATAATAAATGAGGCAAACGGGTGCAGTGAGACTTCCAACGCCGTGACGGTAAATGTCACTTCGGCAACATCCCTGTCTCCTGCCGTGATTTCGGCCAACAGTCCGGTCTGTTACGGACAAACCCTCAACCTGGAATCCAACGACATTGGCGCCACCACCTACGAATGGACAGGTCCGGCAGGCTATTTTCAGACAGGCCGCCAGGTGAGCGTAACAAATTTTGCCGCTGAAAATGCCGGTCGCTATTACCTGAACGTTTATGCAGGTACCTGTCTTATCGAAACGACAAGTATCGTGGTGGAATCCAATCCGGTTCCTGAATTCAGCGTAATCTCAGCCTCCGGTACGACCAGTTTTTGCCAGGGCGAAACGGCACAGCTGAGCATTTCACCGGATGAAGCTGGCTACACCTATCAATGGTTTGACCAGAATGGAGCCATCAGCGGAGCAACCTCAAATACTCTTTCCGTCACGCAGAACGGAAGCTATTACGTGCAGGCCACCAATACCCTGGGCAGCTGTCCTCCAGTGGATACCGAAGCCCTTCAGATAAATTTTGTGAGCCCGCCTTCCGCCCAGTTTGATTTGCCGGCTACAGCCTGTGCCAATGCTGAAGTAGCCTTTACCGACCAGTCGGTAACCTCCGGGACTGCCTCCTGGTTCTGGGACTTCGGGGACGGAAACACAAGTACGGAGGTATCACCGACACACATATATACCTCGACAGGTACCTTCCAGGTGACCCTTACGGTGAATTACGGGGATGCCACCTGCCAGGATCAGATCGTCAAATCCATTGACATTACTTCCGGACTGACCGTTGAATTTTCCAATACTAATACGGTATTGTGCGAAGGTCAGTCCCTGACACTGGCCCTGACGCAGTCCTTTGACACCTATGCCTGGTCAACCGGGGAAACCACCCCGACCATCGTGGTCGATGAGTCGGGAACCTATACAGTCAGGGTTACGGAAGCTGGCGGTTGTGAAGGAATCAATGGCATAGATGTGACAGTTAACGGAATCCCTAATGTGAATGTAACTGCCAATCCGCAGCTCACCGCACCGGGTGATCCCGTCCAGCTAACGGCAACAGGTCTTATGGATTACTCCTGGACCCCGGCTGAATTTTTATCAGACCCTTCGATAGCCAACCCGGTTGCCACGGTTCAGGAATCCACCCTTTTCCGGGTGGAAGGCACCACTGACACAGGTTGTACCGCCTCAGGTGAAGTACTGGTCACGGTCAGCGGCGACCTGATCGGCAATTACCTGTTCCCGCGAAACTTTTTCAGTCCGGATAAAGACGACATGATCAACCCCGTGTGGATCATTGAAGGAATTGAGGAGTATCCGCAATGTGGTGTCAAAATATTCGACCAGACCGGAAATATCATATATGAATCAACCTCATACCAGAATAACTGGGACGGAACCACCGGTTCAGGCCAGGAAGTACCCGACGGAGCCTATTATTACATCATTGAATGTGAGGGCACCGGCGCTGTAAAGTCAGGAACTGTAACTCTGCTCAGAAACTAATGCAATTTTCGTCAAAAACTTACACATCTAGTTACATCGGTCTATCCGGAGCATATAAAGGATTGGATGATTATAAGAACTACGGTATGCGCTACACTATACTAATACTTACGTTCCTGCTCTCTGGCTTCGTTGCTGCCGCACAGGAAATCTGTAATGACGGCATCGATAATGATGGTGATGGGTTTATAGACTGTTTTGACGGAGAATGCTCTGCAGATACATCTTGCCAGGGCAGTTTTATTGGTAATGACTCTGATTGTGAGGTAACACCAAGCAGCTTTCCGCAGTTTACCATGACCCTGGATTTCAGTACCCCCGATGAAACGACCAACCACCTGGGCCGGATCGCCATTGGCGACCTGGACCGTGACGGAATTCCTGAGATCATTTCCAACAACCGGTACAACGACCGGATTTACATCCTCAACGGAAACGACGGCAGTATTAAATTCAGTAAGAGTGTGGACTGGGACCCGCGCTGGGAAGCAGCCATCGGAAACCTGGATGATGATAATTGTGCCGAGATATTCTTTTGGGGTCGTGCCGGCGGGGCTGATTACATCATAGCCTATGATTGTCAGCTTAATGAATTATGGCGTGAACAAATTATAGACGATCCGGGGAACTACGGACTTGCCGATTTCAACCGGGACGGAAACGTAGAGCTTTACCTGCGGAATGAAATCCGGGATGCCAAAACCGGTACGCGTATCGTGTATGGCAATAACTGGGATGATTATAATGCCGGACCTGTGGCAGTCGACATTCTGGACGGACCTGACCTTGAGCTTATTGTGGGGGGAATCATCTATTCGGTAAACCTTGGTAACGGCTCAGACAACTCCGGCTCCCTTACCGAACGGGCGCGCATCCCTGATTATTACCGCAGAAGTAATAACGATGCCACCTCTGTGGCTGATTATAACCTGGACGGATACCTTGATGTCATCACCGTGGGCTCTGACGGAAGCAAGAATAATAACACCACGGTATACTTCTGGGATGTTCAGAACAACAATGTCACAAAGTTCATTGACCCCATTCCTAATCTTACCCTCAAGCTGTCCTGTTCAAATAACGGGCCGGATCAGTATTATGAGAATGGATGGGTAAATGGAACGGGCAGGATCAATATAGCCGATCTTGACGGCGACGGCCAACTCAATGCCTCCTTTGTATCAGGGCGCTACCTGTATGCCCTTGACGAAAATTTCAATCTCCTTTGGAGGGTTGTCATCAATGAAGAAACCTCGGGGTATACCGGATGCACCCTTTTCGATTTTAACGGTGACGGCAGCTCAGAAGTGGTGTACCGCGATGAGCAGTATATTTATATTATTAATGGTGCCGACGGATCCATTTACAACCAGCAGCGATGTGTCTCCAGGACCAACCGGGAATACCCCATCGTTGCCGACGTAGATGCCGACGGCTCTACAGAAATTTGTGTGCCCTGTGGTTTTGACGACGTGGCATCATGGGATAATTTCTGTGATCTGGGTTACTCGAGATATTCCCACATCCGGGTATTTAAATCAAATTCAGAACCCTGGGTGCCGGCACGCAGGGTATGGAACCAGCACGGGTATTTTAATGTCAATGTCAACGATGACCTGACGATCCCGACAAATATTCAAAAACACCACCTGGTATGGTCATCGGGTTCATGTACCCAGGGAGCTAATCGCCCGCTTAACAATTTCCTTAACCAGGCGCCTTTCATGAATTCTGACGGGTGTCCCACCTATGTGGCACCGGATATCGCATTCGTACAGGCAAATCTTTCGGCCTCCTCACCCACGTGTCCTGACCGGGATTTTAACCTGTCATTCTCCATCGTAAATACCGGCGATGCCGGTCTTGCAGGGAATGTGCCCATTTCGTTTTATAACGGCGACCCGACCCAGGCCGGGGCTACCTACCTTGAAACCGAATATTTCACAGTCAACGGGCTTGAACCGGGTGATACCCTGGATGTATCAAACCTGACCATCACCGGTCCTGGTTCGGCCTTTACCCTGTACCTGGTACTGAATGACGACGGGTCAACCATTCCGACCCCGATCAGCCTGCCAAATACTGATTTTCTGGAGTGTGATTATTTCAACAATATCACCACCATAGATATCACACCCCTCCCGTTTACACTCAACACGGTGGTCACCGACAACACCCTGTGTTTTGGCTCGACAGCGCCTCCTAACGGATCCGCACGAGCATTCAGGCTGATCAATGGCAATGAAATGACCGCCGATTACATTTTTGACTGGTACAATGGCACGGATGTCAGTGGTTCACCGGTATTCAGCGGCGCGACCTATAATAACCTGCCGGCTGGTACCTACACGGTCATCGCCACCCATAAAACGGCAGGATGTTCCTCAGAACCGGCGACCGTTCAGGTTAATGAGGTTCCCTCAGACCTGAGTGCGGAGATCGTTGTGGAACGACCTTATACCAATTGTAAAAACCCGAACGGAAAGCTGCGAGTCATTGCTGATGGTGGCGAACCTGTCGGTAAATACACCTATGAATGGTATGTCGGTAATAATACGACTACCGGTGAAATTATCAGTAAATCACACATTGCCGCGGACCTTGAGCCTATTGTATATACCGTTCTGGTGACTGAGAAGAAAACCGGGTGTATTACAGTAGTGAGTGCTGAGGTTCCGGATCTGTCTGAAAAACCGGTCGCAGACCTTATTGTAAATGACATAATCTGTTCGGATACCAATTCAGGAAGTGTCAGCGCCTCGGTAAGCGGAGCCACCAATACGGCTCATTTCCGCTGGTATATTGGCCCGTCGGTTAAACCTACCGCCGATTTTGTGGGTGCGTCTGTAACCGGACTTCCCGCTGGAACTTATACCCTTCAGACCGAGGATCGCAACGAAAAATGTACCTGGGACACAACCTTTGTGATCAACCAGAGTATTCCCCCGGTCATTGATAATGTGAGTTCCATTCCCCAGTCAGCCTGTGACCCTTCCCTGATCAACGGGTCAGCCTCCGTAGAATTCACCGGAGATCCTGCTGATTTCCTGGTGGAGTGGTTTAGCGGACAAAACACCCTTTCCGCCAATAAGGTGGGTGAGGGAGAGGAAATTACCGGCATCGGACCCGGCGTATACACGGTCAAACTGACCGATATCGCGACCGGCTGTTTCGATACCGCTGAAATTACGGTCACCCAGAATATTGTGATCCCTCAATTAACAGCCACCCCTCAGGATGCTACCGGTTGTTCGCCATTTGACGGATCGGTCACAGCTACTGTAAGCTCAGGTGATGTATCGGATTACACCTTTTTCTGGTACGACGGAAACCAGGTGAAGGCATCGCCTGATTATTCGGAAACCGGACCGGTTCTTACTGACCTTGAACCGGGTACCTACACGGTTTTTGCCACGAATAATGCCACCGGCTGTGATGTGGGAACGTCACGTACGGTCACTGTAAGCAATAACACGCCGGGTATTGATATTACCCAGGTCAAGGTAAACGAGATCCCTCCTTCCGACTGTAACAGTTTCGGAAGCCTGGAGGTACAAATCTCACAGGCCGGCAATACCCAGGGTTTCATTGTGAACTGGTACGAAGGCAATGAACCGTTCAGCGGTGCCCCGCTTCTTACAGAAACGGATGTATTCACCAGTACCCTGACCAATATTTCTGCCGGACTGTACAGTGTGGAGGCTATTGACCCGGTCAGCGGATGTTCATCCATCAGTTCGTTTACCCTTGAATTCGTCTCGCTTCATGAAGTGGCGGTCACTCCAGTGGATGCCACCCAGTGTGAGCCGGTCAACGGAAGCCTTAACCTGACCCTCGATACCAAAGGACTGGATGAATCGGACTTCACCCTGGAAATATACGAAGGAGCGAACGCCACCGGCACACCCGTGGAAACCATCAATGGCTCCACCGGGCAAACCGGCTATGCATCCGCTTCGACCTATGCACCTGGAGATTATACGGTTGTGGCAATCAATACGGCCCCGGGCTTTAACGACTGTCGCTCAATTCCCCAGACTGCCACCATCGGCTCAACTGCGAGCGGACCTGTCCTTGCTGTGAACAACACGGCGGACAATACCGCCTGTACCGGCAGTCCGTTTAACGGATTTGCAGAAATTACCATTGATGGCGGTGCCCCGGCGGGCAACTATACCATTGAGTGGTTTGAAGGACAGAATCCGGCTACCGCGCCCTCCCTGGGCACCACCGTTGGTGCTGTTGCCAGCGGCGGATTGCGGGCTGAGGGACTTTCAGGCGGAGTTTATTCGGTCAGGGTAACGAATGCGATAGGTTGTGAGAATATTCTGTCGGTTGCCATTCAGAATGATGCACCCATACTTTCAGTGGATGTCACTCCGATGCACATCACTTCCTGTGATATGGCCGGTAACCTGAACCCGGGCAGTGCCACCGCACAGGCCATGGATGAGGGGGTTGCCGTCGGCGGTTATACCTATGAGTGGAGTGACGCTTCCGGTACCGTGATCGGTACAGGTACTTCCATTGCCAACCTGGCGGCCGGAACCTATTTTGTACGTATTTTCAATGCCTCCAACGGATGTGGTGTCACCCGTGAGTTCACCATAGATGATCAGACACTCAATGATCCGCAAATTCAATTGACGGCATTTGAGAATCCGACACGGTGTCTCCAGGATGTCAACCTGACAGGATTCCTGGAGATCCAGGTACTGGGCAATGCGCCCTCGGGGTATGACATCATCTGGAGGGAAGACAACCAGAGCGGGACAGTGGTTGCTGCCGGCGCCAACCAGACCCGGGTTGACGACCTGACCATTGTAGGTAATTTTACCGGCGATCAGAAGGCGTACAATATACAGGCGATCAACAGGGATACACAATGTCGTACCGATGTGACGTACGAACTGATCAGGGAGATTGTTCCAATTCGCCTTACCGCTTCAGTAACACCGGTAACAAGTTGTGATGACCTTAATCCTGACGGAACCCTCTTCGCAACCGTCACTTCCGGATTCAGTAATAATTATAACTACAACTGGACCGGTCCGAATGGTACCGCCTATACAGGCAAGAATGTCAGCGGCGTCGGAATGGGTGATTATACCATCACAGCGGTGGATCAGTCAGATGCATTCTGTACCGCGGATTCGACGCTCAGCATCTTATCGGATCAGATCTATCCGGAAATCATGACCGAGATCCTCGCCGGTAATATTGCCTGTGAAGACTCCCTGGCCGATGGAGTGGCCCGTGCCACCGTGAACGGTGAGTATGTGGGCTATACCTTTGAATGGTATGAAGGAGATGTGATCGCCGGAACGCCCGTTTACGTGGGAAGTGAATTCTTCGGGATGAAGGCAATCACCTATACGGTTCGTGCTATCGATAACATTTCACTTTGTGAAGGCATCGCGCAGGTCACCATACCACAGATCCAGCAGGAGTTGCCGCCGATTACGGCTTTTGTACTCCAGCATCAGACCAGCTGTATCGAGAATAATGGGGTCATTGCCGCAAACGTCGAAGGCAATACGCAGGATTATATTTTCGACTGGTATGTCGGAGACCAGGTGAGCGGAACCCCTGATTTTACCGGGGAAATCTGGGCCGGTATTCCTTCCGGGTTCTATACCGTTATCGCCACCAGCAGGATCACCGGATGTGTAGTCGGTCCGGCTACGGTTGAAGTCCTTGAAAGCCTGGAATACCCGGCTATTGAATTCCAGATCACTTCGCCGAATTGTGACTCGGAGAATGGTTTTGTTGCGATCATCCCTACCAATGATGTTGAAATCGGGGAGATTATCTGGACAGCCCAGGATGGTACACGTTACTTCGGACCTAACCTCAGTGAAGTCCCGGCTGGAACCTATGAGGTTACTATTACCTCATTGATGGGTTGCAGTATCACTGAAACCGTTGAACTGATTTCAGATATTGAAGCCTTCAACGGGGTATCCAGAAACGGTGACAATATCAATGATTATTTCAAGATCGGTTGTATTACGGATTATCCTGAAAACTCGGTCAAGATATTTAACCGTGCCGGTACCCTGGTATATGAAATGGAAGGGTATGACAATGCCACCAGGTTTTTTGATGGAACCTCTAACCGTGGTATCAGCCTGATGGGTCAGGGACTGCCCGATGGTACGTATTATTTTGTAATTGATAAACGAGACGGAAGCAAACCCATAGCGGGTTACCTTGAAATTGTACAATAATGAAGAGAGCCTTATTTTTTATTCTATTCGGGTGCGCTTATTTTTTCACCCAGCAAGCTCAAGGCCAGCAATACCCGGTTTACTCACAGTATCTGTTTAATCCGCTGGTAATAAACCCTGCCTATGCGGGAAGCCATATCCAGCTGAGTGCTACTGCGATGTTCAGAAACCAGTGGGTGAACCTCGACGGAGCCCCTAAAACGGCTTCATTAAGCATGCACACAACACTTGGCCGACCGAGTGTGGGAATGGGTTTCCTGATCACAAATGATAAGATCGGTAGCTATTCCAATACCAGCATGTTCGGGATGTATTCGTACAGTATCCGCACTGAAAACGCCCGCCTTTCGTTCGGGCTTCAGGCCGGATTCAGCCTTGTTTCTGCAGACTACAGCGCCCTGAACCTGGATGATTTCAACGACGGATCCTTTGTCAGTTTCAACAATAAGGTACGCCCTAATTTTGGCACGGGGGTCTACTATCAGACCAAGAAATTCTATGCGGGATTTTCAATTCCGTTCCTGCTCAACAGCAAAGTGGAAAATAATCTTGAAACGGTATTTACCGAAATCAAGGAGGCCAGGTATTACTACCTGAACGCAGGTGCATTTCTGCCGCTTAACCGAATGAAAACGGCCGTTTTCCACCCAAGCATTCTCCTGCGGACCCAGGAAGGACAGCCACTCAGCATGGATATTAACATGGACATGATCCTCAATGATGTATTCAGCCTGGGTGTGTCATACCGGAATATTGATGCCATTATCACCTACATGAGCCTGAAGCTCAGTGATCAGTTTCATTTTGGCTATTCATACGACTGGACTACCTCAGACCTGAACCAGTTCTCCAAGGGGACGCATGAATTTATGCTTAATTACCGCGTGAGAATTCGCAAATTTCATGGAAACGTGGAATGTCCCAGTTTCTACGAACATTAATCAGGTGAAATCCGCGGCGGCTCAGGATGGCTGCCCGTCACTTTGCGCACCACATTGCTGACCCCGTCACGGACTTTACCCCCTGCCCTGCTGATGGCATCCATGCCGGAGCGGACACTGCGCTTGCCTGCGTTTTTCATGGCCCGCATGATACTGGAAACCACCTGCCCGGATGACCTCATTACAATACTTCGTAGCATAGAGGCTGCCACAACATAACTGTTGGAACGGATTGCTTTCCGGTCCCTGACGTCTTCCTGCCCGCAATATCGTTGTGCCACTACCCCGACCCGCAGGGTAAGGTAGGCATTCGTGGAACCTTCCAGAATGGAGTCGGTAATTATATGTGCCGCATGGCCTACCACCGGCAGGGAGCGCCCGGGACTGTTGAGGAGGGAGTTAATTATGGGTTCCACCTGCCGGGTTATATCCAGGTCCTCGATTTCGGAAGCAATCAGGGCCGTGGCGCCTACATTACCATACAAGGTGAGCATATCCTTTAACGACGGACGCTGCCAGTAAATATGGGCTATTTTCCACACCATCCGGGTCTGAGTGACAAGGACCGTGATCGCATCGAGTTTACCGTTCTGTGAAACGGCAGTGGTCAGGAATACACTGCTCGCAGTATTTTCAATCACCTTCCTTGCTTCGCCGTCCAGAAGTATTCGTGCCTTTTCAAACCCCTCGGGATCCCGCACATTGATTCCGGCTGTCCTGATCCGCCGGTTGGCCGCCAGCCGCTTCAGCAACTGCTCCCGGTATGCCTCCATCTCAGATTCCTCCTCAGGAATGTCCAGGGTTCTGGGAAGTCGCAGGAGAAGGACGAACGGTGAAATAACAAATGCCAGGAATATCAATGAAAGCACAGCGGTCACCGTCTGGGCCAGCAACGGACTTATGCTTGTCAGGTTGGCGTAAAGGGCTATCAGCTGGTTTACTGCAATCAGTATAAAAAACAGAAGGAATACGGATGCTGCAAGCCAGAGATACTTTTTAACCTTCTTCATAATCTAATAGACAGCATTTGAGGTAAAAAGGTTTCAGGCACTCCCCCTTCCTATTCAGACTTCAGGCTGACAGCCGGGTTCGTAGCTGCGGCCTGGACCACCTGCGAGAGTACCGTAATCATGGTAATGAACATGATAAAACCTACCACCACGATAAAATCGATCACGCTGATCTGTATCCGGTACGCAAAGTTTTCAAGCCATCCCGAGAGGAGGAAGTAGCTCGCCGGCAAGGCAATGAATACTGCATAGATCACCCACCTGGAGAATCGTCTCAGGAACATTCGTATCATCTGGGAAGTTGTCGCTCCCATCGCCTTCCGGATTCCAATCATCTTATGCTGTCCCTGAAGTACGTAGGCGACTATTCCGTAAAGGCCCAGTACCGCAATCAGGATGACCAGAAAAGCAAAGAGAATTGTCAGCACCTGTACCTGTCGCTCCGCGGTGTAAAGTTTGCTGAATTGGTCATCCAGAAACTGGTAGGAGAATGGATAATCCTTCTCATAGCCTTCATAAACTTCCTTGGCGTGTGCAAGAACGCCGGGGATGTCTCCGTTTACCCTGACAAACACCATGCTTGTATTCCCGCGCCAGTGCCTCAGGATCATGGGATGAATCTCATTGTGCATGGATAAGTGGTGAAAATCCTTGAATATCCCGATTATCTCTCCTTCCCGGTCCCAGAACTCCATTTTCTTTCCGATGGCATCCGGACCAATAATAGCCGCCGCCTTTTCATTGATCAGGAATCCGGTAGAGTCACTGGCTATTTCCCGGTCAAACGCACGGCCCTGGAGGATCTGGAGGTTAAGCACACGCTCCACGTCATAATCTGTATCAAAGAACGAGAACGGAGGATAGGCTATCCCCGGGTCTTTTCCCTCCCAGACCGGATCGCCCGATGTCTGGTAGACCTGTAACGGATTCTCCGAAAGAAAAGTCACCTCCTGTACATCGGGATGCGCTTTAAGTTCACGTGCAACCTGTTCATTTTTCTCGTACGCTCCACCCTGGTGTACATTGAAGTAGAATAAATTATCCTTTCTGAAGCCCAGGTCTGAATTGTTCAGATATTCCACCTGCCGGTAGATGATCACCGAAGCACAGATCATCATTACCGAGATCACCAGCTGGAACACCAGCAGGGCCTGTTTGCTCCAGTGCAGCCTCGTGGCGGAAGAAAAGTTGCTCTTCAATACACTCACCGGGTTGAAGCGGGCATAGACCAGTGCCGGATACCACGCAGAAAACAGACCGGTGAGGATTGCTATGCACAGCAGGAACAATAAATGACCCCCGGAAATCCAGTGAGTCTCAAAGCTGACACCCATCAGATCGTTATAAAACGGGAGAATGAGTTGTATGAACGATACCGCGATAAAGGCTGAGAAACAAGCCAGGATCACCCCTTCAACGAATACCTGCTTTCGAATGGTGCCGGCCAGGGCCCCCATTGTTTTGCGAATTCCCATCTCGCGGGCACGGCGGGCCGCCTGGGCAGTGGACAGGTTCATGAAGTTAATGCAGGCAAGAAACAGGATGAGGAATGCAGCGGCTGAAAAAATATAGACGTAAATGATACGGCCGGATCCCGCTCGGTCTTTGAACACATTGTACAGGTGAACCTTGGTAAAGGGAAACAAATAGATTTCATAGACCCAGGAATAATTCTGTCCCGGGATGTCCTTTATCTCTTCGGAAATCAGTTGGTCATCATAGCCTTCACGGAGCTGAACATAGGTGTCCAGGGAAGCAGTACCCCAGCTTCCAAGCCATTCCTGGGACCTTAACATTAATTCAATCGGGACAAGGAATTCGAATTTAAGGGAAGAATTCTGAGGTGGATCCTGAATGATCGCCGTAACGGTCAGATCAAACTCATCGCCCCATGCCTTCATTTTCATGCGCTGGCCCGTGAGCGGCATATCCCCGAAGAAACGGTCATAGGCCGATTCGGTGAGCACAATTGAATACGGGTCTTTCAGCGCGTCTGGCACCCGGGAGGATATCAGCGGGAACGAGAATATATTCAGGAAATCATTATCCACCAGGTGTATGGCCTGCTCCTGTTTGTAGTTGTCAGATGAAAGCAGAATGTTATGCTGCCGCATCATACGCGTAACATATTCAATTCCCGCCTGCTGCCGAAGCGCCTCACCCAACGGATATGGTGTACTCGGTGCGATGGATACGCGTGTATCCTGCGAACGGTCGGCCATGACCCGGAAAATCCGATCGCGGTTTTCATGCATGTCATTAAAACTCAGCTGTAAATTGAGCCAGAGCATTATCAGGAAAAAGGCGGTTATGCCTACCGATAATCCGGTAACATTGATCAGGGTAGTCCTGGAATCCCTGAGAAAGTGACGGATGGCAATGGTGATGTAGTTGCGTAACATTTTATTCGTATTGGATACTGTGAACAGGGTTTTTTTGTGCGGCTGAAATGACCTGGAGAGCCGATACCAGGATTGCGATTACTAAAACCACCGAAAATGCCATGAGCAGTATGCCGGCGGAGATTTGTATCCGGAAGGCAAAAGCGGTAAGCCATTCTCCAAACAGCCAATACCCGAAAGGCACGGCTATTAGCCCGGAAAGACACACGAGCAGTATGTATTTCCTGGTGAGCATTTGCAGAAGGTCAGACTTGTTCGCCCCCAGTACTTTACGTATACCTATTTCCTTAGTTCGCTGCACCACCTCATAAGAGACGAGTCCGACCAGCCCGAGGATCGCAAGCAGGATTGCGAGAAGCGTGAACAATCCGAACATAAATCCAAATTGTTCATCCTGACGATACTGACGGTCAAACGCCTGGTCAGCAAAAACGTAATCAAATGGTGTCTCAGGAAAATACTTTTTCCATACACCTTCCACCTGGTCCACTGCAGAACGCAACTGGTCACCAGCCGCCGGACTCCCCTTTGCCGGCAGGTTTAATGACAGGGTGTAATAATTGGCCCACGAGCTCAGGACATATAAAATAGGCGCGAACCGGTCATGCAGGGAGGTATGATGATAATCCTCGCTCACCCCGATAATGGTCAGTGTGGGGAACATCTCCCCGCCTTCCAGGTTCTCTCCTACCGCATCCGCGGCACTTTCAAATCCAAACTGCCGGGCTGCCGTTTCATTAATTACGATATCCCCATTGCCGAAAGAATCGTCACCTGGCCTGTAGGCACGGCCGGCTACCATCTTGAGATCGTAAACCTCGAAAAAATTGCGGTCGGTAGCAATCAGGCTGACCATTTCGATCGTTTTGCTGTTACTTCCCGGTCGCTTTATTCCTGAACTTCCCCATGAAATGGCCTCACCGGGAATGCTGCTGGCACCGGTGATGTTGTTCACCACACTCAGCTGCAGAATCTCCTTTCGGAATGCATCAAGTGACTCGAAGAATTGCTGATTGTCGTTAAGTGTTCCCGGAGGACTGTTCAGCACAAGGCGACGGTCGATATTCATGCCAAGGTCCTTGTTTCGCATAAACCGGATCTGCTGAAATACGGTTAGTGAACCGATCAGAAGACAGATGGAAATACAAAACTGAAGAACAACCAGGCCTTTGCGGAGAAGCCTCCCCGACAGCTCAAGCCTGAATCTGCCGGAAAGAATACTGGCGGGCTTCAGGGATGTCATGACAAAGGCAGGATACGCGCCTGAAATGATCGCCCCCGTAATAATGATCAATGCCAATCCGGTCCAAAAAAAAGATGACTGCGAGGGAGAAAGAGTCATAGGATTGGCCATGGTGGAAAGCCAGGGCCGGAGAGCCTGTGTGACGGTAAAGGCAAGAAGGAGCGCCATCATATTGAGTACAAGTGACTCCATGATGAATTGTATTGCCAGCTGGGACCGTGCAGAGCCCAGAACCTTCCGGACCCCCACTTCCTTACTTCGCTCCATTGCCCTGCTGGTCGCCAGATTTACGTAATTGACCCAGGCGATGATCAATACCAGCAAACCTATAAAGGCCAGGGCGTTGACATATTGCCGGTTACCCGGATCAGATATGCCGAACGGTTCGAAATGCAAATCCCGCAACGAAACCAACCGCGCGGTCCAGTGAATATCTCCATTATCTGAATCCAGTGAACGGGTAAGCAACTCAGCAATTGCTGCGGCTGATGCAGATTCGGTCAGTTTTACATAGGTGAGACATTGCCAGTAGTTGTAAGAAGTCAGCACATCCTCATAATCAGCATAGGGAAGCGAGTTCATGGATAGCAATACCTGGTGATCAAAGTCAGTATTCTCAGGCAAATCACTAAAAACCCCAATTACTTTGTATTCCTGCCGGTTTACAACGTTGTTGGACAGTACGACCGACTCACCCACCACATCGGTGTCACCGAAAAGACGGCTTGCCAACTTCTTGGAAAGCAACAGGGTGTGCGGTGTACTGAATTCATCAAACGAACCAGCTACCAGCGGCTGAGACAGAACCATAGGAAGCGACGGATCGGCATAATATACTTCGTCGACCTCCATGGTTTTACGACCATCCCCTGTTTCCCTGATCAATGAGTTATTCCGGTATCCTATATTCACCAACCGGAAAACGTGCTGTACCCCCTGGATAGGCTCCAGTTCGCCGGCAACCGGACCCGGCAAGTTGGTCACTTCCTGGGTATTCCCTTCCGCGGTACGGTCAAGTATAACCCGATAGATATTCTTTGCCTCGGGGTGGTAATCATCGTAACTAAGCTCAAAGGAAACATATAGTGCAATTGACAGCGCAGTTGCCATACCTAGTGACAGGCCAAAAAGATTGATCAGCGAAAATCCTTTTCTCCTCCGCAAGGTACGTACCGCCAGCTTCATAGTAGTTCTCAGCATCGAATTGTGTCTGTTTTCCTTGAAATTATTCAATGGCCGTGCCTGTATTTTATTAATCTGATTATCAATATGTTATGTCATATTGGTCTCGGGAAAGTGTTTCATTATGAAACAATCATTTGTATCAAATTGAAACAGTGAGTAGTTTCCCGTAATGATGAAGAAATCCGATGGAAAGATACTCATTATTGATGATGATCAGGATGTCCTTTTTACAGCCCGGATGATCCTGCGGCCCTATTTCCGCGAGGTACACACTGAAAACAGTCCAAAAAAGCTGGAGACCCTCCTGCGGCAGGTCGCACCGGATGTGATTATCCTGGACATGAATTTTGCGCCGGGTGCCACCAGCGGTAATGAAGGGCTCTTCTGGTTAAGGAGGATCACCGGCATGGCGCCGGAAGTACCGGTTATCATGAACACGGCCTACGGCGGGATCGAACTGGCGGTGGAGTGCATGAAGGAAGGGGCGTTTGATTTCATTGTGAAACCGTGGCAAAAGGAAAAGCTGATCAGTACCGTCGGAAATGTACTCGAACTCGCCGAGTCCCGGAAAAAGATCCGCCGGCTTGATGATACGCGAAAGGCTTTTGCGGATGACCTTGCCAGGCGAAAAGGCAATCTCGTGGGAGAATCTCCGGCATTTCAGGCGGTGATAAGGCAGATCCGCAAAGTGGCAGCCACGGATGCCAATGTATTGATCCTGGGTGAGAACGGTACCGGCAAGGAGCTGGTGGCCCGGGAGATCCATACGCTGTCGGACCGGTCCGCGGAAAGTTTTGTCCCGGTCGATCTGGGCGCTTTGTCCCACGGACTCTTCGAATCAGAATTATTCGGTCATGCCAAAGGCGCCTTTACCGACGCCAGGGAAGCCCGGGCAGGCCGGTTCGAAGTGGCCGACAAAGGGACGCTTTTCCTGGATGAAATCGGGAATATTTCCCTGGAAGCCCAGGCCAAACTGTTATCGGTGTTGCAAAACCGGCAGGTCATTCGCGTGGGCAGTACCACGCCGGTGGAGGTTGACATCCGTCTTATCTGTGCCACCAACAAGCCCGTCTATGATATGGTACGGGAGAATACGTTCCGGGAAGACCTGATCTACCGCATTAATACGGTCGAAATACTACTTCCCCCCTTACGCGAACGAAAAGAAGATATCCCCCTCCTATCCGAGCATTTTTTGTCAAAATTCTGCACTAAATATGACAAGACCATGAAGATCAGCAAGGAGGCACTGGACAAAATGCAGGAGTACGGATGGCCTGGTAACATACGCGAACTTCAGCATTCCATTGAACGGGCGGTGATCATGGCTGAAGGAGAGCAAATACTGGCCGGCGACCTGTTTCTCAAAGAGAATGTCGATGTGCTTCACACCCCTTCAAGCCTGAATGTAGAAGACATGGAACGTGCGGCGATCGTCAGGGCTATGGAAAAACACCAGGGCAACCTGAGCCAGGCGGCGAAGGAGCTGGGTATGGGGAGAACGACGCTGTACCGAAAACTCGACAAATACAATATCCAGACATGAGCTCCTCGGTACAAATTCTATGGAGGATACTGGCTGTTGCAGTGCTTTCTGTCACCGCCTATTACATCGCCTTTCATACCTATTTCTGGTTGTCTGCGGTATGGGTGACCCTTGTTATCGTGTTTCTTGTCTGGAGCATTCTGAGAATACACCGGAAAGGGGAACGGGACCTGGAAAATTTTCTGACCGCAGTGGCGCAGCACGACTTCACCACTGCCTTGCCGGCACGGATTGAAAGGGATTACCCTCAGCAGGCCGAAGCATACCGGACGATAAACAAGGTATACCGGGAAATCAGTCTGTCCAGGGAAAGCAGCCAGACTTTCCGGGAGGTTATCGTGGAACATGTCGGGGTGGCACTTATAGGGTTCCGGATCGATTCGGGCGAAATCACCCTGATCAACAAGGTGGCCAAGGATCTGCTGAACCGTCCGTTCCTGCGCAATATTTCGGCACTTCGGCAAACCGACCCCGAACTGGAGGAAATTTTTCGTCGAATTTCTTCAGGGGAAAGGGCTATGCTCAGTATCTCGCGGGAAACGCAGCAGCTTAACCTGAATATAGTGGCACGCGAACTTGTACTGGATGGCTACAAGTATAAGCTGTTTGCGATCCAGAATATCCGTTCTGAGCTTGAGGCGCGGGAAACAGATTCATGGATCAAGCTGATCAACGTCCTGACTCATGAAATAAAGAATTCTGCCATACCCATTGCCACGCTTGCCGATGCGGTGGCACAAACAGCGAGGGACCCCGATGATCCGGAACAATGGCGAACCCCTGAATCACTGTCCGCAGAGGACTGGCAGGAACTCTATGAAGGCCTTCTCACGATAACACGACGAAGTAAGCGGCTGGTGAGCTTCGTGGAGGCGTATGGTAAATTTACCCGTCTGCCAAAACCCGATCTCCAGGTCGTCGATGTATCCGGGTTGTATGTCTCCGTCAAGGAGTTACTGAAGCCGGCACTCGAATCGGGCAATATCCGGTTATTCATTGAGGTTCAGGCCGGTTTGAGGGTGAAGGCCGACGTGGTGCAACTCGAACAAGTCTTTATCAACCTGGTAAAGAATGCCTCCGAGGCCATTGGTTCTTCCGGAGGTGAAATACACCTCAATGGCAGGGAGGAAAAGAAAAAGGTCATAATGACCGTAAAAGACAACGGTCCTGGCATTTCCGCGGAGGCGCTGGAGAATATTTTCATTCCCTTCTTCACTACCAAGGACGGGGGAACGGGTATTGGCCTGAGCATTTGCAGGCAGATTATTCTGGCACACCACGGGGATATCCGTGTATCCTCCCGTGAAACCCAGGGAACAGAATTCGAAATTGTACTCCCCCGATCCATGTAGGCTGAACAGTATGAAAGCCTCATCCGTTTTACTTACAGAAAGAAACGGGAACGATATGAAAGCCAAAGATTTTCACACCTATCGCAATGAATTTGACAAAATTACCACGGATAAAGGTGACTCCCATATCCTGGGAACGCTCGACATTAAAGGTAAAGCTTTTGCCGTCATCCGAAACAGACACTCCGTTCATGCGGTACCTGTGGATCTCGTTTATCAATCAGAGCGGGAAAAACCCGCCGGACTGGAGGGTGATTTAGAAGATTTTCCTTCATTCTCCGAAAAACAATGGCGCGAACAGAAAGAAGCCTTGTCGGTCATCCTGGAAGATTATGCGATGAGAACCACCCCGGAGGTAAATGCACAGCTGCGAAACCTCGGAGAAAGCCGGCACCAGGGGTATGAGGGATCGGTACAGGAATTTCAGCGGCCGAAAAAAGGGCCGGAAATTTCAGAAGGATTGGATTATGACAAAGCGAGTGGTAAACCTGATAAATGGAAATGATCAGCGGATAACCGCCTTTCGAAAAGAAGATGGGTTCTTTCCGGTGATCTTTTTAAAGGTCCGGTTAAAATAAGACAGGCTTTCAAAACCACTTTCAAAGCATGCCTCTGATACATTCCGGTCAAGCAACAGTAACTTTTTTGCCACATCGATGCGGTAATGGTTGACAAAAGAGGTGAAGGTCAGCCTGGTCATTCGCTTAAAATAACGGCAAAAAGCCTCCCGGGTCAGGTTGCACAGGGAAGAAACCTCGTCAATACTGATGCGCCGATGGTAATGCTGGCCCACAAAGCCATAAACCTTTCGCAGGCGGTCCGTATCGCGCTTGGTATACATATTCTCGTAGGGCGAATCATGCAGGAAGGTTTGATGATGCGGATCACTTAATTCACGGAGTATCTGAAGGACGCCGATAAACTGACTGAAGCGATCAAGCCGGTGCAGTGATTTGATCATGGGCGCCACCCGGGACTGTATTTCCTTGTCAAAGGCCACCCCGTACGCAGACGATTCGAACAGCCGTTTTATTCCACGAAGTTCAGGTGTATGCTCCATAGCCTGCTCCAGAAATCCCGGCTTGATATGTACCACATATTTTTCATAGGGGACCTTGATGCCGTAATCAAAATTCAGATGAGGAATATATGATCCGATAAATACCAGGTCACTTCCCCGGAAGCCCGAAAAATGTTCGCCCACGTGACGATTGCCATCCGCCCCTTCCAGGTAGACAAGTTCAAGCTCGGGGTGAAAATGCCAGAAAAAGAAGTCACTCAGATCCGGGTTCACCATCAGGCGAAAGGAACTGTCTTCATCAGAAACGATCTCCTCGAGAACAGTCTTCATCGTTTTATGACCCTATTATTGCATTATTCATAAATAAAGATAACTTAAATATCAATATTGTTCAAACTTAGGTCATTATTGGCGTAGACAACCAGGCCGCAGGGTTGCTATATTTGATTTCATGATCCGGGGATTAATAACCTTTAAATTATGCAAGCCATGAATAACACGAGCAAAACGTTAAACCCAAACAAGAATCACGAAGCCATTCCTGGCAATCCTTCCACTGCGACCAGCAGCCGTAAAATGCTCAATGACCGGTCTGACGGAAAACCCTTGCGGGTTCTCAGTGAGGAAGACTGGGATTTCTGGATCAGGAACGGCTATGTCGTCATCAGGAATGCGGTGCCACGCGAGCAGGCTTTGGAGACCGCCGATTTTCTTTGGGAATTTGAAGGAAAAGACAAAAACGACCCTTCCACCTGGTATACCCCTCCTATGGGTGAAATGAAAATGAAGGAACTCGCAGGGACCGGCATGGTGGAGGTGTATAACAATCAGTACCTGTGGAACAACAGGCAATTTCCGCGAGTATATGATGCATTTGTCGATATATGGGGTACTGAAAAGCTTTGGGTGACCATTGACCGTGCCAACCTGAATTTCCCGATACGTCCCGGTTTTGAATATAAAGGGTTTATTCACTGGGACTATGATCCGGAAACCAAACCCCAGAATGTGCAGGGCGTACTCGCCCTTTCCGACCAGACCGATGAGAATATGGGCGGATTCCAGTGCATCCCTGAACTTTTCCGTACCTATGATACCTGGAAACTGTCCCAGCCTGACGACCGTGACCACTTCAAGCCCGACACCACCGGATTTGAAGATGATCTGGTGAAAGTCAAACTGGAGGCAGGCGACCTGCTGATATTCCATAGCTGTCAGCCACATGGCATACGGCCGAATCACTCAGATAAAGTGCGGGTGGCCCAGTATATATCGATGATGCCGGCAGAAGAGGAAAATGAGGAGCTGAGGCAGTGGCGTATCAGCTCCTGGAAGGAACGGATCGCTCCGGAAGGGTATGCGTTTCCCGGTGATCCGCTGCAGCGCGAGCAGAAGAAATACGGACGGGCCGAATTGAATGAGCTGGGCGAAAAACTACTCGGCCTGCGAAACTGGTAAATGGCGGATGGATCTTCAACTCAAAGGTAAAACAGCATTTATCAGCGGCTCCACCTCGGGAATCGGATTGGCGGTAGCGAGGAGTCTTTCCGGTGAAGGGTGCAATGTCATACTAAACGGGAGAAGCAGCAACAAGGTAAATGAGGTAAGGGATTCGCTACGGATGGAATTTCCCGAGGTTAACATAGAGGGGTATGCAGCTGACTTTTCAGATTCCGGGGAAGTCAGCCGCCTCGCCGCCAGGCTCGGTCACATTGATATACTCATTAATAACGTGGGTATATTTACTTCATCCGATTTTTTGAAGACCGAAGACGAAGACTGGCTGCGGTTATTTGAAGTGAATGTACTGGGCGGTGTACGGTTATCCAGGGTGGCACTCCCCGGCATGCTGGCGCGCAATGACGGACGGATCATCTTTATTTCAAGCGAATGTGCCGGGCTTGTTCCCTCCGACCTTATTGCATACAGCACTACAAAAACAGCCCTGCATGCGCTTTCCAGGGGATTGGCCCAGCTGACTACCGGTACCAGCGTAACAGTGAACACGGTTATGCCTGGGTCCACGCTGACAGAAGGCGCAACCAGGTTTCTTGAAGATCAGGCCGCAAAATCGGGAAAAACGGTTGAAGAATCTGCCCGTGACTTTTTCGACCAGGAAAGAACCACCTCCCTTATCAGAAGGTTTGCCTCACCCGATGAGATTGCCGTGGCGGTCACTTACCTTGCAAGCCCCCTGTCAGCCGCTACCAACGGGGCTGTTTTAAAAGCGGACGGCGGTTCGGTACCGGGTGTATTCTGATCAGAAAAAGAGTTCCTGAGCAAGCCGGAAGGTATTTGCATGGGCTTCCACGATATCCCTGATATGTGGGGAGTAACCCCCTCCCATAACAACAACCACCGGAATGTTACGGCGGATACAGTGCTGAAAGACCATGCGGTCGCGTTCACGACAGCCTTCCCTGGAGAGACCCAGTCTGCCCAGTTTGTCTGAAGAAAGAATATCCACCCCTGACTGAAAGTATACAATTCCGGGTTTTACCTTTCGGAATAATTCCGGCAGGTGCGCGGACAGTGCCTGAAGATACTCCTCGTCGCCGGTACCGTCGGGGAGTTCCACGTCGAGATCACTCTTCTCTTTCTGATGTGGATAATTTTTTTGTCCGTGCATGCTGAAAGTAAAGACCCTGTCATCATCCCGGAAAATCTGGGCCGTCCCGTTCCCCTGATGCACATCCAGGTCAACCACAAGCACCTGATTCACAAACTCGCCGCGAAGCATGAAACTGGCGGCCATGGCAATATCATTGAGCAGGCAAAACCCTTCTCCCCTGTCGGTAAAGGCATGGTGTGTCCCTCCTGCCACATTCATGGCTACCCCGTACTCCAGGGCAAAGAGGGAGCAATCCAGCGTCCCCTGTCCGATAATCCTTTCACGGCGTACCAGTTGTTCTGAAAGCGGAAACCCGGTGCGCCTTTCCTCGGACCTGGATAGGGTTAAATGCCAGAGTTTATCCCAGTATTCAGCGTCATGCACGGCGAGAATGTCCTTTTCATCGATCAGTTTGGGTGAAAAAAGATTTTCAGGAGAAATTATTCCCTCATGTAGTAACTGTTCGGGTATCAGTTCATATTTTACCATCGGAAAGCGATGATTCTCCGGTAACTTGTGGCAATAATCTTTTGTCCAGGCTATCTTTAGCATCGTTGCACAAATCTATTTCTGACAGAACAACTCTCAATACATGAAAGTGTTAAAAATTCTCGTGATCATTCTCGTGGCGGTGGCCGCAATTGGCTATTTGGGATACACCTTGTATGTTCCCCGGATGGTTTCGAATACCATCAGCACCGGTGAGATTCCCGCCTATATTCCAAAAAAATATCATAAAAAGATCACAGAAACCCGTGAAGTGGTCAACTCAGAAATAAATAAGCTGCCGGAAGCGATGAACAAGTACCAGCTGAGCTACGAAGAGCTGCTGGCATTTGCGCAGGAAGTGAAGAACGACGAGGTACTGGAAGGATTGAAGGAAATCCAGGCTGCCGAGATCAGTTCCTCAGAGCAGGCCTTTGACATCATGATGACCCATATAGATGCTGAATTGCCCCAGTCTCATAAGGTCAGGGATCTCTTTGCCGACAAAGTACCCGTGGAGAAGATTCAGAGCGAGATTGTCAATATGAAGGATTCCGAATTGCCCCTTTCGGTTGAGGTAGACCTGGCCCGCCGGATTGCCATCCAGATACTGAAAGAAAAGCGGGATGAAATAGAACAAAAACTGGGCGAATTGCAGACAGGCAGATAGCCTCCCCGCATTTCGTTTGCACAAACGTTTGCGGTGATTTTTTACCAGTGTCTTTCCGGTAATAGCGTTTATTATTCCTATTTTCGGCCCTCCAACCAGTTAGTATTCAACTTATGGCGAAGAATAAATCCATTGTCCTCCGGCCTGGAAAGCTGACATCATTCAGTCGTTCTGAATATGGTTTTTCCGGTACCACTGAAAACGGTATATCCCTGCGGGTTACCGTCTACAGCGATCAGGTGATCAGGGTACATATGACCCGGGATGAACTTGATACCCATTCCTACGCAGTGACTGCCTCACCCGGAAACCAGTCATTTGACTTAAATGAAACTTCAGGTGAAATAACATTAAGGACTAATAGTCAACAACTTATACTTGACCGGGAAACCTGTGAAATCACCTTTACGGATCGTAACGGAATGGTGCTGAACCAGGATGAGAAGGGACTGGGGGTTTCCTGGATAGGCGAACAGGTCACGGCCTACAAAACCATGCAGGAAGACGAACGGTTTGTAGGCCTGGGTGAAAAGGTGGGTCCGCTTGACCGCCGGGGCCAGGGGTACCAGAACTGGAATACCGATAATTTCGCGTACGGACCTGGTTCTGATCCGCTCTATTGCTCCATACCTTTCTACATCGGTATCCATAACGGGACATCATATGGCCTGTTTATGGACAATTCGCATAAGACCTTTTTTAATTTCGGAGCCTCCAACCACCGTTTCAGCAGCTTCAGTGCCGATCAGGGTGATATGAACTATTATTTCATCCATGGCGGCGGGGACGTGCCTTCCATACTGGAGGCCTATACCTGGCTGACCGGCCGCATGAAGATGCCTCCTCTCTGGGGGCTTGGCTATCAGCAGTGCCGCTACAGCTATTATCCTGATGCGGAAGTAGTCACGGTGGCGGATACGTTCCGCAGCAAGGAGATACCAGCCGATGCCATCGTACTGGATATCCATTACATGGACAAGTACAAGATATTCTCCTGGGATCCTAAGCGATTCCCCGATCCGGCCGGATTGATCCGCCACCTGAAAGACAATAATTTCCATATCGTTGTCATGTGTGACCCGGGCATAAAGGTGGAGAAAGGATATGAACCCTACGAATCAGGGGTGGAAAACGATGTATTCATTAAATATCCGGATGGAGAATTATACCAGGGTGAAGTGTGGCCCGGCTGGTGCCACTTCCCGGACTTTACCAATCCGGAAGCCCGTGAATGGTGGAAAA
This sequence comes from uncultured Roseivirgaceae bacterium, assembly GCA_964563925.1. Classification (GTDB taxonomy): domain Bacteria; phylum Bacteroidota; class Bacteroidia; order Cytophagales; family Cyclobacteriaceae; genus JAUILA01. The sequence continues at coordinate 148,930 of CAZLZD010000001.1, read as the reverse complement.
ATCAATTTCCCTACTATACAAACCTGGGTGTGGACGGATTTTGGAACGATATGAACGAGATTGCCACCTGGGGTCAAATGCTCCCGGAAAACCTGCTGGTTGATTTTGACGGCAACACCGACACCATGCGAAAGGGCCGCAACGTATATGGCCTTTGCATGTCCCGAAGCACGTACGAAGGAACAAGCACCCTCATGAACAAGCGCCCCTTTAACCTTACCCGTTCGGCTTATGCGGGCATCCAGCGTTATGCCGCGGTATGGACCGGTGACAATGTGGCAAGTGATGAACATATGCTGCTGGGAATACGCCTGGTCAACAGCATGGGACTGTCGGGCGTGGCCTATGCAGGTTACGATGTAGGCGGATTTGTAGGTAATGCCAGTGAACACCTTTTTGCCCGCTGGATACAGGCCGGTGCATTCTCTCCCTTTTTCCGGGGCCATTCCATGGTTAACTCCCGTGACTCCGAGCCCTGGGCATTCGGTGAGGAAGTGGAAGAAGTCTCCCGGAACTACATCAGGTTACGCTATAAGCTACTGATGTACCTGTACAGTACGTTTTACGAAAGCACACAGACCGGAATGCCGGTATCCAGAAGCCTTGTCCTTGAACATCCCCATGATCCGGAGGTTTATGACCCGCGCTTTGAAAATCAATACCTATACGGACAGAGCATTCTGGTCGCACCCCATGAAAGTACCCGTGAGATCACCAAAGTGTACCTGCCCGCCGGTGAATGGTATGATTTCTTCAGCAATAAACTTCACACCGGTGGTCAAACCCTGTATGTAGACTGCGCGATCAATAAATTACCCTTGTATGTAAAGGGAAGCGCCATTCTGCCGGTTTGCCCGGAAATAGGCAACAGCACAAAAGAACTCGGTGATACCCTGGAGATTCACGTGTTCAAAGGATCAAATCCGAACGATTTTGTCTATTATGAGGATGACGGGGAAACGTTCCAGAATGAGTCTGATGAATTCTGTAAACGGGTGATATCGTATGATCCTGAGACGAAAACACTTACTTTCAGCAGGAAAGAAGGCATATTCGGTAGCCGATTTAAGAAACACCGGCTGGTCCTGCATGGATTTGAGCTGGAGAATGTCACGCTGAACGGAAAAAAATCGGATCTCAGGGTCACTGATTACAGGTTTGTCGATCCTATCCCGAGCTTCGACCCTCTTTTCACTGAAATCGATGAGTCTCTGGATACGCGTGGAGTACGTGTAACAGACTTCAACCTGACGGATGAGGAATATGTAATCGGACTCTAAAACGCTGTTTCTGATTGAATTTTCCAGTTTTTATTACAGGTATGTGAAATTGGTGAGGTAAGGCATGTGAAATTGGCACTGAATGTGTTAATTGCTTTTTTAAACTATCATTATTAACCCATGAAAAAGCTATACGTTTTTCTGGCCGTCCTTATTTTTTGCGGCGCATGTTCTTCCGGAAAGAAAGCCTATGAATCCGGGAATTATTACGAGGCAGTGATGCAGGCCGTGCAACGTCTGCGTCAGAACCCGAATCACAACAAGTCCCAGGAAACCTTACGTGTCAGTTACCCGCTGGCAGTGGAGACCCTGGAGCAGGAGGCTCGTAACCGTCTGGCAAGCAATGCACCCTTCAAGTACAAGTCTGTATTGCGGTCTTACCAGGCCATCAATTCTATGAACGAACAGATTCGCCGGGCACCCGGTGCACTGGCCGTGATCTCCAATCCGGTGAATTATGCCGGCAAGATTCCTGAAATGAAGCAGCTGGCTGCCGAGGAAAGTTATGCAGCCGGGCTCGATGCGTTAGCCAGGGACACCCGGGAAGACGCCAAGAATGCCTACATGTTGTTTCGCGATACACAGGAATTCATTCCTGGATATAAAGACGTGGTTAATAAGCTGGACGAATCATTATTTAAAGCAACACTTAAAGTAGTTGTCGACCAGATTCCGGTCCCTACTATTTACAACATCAGTGCAAATTTCTTCCAGGATAAGGTGGAAGAATACCTGCACACACAATACCAGTCCAATCCTTTCGTCCGGTTTTATACCGCCGAAGAAGCCGAGCAGGCAAAGCTCCCCTATGTGGATCACTACCTGAGGATTATGTTTGACGATTTCACTGTCGGGGAAACACATACCGAAAAGCGGATTGAAACCTTTAATAAGGATTCTGTAGTCGTTGGTGAGGTGGCCATGGAAGATGGCACCAAGCAGAAAGTATACAATACGGTGACTGCCAAGATGACTACCTGGCATAAAGAAGTTATTTCCAGGGGACTGGTACGAATGGAAGTCTTTGATGCGCAAAGCAACGCGGTACTTTCCCACAATAAATTCCCGGGCGAGTTCGTTTGGTATTCGGAATGGGGAAATTTCAATGGCGATGAGCGTGCACTCACTTCACATCAATTGCAGATCTGCCAGCTTAACGAGGTGCCTCCTCCGCCGCCCCAGGACTTATTCATCGAGTTTACCCGGCCGATCTACAACCAGCTGGTTCCGGCAATCAATAATTTTTACCGGAATTTCTAAGTAGTACCTACAGCATTGAAATGGCGTTCAGGATTTACCTGAACGCTTTTTATTGTTTCGTCTCCCTCCCTTTCCTCCGGAGCCGCGATACCCTGAACGCTGGCGGTTGTTGGCCGGGTCATATTCCGGGCCCTCTCCGATGTCACCCGGCAGACGGATTTTGGTTACAGGTTCGCCAAGCAATTGCTCTATGCGCTGAAACTTGTACTGGTCGTCCGGACTGATCAATGTGAAGGCAACGCCGGTAGAATTGGCACGGGCCGTTCTTCCGATCCGGTGAATGTAGTCTTCTCCATCAGAAGGCGCATCAAAATTGATGATCACCTCAATGTCTTCAATATCAATCCCTCGTGAGAGTATATCGGTGGCAACCAGCACATTAAGTTTCCTGTTCCGGAATTCCCGCAATACGTGTTCCCTCTCCTGCTGTTCCAGGTCACTGTGGATATCCGCCACGTTAAAGTTCAGCTTTTTGAGCTCCCGGGCGAGTTGTTTGGTACTTGCCTTGGTACTGCAGAATACGATCACGCTCTGGAGATCCTTTGCCTTCAGCAGATGACAGACCAATGGGATTTTTTGATTCTCATACACGGAGAATGCTCCCTGGGCAACCCGTTCGGCCGGTTTGGAAATTGCAATGCTGATTTCGGCTGGCTCATGAAGAATTTTCTTCGCAAGCTCCCTGATCTTATTGGGCATTGTAGCAGAAAAAAGCAGATTCTGCCGCTTCTTGGGAAGAAATGAAATGATTTTCATGATATCATCATGAAATCCCATATCAAGCATCCGGTCGGCCTCGTCAAGAATAAGGTGTTCCAGGGTATTCATTTTCACATACCCCATATTCAAATGGGCAATAAGGCGTCCGGGTGTTCCGATAATCACCTTGGCCCCGGTGGTGAGCGCCTGCTTTTCACGTGTGAATGTAGACCCGTCTCCTCCTCCGTATACCGCGATAGAGCTGATATTTGTAAAATAGGACAGCCCTTCCATCTGCTGATCGATCTGTACGGCAAGTTCGCGGGTAGGAACCACCACGAGTGCTTTGATCTGGTCTTCATTGTCATCCCCGGACGATTCTATGATCCGGTGAATGATAGGTAATAAAAATGCAGCTGTCTTACCGGTACCGGTTTGTGCTGAGGCGATTACGTCCTTGCCTTCCAGGATGACAGGAATCGCTTGTTCCTGTACTGGTGTGGTTTCTTCGAACCCCATTGCCTCAATCCCTTCAAGGATGCTGGGATGAAGCCCCGTTTCACTAAATTTCAATATATTTTTTCAGTTTAATTATTTTGCAAGTTAACAAATAAACTTCCTAAACGTTCGCAGGGGCATCACTTTCTGAATATTTAGCAATGAAAAACGGGCACCTCGCAGGAGATGCCCGTTCAGGGCTAATGGCCTTGTATCTGTTTATTCTGCCTCAGGCACTTCCTCTACGGGGGCACTGACATACGGAGTCAGGTCATAGACAAACAGCATGATCCGTGCAATGGACCCGTCCCGGTTGTGGATCGGGGCATAGGATTCATAGAGTCGTTTCGTTTCACCCAGTTTGGATATCCGGTCAAATTCCCCTTTGGTCTGGTTTCCGGAGGAAAGCGAACGCCAGAATTCCCGGTATTCCTCACTGCTTTTCTCGTCCTTGGATACCAGGATCCGGTGATATTCTCCCACCAGGTCATCCTTTTTATACTGAAGAATCTCCAGGCATTTCTCATTCACATTCAGAATCTTACCGTCGAGGTTAAGCTCCATGTATGCCACGGAGGCATTAAGAGCTTCCATGGTGCTCTCCGCTTCGGTCTGGCTCCGCTGCATCTCCTCCTGGGTGGCCTGAAGCTCTTCCATATTTTGTCGCATTTCCTCTTCCTGCGAACGCATTTGCTCAGTCATTTCCTGGGATTCTTCCAGCAGACGCTGCGTGCGTGCATTGATTTTCACGGATGAAATGGTAGAGGCAATACTCTCCGCAATCTTTTCTACGAATTCCACTTCATTCTCCGTGAAAATATTGAAGGTGGCAATTTCGACCACTCCGAAGATCTGATCATTAACTTTCAGGGGAACAATCAGGATGCTTCTCGGATTGGCATCCCCCAGTCCTGAGGTGATCTTGACATAATTCTCCGGCACATCGGTCAGGTAAACCGTATCCATTTCCTGCCAAACCTGGCCGGCCAGCCCTTCCCCTTTCAGGATCTTTTCCTCTACGTATTTCTTCTTATCCCATGCGTAACATGACAGCAAGGTCATGAACGGTTCCTCATCGTCCTGGGCATCTTCAATGATAAACAGGGCTCCCTGGTTGGCCTTGAGGTATTTAACCAGGTTGGCGATGATATTGTCGGACAGCTTGTTCAGGTTGTTGTTATTCTTCCTGAGTATTTCGCCAAACAGGGCCAGTCCTTCGGTCGACCAGCTCCGTTTTTTATCTTCCTCCGCCACCCTTGAAAGGTTGTTGCGCATATCGATCAGGGCATTACCCAATACATCCTCGTTACTCAAGGGTGTAAATTCCGAATCGTAATTACCCTTGCCGATATTTTCGGCAAAAATTGTCGTGGACTTGAGGCCAACGATCAGCTGATCAATGGCCTTGGCCATCTCTCCCATCTCATCCCGGCTGAACTTGCGGTCCTGTTTATCCATCAGCTCCCCGTGGCTCAGACGGAGAATTACAGACTTAAGGTATTCCAGCGGACGCACAAACATCCGGGTGATAAAGAAGGCACTCAACAAGCCTATTACCAGCAATATTGCGCCCAGTATTACGGTGATATTCCGAAGCTGGCTGGTAGCCCGGCTCATGGCTTCATCGGATTCCTCGGTGATGGCCTGCTGCCGGGTGGCTAGTTTCTCAAGGATACCTTTAATGGTATTGGTGGCCGGGATTACCTGATTCTCAATGGCATCTTCAGCGAGCAGCTTTACCAGGGGGTCTTCGTAATTCTCAAATGTCACCAGTTGTCCCATGATCTCCTTTTCAGATTCTATGAGCGTCTCAAACTGGTTAAACGCCGAGTCGAGAAGAAAACGCTGGCTGTCACTGTCCCACCTGGATTTCAGGGAAATAAGTTCGTCTTTCAGCTCAGGGTATTCCCGGCTGTGCAGGTCTTTGAGGGCTTCCTTGTCGTCAATATTACTTTGCAGGTACACCCAGTTGGTTATCAGCATTTTAGATCGTGTTACCATCAGGATAAAATCGTTGATGGCTTCCTTGGAAGGACGGATCACCTCGGAGGAGGTACGCATCACGCTGTCGATCTTGTTTCCGTTATAAAAAATGATAGCGGCATTAACCACAAACAGCAGGATCAGCGCCAGAAAGCTGAGAAAAATTTTGTTGCCGATTTTCAGGTTTACTTTCATAACAAATAGGTGTATGGGTCATTGAACGGGCCTTGCCAGCGCCATGAGCTCGGAAGCCACACGCAGGCCGGCTGATTCCAATGCCCGGCGGTCTAGTTCAAAAAATAGTTTATTATCCTCTTCAATAAAATTAATATGGCCGCCCACCGGAAACGTACGTTCCTCGGTTAGCAGCACAATATTTTCTTGTGAAGCAAGCAATGACAAGGCCTCCATTTTTTGGGCAGAAAGACTGCCTGATGGAATAAACAGCATATCAAGACCTGCAGAATGATCAGTCGTGTCCAGCCTGATCAGGTGAATCTCCCGGTTACCTGCCCGTTTGGAGGCAGCCAGTTTCTCAAGAAAGGGAGTCACCTCGCTGTCTCCCATTATCCCGAGTTTAAAAGGTTCACTATCCGATGCATCCGGCCACTTGATGTACTTCATATAACTATATATGTACACCGAATGGACCTGATACTTCTGAGCCGAAGCGGCAAAAAATGAGGTGAATACCAGTAGTACGGTTAAGATAAAAAAATTACGCATAGACTAAGAGTAATAAATCGCTTCAACTCATATCCTATTCAAAATTTAAATGTAGCACTTTCAGGAATCGCAAAATATCCATACCGCTTACTAACCCAATGTGTGTAAGATTTTCCCTTAATTATTCCTGAAACCGAACTTTTGCCCTGATTTAGGGTTTTAATCTATAAACCCATGATCATGAATTACATAAGTCTAAGCCGCACTGTGCTGGCCGTGTTTCTGCTGGTAGTTGTATCTGGCTGTACCCAGGGACAGGATAAAAAGAAAACGATGAATTTTGAAGTAGTTAAAAGCGAAAGTGAGTGGAAAAAGGAACTCACAGAGGAAGAATTTTACGTGCTGCGCGAAAAAGGAACGGAACGCGCCTTCAGCGGAGACCTGTGGAACAACAAGGAAGAGGGCGTTTATATTTGTGCGGCATGCGGACAGGAATTGTTTTCTTCGGAAACAAAATTTCGTTCGGGCACAGGATGGCCAAGCTTCTACCAGCCCATTAATGACCAGAAAATAGCGGAGGTAACAGACCGAAGCCTGGGGATGGTTCGACAGGAAGTCGTCTGTAGTCGCTGCGGCGGCCATCTGGGTCATGTATTTCCGGACGGGCCTGAGCCTACGGGATTAAGATACTGCCTGAATTCTGCCGCCCTCGATTTCGTCAAGGAAGGCCAGCAGGCTCAGCGCTGATTAAAATCCTCATGTAAATACTGGATCATTGCACGGGCATACCTGCGCTGAAGCGTATCGCCCTCGGAACGGATCCATCTGCCGGATGCATGGTCAAAAACCATGTCGGTGGATGGTCCCTTTATCCCAAACCCGTTATTATAAATATACAGGGCAGAATTGAATGCGCTTTCCTGTAAAATATTCCGGCTGAAGCCAAATTGCCCGGCGGGTATTCCGGCCTGTGACAGTAAAGTGGCCGCCAGTCCGGTCTGATCTGCGTAGGAGCTTATTCTGACCGCAGCGGTATCCACGGCTCCCCCGGTCCAGATCATTGGAATCCGGTAGCGCTCCGGGTCGGTAAGGCCGTCATCTTCAGGCAACCGATGGCCATGGTCCGCCGTAATGATCACCCAGGTGGAATCCCACCACGATTTTGTGCGGGCCTCCTCCAGAAATTTGCCAAGCACACTGTCGGTATAGTGCACGGAATTCAGAAAGAGTGCCTCTTCGTCTTCCCCCTCGAAGATTTTTTCAGCCGGTACCTCAAAAGGTTCGTGACTGCTCAGTGTCAGGACGGTGGTAAAGAATGGACGGGGCATCTCTTCACATTCTTCCTGCACCTGTTCAAGGACATAATGATCATGAACCCCCCATTTGGATGTATTAAGACTGTCAGGAAAATCTGTGCTGCTGGTGACCTTGTCAAATTTCGCGTTGTTCAGATAGGACCTGAAATTGGCAAAATCGATATCGCCCCCATAGATAAAACGTGTATGGTAGCCGGCCCCGGATAACGCCTGGTTAACAAAAGGAAGCGTTTGCGTCTTCCTCGGGAATTTGATGACAGAAACTGTGGGCTGGGTTGGATATCCGTTCAGCAGCGCCACGATTCCTTTGTCCGTGCGTGTACCTGACGCGTAGAAATGATCGAAATATATGCCCTCAGCGGTAAGTCTTGTCAGATTTGGTGTGACCTGTTTACCCTGGTAGTTCAGGCCGAGGGTTTTGGAGGTAACACTTTCCAGGATGATCAATAAAATATTGGGCTGGTCCACCTTCAGAAAATGCCGATAATCATCGCCTGTTTCCTTCCTGATTTCAGCCATCACCTCCCCGGCCTCTTCGGAATCCATTATATTCTCAGGGAGCCTGGCATCGCTTTTACGCAGGCTGTACCCCACATTCCAGACCACATTCACCGCGGAGTGATTGGCAAACAGGCTCGTGGGGTGAAAGTAAACCATACCTGTATTCAACGGGGCAATGCCCGTCCCCCCGCGGATGGGGAGAATTAAAAGAGCGGTAAGCAGCAGGGGTATGGGGAAATACTTCCAGTCAGCCGGCTGTAAGGTGGTAAACCGTGAAGAAACGACCCCGCGGTAAAGAAAAAAGGAAACAACATAAAACCCGGCAGCAAGCAGGATCAGAAAGAAGAGCCTGCCTGGAGAGATGCTCAGGGGTGTATCCTTTCCAATATACAGCAACGGCGTGGCATCGAGCCGGAAATTCCAATGTGAATACAATTCTATGTCTGCGACAATCACCACTACACAGGCTGCCAGGATTATCCAGGCATATACATGAATATACCGGTAGGCGGCAGGAATTCTAATGACGGCAGACAACACTATGATCAGCCCGGGAATGAGTGTCAGATAGCCAGCCATGGAGAGGTCCATTCGTGCTCCGTACCACAGTATCCGCAACCAGTCGGCTGCCAGAAGTTCCTCCCCGTAGGATTGATGGAAAAGTACAAACAGGACACGGCCAAGTTCGAAAAACACGAACCAGAACAGAAAGAATACAAGGAGAAAAAGGACCCGTTGGCGCATGGTCGCAAAATTATACTATCAGTATGAGAAGTATGGTATATCGGGGCTTATTTAGGGTTAACCCAAAGATGGGATCGCCAGTACCAGCGGCCGTTCCCGTCCGGCATTGTAACGGTATATATCGTACGCCGGGAATTCAGGCCATTTTCGCTGCTTACAATCAAGGTGTCACCTGAAGTATTCATCTGGCAGAATCCTCCCTGGACGAAGCATTGAATCTGTCCGCGGGCCAGTCTCTGGGCGGTAATCAACTTCCAAACCGGGGACTGATTGGCACTGATTCGAGGCGAAACAGGTGATTCATGTGTAACATGAAGCGCACGAGCATTGGCTTTATCCTTAAAAGACTCTATGTCGGAATAGGCATCGCTTACCGGAAAACGGGGGAGCGCCCATGTATCCTGGCCCGTCAGAACCACCCCTGAATTCTGGGCGGCGGCGGCCCGGAAGCCCATCGAGCGAACCTCCTCCTGAAGCCGGGTGTCAAATTCACCATAGGGATAAGCGAAAAGATCCGGGCGAAAACCAAGGTTCTCCTCAAATAAGTCCTGTGCCCTGGAAACATCCGCCCTGAATTTTTCCACGTAGTTTGCTTCCGGCATATTCAGAAAATAGGCATGGCTGTGGGAGTGATTGCCTATTTCAACTCCTTGTTTCCGCAAGGAGTCAAGCTGGTCCCAGGACAGATAATCCTCTCCACCCACTGTTTCCGTATTTACAAACAGGGTTACCGGAAAATCAAAATCGTTCAGGACCGGTACGGCCCCTTCCAGAAAGCTCGTGTAGGCGTCATCCACGGTAATCACAGCACGTTTCTGATCACCTGTCTTATTCAGGGCGTCACCCAGGGTAACCACTTCGAAGCCAGCGTTCTTCAGGTATTCCATCTGTCTGCGAAAGTCTTCCAGGTTTATATTGGTTGACAGATGCTTCGGGTCGCCAAACCGGTGATAAACGAATACGACAAATTCCCCCGGGGCCGTTGTCCCGTTTACCACGTCATTGCTTGTCGTATCAGTAACCTGGTGATTGATACCGCGGGATCCTTCACCGGACGAACAGCCGCAAAGGAGTGGACAGAATAAAATCAGTAGACCAACTATGCGCATGTCCCTTAAAAGTAACGCCTTTCCCTGACAATTGCATAGGCGCTGTCCAGATGATAGGCATCATACTGACGCAAATCATTCTGTCGCATCACCATTGCCAGCTTCCCGACATACTGATAGCCAAGTTCTGAATACCGGTGCAACGTATAGATAAGTTTACGGGGATCCTTTTCACTTAAACGTCGTTCACGAAATTCGCGATAGGCATTGTGCCGGGCCAGGGTGACAAAATAATCCTCGACGGATTCTCCAATGGTTTTATAGGAACGCAGGTAGACCGCTCCTGTCTCCCGGCTGCCCTGGGCCACGATCCGTTCCTCCTCAGAGTCAAATGACCAGACACCAAACAGGTTATTTCCTTCCCGGAAAAACCGGGAACTTCCCCACCCGCTTTCCACGGCAGCCTGCGCAAGCACTATGCTGGTGGGATGGGTGGCAAGACGGTCATACACATCCCGCCAGGATTCCGCATTCAGGCGTTCAGTCTGTGCAGCCATAAACAGGCTGTCGGCCCGGTCAATCTTCTCTGCCTGTTCTATTTTGTAAAGAATCCGGCGGACCCGTATCCGGTCAAGCATCAGGTTATGCCTGGCCATCAGCACAGCGGGAAGCACCATGTCGATAAATTTTTGTTTTTTACTATCAACTTCCCGCAGCTGAAAATCCCATTCGTTGTGATAGTATACCGGGGGGACCCGTACCGAATCCAGGGTCAAAATATCGGAGGAATCCCTGACTACAGCCAGCAGGGGCCGTGGCCCCTCGGGCGCACATCCAAAGAGACAGGCGGCAAGCAGGAAAACGAGAAGGGACAAACGAGTATGAACCATAGGTCAGTCGGTGAATTTAAAAAACAATCGCTTATCTTCGTGTAAAAACAACGGATTCTTTGAAGTACGACATTGTTATTATTGGCGCCGGTATCGTCGGACTTGCCACGGGCTATAAAATCCTGTCTGTCCGCCCCCAAACCCGCCTACTCATCCTCGACAAGGAAAACCGCATTGCGGCCCATCAAACAGGACATAACAGCGGGGTCATTCACTCCGGGTTGTATTATAAACCGGGAAGCCTCAAGGCAAATAATTGCATAGAAGGATATCATGAGCTTGTACGCTTTTGTGAGGAAAACGATATCCCGTTCGAATTATGCGGAAAAGTCGTTGTTGCCACCAGCCGGGAAGAAATTCCGCTGATGGAGACCCTGCTTGAACGCGGAAGGCAAAACGGCCTGGAAGGCATAAAGCGGCTGAATGCCGACGAACTGCATGCCTATGAGCCCCATGTGGCCGGTGTGGAGGCCCTTTTTGTACCCCAGACGGGCATTGTCGATTATGTCCAGGTGGCAGAATGCCTGGCGGAAAAGATCCGGGACATGGGCGGAGAGCTGAGGCTTGGAGAAACGGTTGGCGAAATCAGGACCGGGAGCGGCAGTTCAGAGGTAATCACCTCTGAAAACACACATAACACCACCCTGGTCATTAATTGCAGCGGACTGTATTCGGATAAAGTTGCGGGATTCACCCACCAGGAAATGAATTATCGTATTATCCCTTTCCGGGGAGAATATTACGAACTAAAGCCTGAAAAACAGCACCTCGTACGCAACCTGATCTATCCCGTTCCCGACCCTAACTTTCCATTTTTAGGTGTACACTTTACCAGGATGATCCACGGAGGAGTTGAGGCGGGTCCGAATGCAGTACTCGCCTGGAGACGCGAAGGATACAGCCGTACCGACATCCACCTGGGCGAACTGGCCCAAACCCTTTCCTGGCCTGGTTTCCGGAAGGTTGCCCGTAAATACTGGCGGACGGGTATGGGGGAATTGTACCGGTCTTACAGCAAACGTGCATTTACCCACGCCCTGCAAAAACTCATGCCTGAAATTGAGGAAATTGACCTTGTCCCGGGAGGAGCCGGGGTACGTGCCCAGGCTTGTGACAGAGAAGGTGGCCTCATTGATGATTTTTTGATCCTGGAGAATGAGTACGCGGTAAATGTGTGCAATGCACCCTCCCCGGCGGCCACATCCTCCCTGTCGATAGGCGGAACAGTGTGCCGGCTTGCCCTTAATCATTTTTAGACATCCCTTTTTTGTCCGGCGGCGGGGCGGAAGTCACAGATATTTACGAAATTTGTCCGGAAATTAAATTGAAAGGAATGAAAGAGATTACTGTTACCGAACTTAAGGAAATGATGGACCAAAAGGAGGATTTTCAACTTATCGATGTCCGCGAACCCCATGAACGGGAAATAGCAACCCTCGACGGCGATGAGATCCCTCTTGGTGAAATCCCACAGGCAAAGGACAAAATTGCCAGGGACAAGAAAGTGGTTATTTATTGCCGGAGCGGAGCCCGAAGCGGACAGGCAGTTGCATTTCTTTCCAACCAGCTGGGAGCGGATAACCTGTATAATCTCAAAGGTGGTATTCTCGCATGGGCCAATGAAATTGACCCTTCCATGCAGAAATACTAATTATTCGGAGAGTAAAACGACCTCAGCCATCCCGTCCAGCATTACCGAGTCGTCGGAAACGGTATAGGATTTACCTGAATAACTGTCACGCAGACGGGTGCCTTCGGCAAAAACCCCGTTAACCGGAACCTTACCGCTCGCATTTAGTGCAATGAGTACCCTGTCCTGCATTTCTTCATTCTCCAGCACCCTCGAAAAAACAAACGGTGAACGGGCTATAGTGACATGCTGTCCGGCACCTACGGCCGGGTGATCCCGGCGAAAACGCCCAAGCCGGGCCCAGTGATTAAAAATGTCCCTGCCCTCGCCTTCCAGTGCCTCCCAATTCATAAAGGAGCGCAGATGTGCATCTCCCTGGGCTCCCGGAACCATCAGCGGTCGAGCAAGTTCGTCTCCATAGTAAACCTGCGCGGCCCCCGGTGCCAGAAGTAATCGCGTGCCGGCATCGCGGGGATATGACCGGTCCCTGTCAAAGGGTCCGCCGTCGTCATGCGACGAAATATAATTCACGACGGATTTACCCTGTAATGCCCCTGAATGCAGGGCCTCGCTGTAGGAAGAATAAACACTGTCCAGGTTATCACGCGCATCCTGTTTAAAGGCAAAATTTATCAGGCTGTGAAAGCCGTCATCATAGAAATTCACGTTCACACCATTGCCCATGGGGAACGCTGTACCATGACTGATGACATAATTATAGACTTCACCCATCATGTAAAATTCTTCATCGTCAAGCACTCTATCGGGATGATCTCCTTTCCAGTCGTCGAATGCCTGAACAGCTTCTGCAAAAAGGATTCCCCATACATCATCCTCCACGTGCTTGGCGGTATCCACCCTGAAACCATCAATACCCAGCTCACGAATATAATCGGTCAGCCATTTGATAATGTAATATTTCGGGGCACGCGGATAATTCGTACGGGCAAAGAATTCGTCCAGCTCCTGAATTTCCTGTTCGTACCTTCCTTCTTCCTTCCACTTTGCCACCAGAAAATCAGGCAATTCCACGCCTTCCTCCTTTTCCGTTCGGATGTCCGGGAGGTTTTCAACCAGCGTGCAGGAAATTGTGGATTCAGCATCCATGTAGGTACAGACAGGAGCAGTGCGGACCCATTCCTCCGGCCATTGCGGATCTTCATCGGTCACCGGCCCCGTATGGTTAAGCACCACATCCAGGATGATGCGGATTCCATGCGCATGGGCAGTTTCCACCATGCGGGCAAGATCGGCCATCGTACCGAAGTTGGGGTCGAGGGTGGTCCAGTCGCGGGCCCAATACCCATGATACCCGTAGGTACTGCCAGTCCCTTCGTTTACCAGTCCCCGGACTTGTTCAACAGGTGGAGTAAACCATATTGCATTGATTCCCAGGTCATTAAAATATCCTTCTTCAATTTTTTCTGTAATGCCTTGTATATCTCCGCCCATGAATCCGCGGGCCACTGCGGCTTCCCTCGTCCTGCCCATGGTTACATCGTTGGCAGAATCTGCATTATTAAACCGGTCGACCAGCAAAAAATAGATCGTCGCATTGTCCCAGGTAAACGAATTCGTTGATGTTTCCTGTGCGGTTACATCTTCATTGGTATCGGCGGGTGAACAGGCACAGATAACCAGCAGGCAAAGGGCAAAGTATTTACTCATAACGGGGGATTAACGTACGTTTAAAGATACACATGGAATCCGGTTCGCCGAAGAGCAAAAAAGAAAAAAGCGGTCAGGCCGCTTCTTTCAGTTTATCATTCTCCAGTTCGAATTCATTCTCCCTGAGCCGGATAATTCCTATTTTATCAAATACCTTTATGACCAGGTAGGTAGGGTCAATCTCATGCCACCTTACGCCCCCGAAGTTCGCTCTGGAGCCGTATTTATGGTGATTATTATGGTAGCTCTCTCCCATCATCAGGAAATCGACCGGAAGGAAATTACGAGAGGTGTCCCCTACCTTAAAATTCCTGTAGCCGTATTTATGGGCAAACCAGTTAATTATGGCCCCGTGAATGGGAGCCATCAGGAACTGAACAGGCAAGAGCAGCCACAGCCACCAGTGATCGGCAAACTGCCAGTATATGGCAAAATACAATGCCCCCCAGGCCAGGCGCGACACCCACGATCGGGCGAACCAGTCGAATGAATGCCATTCCGGGATATTCCTGGTAAACCGTTCATCCACGATCATACGTTTGGAGGTGATCGCGGTATAGATTGTCTTGGTCTTCCACATCATCTTGAAGATACTTTCATCGTATTTCGGGCTATGCGGGTCATTAGGCGTATCGGCGTAGGCATGATGCATCCGGTGCATAATACCATATCCATACGGGCTCAGATAATTGGAACCCTGGAATATCCAGGTGAGAACGTAAAATACCTTCTCCATACCCTTGCTCATGGAGAATGACCCGTGCGCTGCGTAACGGTGCAGGAAAAAGGTCTGAAAGAACAAGGACAGGTACCACTGTGCAACAAAAAATATAAGAATTACTTCCATGAAAATTTTTAGGGATTAATGTCTATAAAGAATAAACAGCGAGACAGAGCTTTTGTGACAAAATAACTAAAAATTATTTTATTTCACCTTTCAGATACTGGATGAGTTCGTGCAGTTGCCCATGCTGACAGGCATTTGTAAACACTTCACTGAACCCAGGCTGATGCGGTTTAGGGGGCTGGTCTGCTCCGGCATCCGAATTCAGTTTCTTTTTGGCACGGTGCAGGAGCTGGCGGCAATGGTCCTTTTTCTTTTCCAGGGCATGCTGTATTTCTTCGTACTCCAGCTGAAAAATTTCCCGCATCAGAAATACCGCTCTTTCCACCGGCTCCAGTTTATGCTGGATCACATCCAGAGCCTGCTGAACTTCCCGGTCAAAATCAAAATGCCGCTCACGCTGTTCCTGAATAAAATGCGGAATCGCCTTGAAAAGTTCATTTTTCCGGCGCTCCAGGTTTTCAAGATGGGTGAGACAATTGTTGGTGACAGCCTTTATCAGGTAAGACTTCGTATTACTGATCTTGCTTGTATCAATGGTGAGCCATTTCACAAAGGTGTCGTGGACCACATCCTCCGCATCACTTACCGAGCCCAGGATGCTGCTCGCAATGCGATGAAGCAGAGGCTGATACAAAACTATGGCGTGTTCCCGGCTCATGGGGTAAAGGTAAATGAAAATCATTGATTGCACGAACCACATGGATTATTTATCATTGGCCATGGCTGTATTTGCAGATGAACTGTACAATTATCTCGTTGAACTGGATGCGAACATTGAACGCGTCGATCAGGACGCCCCGTTTGCACTCCTGCACGATCGGTCACGCAACCTCTTTATACAGGCCATTCCCATTGAGGTTTATAATGAATCGTCGCGGACACCGGAGAGCTTCCGTTCCCAGAGCGCAGCATTCAGTGAGCGCGGCCAACAGCTTGTACATTGCTGGGAAGACCAGTGGCTCACCCGCAAAAAAATCCTTAAATCCAGGTTTGAATCCCTCTTTGGCAAGTCGAGCCCACTTCACGGCAGAAAATGCAAAGTGGGCCAACCCTCCGCAGAGGAAATGAACGAATTCCTGGAGAATAACCACCTGCTCGGACCGGCCAGGGGCAGGTATAGGTTCGGCCTGTATCGAGAATCCCGCCTGGTGGCGGTGGCCTTGTTTGCCAGGTCGGTACCCGTCCAGCGAAACGGGAGCACTTTCAAAAGCCACGAAATGATCCGGTTTTGTTCCAGGTGTGGTTATTATGTGCAGGGCGGACTTTCCAGGCTTATCAAGGCATTCATCCGCGAAGCCGATCCTGACGATATCTATACCTCGGCCGACCGCGACTGGTCTGATGGTGACGGATTTCAGCAGCTTGGTTTTGAAGTAATCGGATTCTCAGAGGCCATGCGTTTCTGGCTCGATGAAAGTTACCACCGTCTGCGGAATAAGCCGGAATCCGATGCACCGGAAGTGGCAAATTCCGGAAATATTCAGTTACTACTCAAACTGAAGCATGACTGATCGCGGAAATATTGTTATCACCGGTCCGACGGCGAGTGGGAAAACCGCACTGGCCGTGGCTGCTTGCCGCCGTATCGGCGGGGAAATCATCAGCGCCGACAGTCGGCAGGTTTACCGGGGCATGGACATCGGGACTGGCAAAGACCTGTCGGAATATACAGAAGGCGGTACGCCCGTAAACTATCATCTTATTGATATTTGCGATCCCGGGGACAAATATCACGTGCATGCCTTCCAGGAGGACGCATTCAACGCCGTTCAGGTAATCCGGGAGAACGGACATATACCCGTTTTTTGCGGGGGGACGGGCCTGTACCTGGAAGCAATAATGGAATCACACGCTTTCACCGCTGTCCCGGTAGACGAAGTATTGCGCGGCTCGCTCGAACGACTTGATACCCCGGAGCTGATCCAACGCTATAAAAATGGCATCCCCCTGCCCTTCCAGGTTGATCTTTCGTCGAGAAAGCGACTCATCCGGGGGATTGAAATGCAAAAGTATCTGGCCAGGCACACTTCACCACCCGCTTCCGGGATTTCAGGAGCTTTCACCACATTCCTTATCGATCTTCCGCGTGAGGAGCGACGCAGGAGAATTACGGAAAGGCTCAGCCGGCGACTTGAGGAGGGCCTGGTGGAAGAGGTGGAAACCCTGCTGAAAGTCCACCCGCCCGAGGCACTGATCTACTATGGCCTGGAATACAAGTACCTGACAGAATACCTGACCGGAAAACGCACCTTCCGGGAGATGCATGAAAAACTGGAAACCGAGATCCACAGGTACGCCAAACGCCAGATGACCTGGTTCAGGAGAATGGAACGAAACGGGATTTCCATGCATAGTATTGACGGTACCCAGCCTCTGGATCTACAGCTTTCCCGGCTTCTCGAAATAATTCATTAGCAATTACTAATTTTTTTAGTATTTTAGCGGTATGAAACGAGGAGGACATGCCGATATACCCTTGCACGGGGGCCGGGTACCCTACTGGCTGGCCCGGAGAATGCGGGATCTCGGGGGACTGATCACTGAAACCATTGTGCATGAATACGGAACCAGGGGTTTTCTGCAACGGATCAGTGACCCCATGTGGTTTCAGTCATTCGGCTGTGTGCTGGGTATGGACTGGCATTCATCAGGGATAACCACCTCGGTCATGGGCGCACTGAAAGGTGCACTGAACGAACGGTATGCTGATCTTGGGGTCTGCGTATGCGGGGGTCGCGGCAGGCACTCACTAAGGACCCCTGAGGAGCTGGTGGCGTTCGGGGGCGTATCCGGACAGGATGGACAGGAACTGGCCAGAATGAGCCGGCTGAGTGCCAAGGTCGACAACACCATGATCCAGGACGGGTTCCAGCTGTACCTGCATAATTTCATTGTCACGCGGGATGGTGAATGGGCAGTGGTACAGCAGGGCATGAACAACCGCACCGGTATGGCCAGGCGGTATCACTGGCTTTCAGAAGGGGTGAAACAGTTTACAGAAACACCGCATGCAGCGGTTTGCGGAAAAAACCAGGGGAAATTGCTGAACCTTACTGCGAGGGAGGCCCGGTCCGCCAAAGAGGGTATCCTGGAACTAGTGCGGGAGGAACACCCGTCCCTGACGCAAGAAATACGGAAGATTCTGATGCCCCGGCACCACGATGTTCGGCGTGAAGATGTTAACCTCAGGCGGCTCGGTGCGGTGCTGGCCTTGTCGCGTGAAAAAGCCGGTCATGCCACCTTTGATGAATTCCTGCTGACTAAGGGACTGGGACCTCGAACCCTTCAGTCGCTGGTACTGGTCAGTGAGGTTATTCACGGGACACCGTCCCGTTTTGACGATCCGGCCCGGTTCTCGTTTGCTCACGGGGGAAAGGACGGCCACCCGTTCCCGGTTCCTCTCAGGGTATACGATCAGACCATCGATGCCATGCGCCATGTAGTGGATAAAAGCCGTATCCCATTCTCAGACAAGTCCCGGGCACTTAAGCGGTTACACACCCTGTCCTGTTCGCTGGAAAAGGATTTCATTCCGGAACCCCGCAAATTTGAGAAAGTAATCGCCGAAGAGCGCCGGAGGTCGAAAAAGGAATATGGAGGCCGGACCGTATTTGACGACCGCAAAACGGGCGGTCAGCTTAATTTGTTTTAATTTCCGGGAAACACTTAGACATACTGCTTGTTCTCAGAATAAACCCGAAATACCATGACCGATTTAACCAATAAAGTAGCATTGATCACCGGTGGAAGTAAAGGAATCGGATACGGCGTCGCCGAAGTCCTGTTGAAAGAAGGAATGAAAGTACTTATTACCGCCAGGCACGAAGACGATCTGAAAGAAGCAGCCAAATCCCTCGAAGGAGGAGATAAGGTGCTGACCGCCGTATGTGATGTCCGTAAACTGGAGTCACTGGAAGCATGTGTCAAAAAAGCCGTGGACCAATGGGGGTCTCTTGATGTGCTGATCGCCAATGCAGGTGTAGGGCATTTTGCCTCGGTGGAAGAACTTACGGTTGAACAATGGCAGCAAACCATTGATACAAACCTGACCGGTGTGTTTTACTCCATAAAGGCAGCCTTGCCCCACCTTAAACAGAGTAAAGGATATATTATCACTATTTCAAGCCTGGCTGGCACCAATTTCTTTGCAGGCGGAGCCGCCTACAATGCAAGTAAATTTGGTCTTACCGGGTTCACTCAATCAGTGATGCTTGACCTGCGCCATGAGGGAATTAAGGTGAGCACCATCATGCCAGGCTCGGTGGCCACTCATTTCAACGACCACGTTCCCAATGAGCAGGATAGCTGGAAAATACAGATTGAAGATATAGGCCAGATGGTGAGTGATTTACTGCACATGCATCCCCGTACATTGCCAAGTAAAATTGAGGTAAGGCCTTCACAGCCGCCGTCGTAATCAATCAGAAAACGATCGGCCAGAGAATGACATCCACGCGTCGGTTCATACGACGTCCTCCGGAAGAATAGTTGGTATACAGGGCATTCGAATAATCGAAGTCCCGGATTTTAATGATGTTGGAAGGCACATTAATGTCCAGCAACTGCAGGTAAACAGCCTCACTCCTCTTGGATGAAAGCCATTCGTTATCTTCCTTACCACCTATGGGATCGGTATGACTGAAAATATTGACTTCATAGTACTCAAGGTTTTCCACCCCGTCTATGAATTCACGTAATTCTTCAATCTGATCCTGATCAATGTAATAGCTGCCACCACCGAAATAAATGCTTTTTTTAATCAATGAACCATCCTCCTGATCCGTATTCTCCTGCCCGAGACACAGAGGTCCGGAACATACCAATACGAATAAAAGAGTGGTTATTTTTGACAACATACCTATTTAACGCAAAGAGGTGGTGAACCGTTTAGACTGAATATAAAAAAAAAGGGACTCATCAGAATCCCTTTTCTCCAAAATCTCTTACGATTCCCTGTTATCAGCTCAGGGCACTAAGGAGGTCCGTGAAAATAACAACCCCTTCCTTAAGATGCTTATCATCAATCTCTGACGATTCCATGACCGTTTTGGTCTCCCTGTCAATCGTTGTTCCGTTTATGGAGGCATTCCTTGATGCTCTCCGCTTTTCAGCTTCCTCCATTTCCTTTTTACGCGTATCATAGTTCAGCGAAACCACTGTTTTCTCAAGGTTATTCTTCAATTCAGCCGTCTCATCAATTAGAATCTGAAGGTCCTTGTCTGTTTTGACACGTGTATTGTAATCTGCATTCAGCTTGCTGAGCAATTGGGAATTTACGTCTCCGGTTCTTTCAAACCTGGTGGGACGTATCTGATCCCAGGGCAAAGCACTCGCATTGGCACTTTCGCCAAATTCATCGGCGTCAAATGCCGAAGGAAGGCTTACGTCCGGCGTAACTCCCAGGTGCTGGGTGCTGCTGCCTGTAACGCGATAAAATTTTTGCAGGGTGAGCTTCAACTGGCCAACCTGTTCCCCTTCAGGAACTTTCAAATACCGGCCCAGGTCAATTACGCTTTGTACGGTACCTTTTCCAAACGTCTGCTCACCAATGACGACCCCTCTGTTGTAATCCTGTATGGCGCCGGCAAATATTTCAGATGCCGAAGCGCTGAACCGGTTAATCATTACTGCCATCGGGCCATTATAAATCACCGCCGGGTCTTCGTCTTCTCCCAGGTCGATCTTTTCATTAGGATAACGTACCTGAACCACCGGTCCTTTTTTAATGAAGAGCCCGGTCAGATCGATGGCTTCAGAGAGAGAACCGCCGCCATTATCACGCAAATCCATGATCAGTCCGTCGATACCCTGCTGTTTTAAATCCTCAATAAGGTTACGCACATCCCGGGTCGTGGAAGTATAATCGGGATCTCCTTTCTGATAGGCTTCAAAATCCATATAAAAGGTGGGGAGCTCCACCACGCCAATCCGGTATTTCTTTCCCTCCTGAACATGGGTGAGAATTCGGGCCTTGGCCTTCTGGTCTTCCAGTTCAATTTTTTCACGGACCAGCATTATCTCTTCCGAAGGTCCGTCCACTCCGGTTTCTGCCGGCAGAATTTCCAGGCGTACGGTGGTTCCCTTAGGACCTTTGATCAGGTCCACCACGTCATCTATTCTCCAGCCAACCACGTCCACCATTTCGCCATCATCTCCCTGAGCTACCCCAACAATACGGTCGTTCTCATGGATCAGGTCGCTCTTGTCCGCAGGTCCGCCAGGCACAATCTGCACCACCTTGGTGTAATCATTTTCTGTTTGCAGCCGGGCACCAATCCCTTCCAGGGACAGCCGCATTTGCTGCTGAAAACGGTCAGAGGTCCTTGGCGAGAAATAGTTGGTATGCGGATCAAAAGTCTCCGCCACCGAATTCATGAATATTTCAAAAACATCCTCCGATGTATACTGATTAATTGCTTTTTCAAAACGCTCATACCGTTTTGTGATGATATCCCGTACATCCTCCTGCTCCTTCCCGGTAAGCTTCAGGTTCAGGGCCTGGCTCTTCACGATCTTTCTCCAAAGGTCATTTAACTCGGCCACATCTGCCGGAAACGGCTCCTCCGACCGGTCCATGTCATAGGTCTCTTCAACGGTGTAGTCGAACGGTTCATTCAGCAACTGATTGTTAACATAATCAACGCGGTCACGAAACCGTTCGCTGAATACATTGTAAATATCAAAGGCAAACTGTATGTCCCCGTCGCGCAGCATGTCGTCAATGCTGTACCTGTACTTTTCAAAATCCTTCATATCCGAGGCCAGGAAGTACGAATGGTTATTGTCCAGGACATCAACGTACTCGTCCAGAATAACTGAAGACAAACTGTCATTCAGTTTCATTCGCTTATAATGATAGGTATCAAGAATCTGCGTAATGAGCTTGGCTTCCTCCCCGTAGTAGGGCTTGGGTTCAATCTGGGTGCTGTCGGCAGGTGCCGAATCAAAAAAGGTACCCTCAGGAGCCTGATATCCAATAAAGCTGAGTAAAAGGCTGAAGGGTACGAGTGCGAGAATTAATTGCTTCATCAAATCTTCTTCATTTTAATCTTCCTAATTAACGCATTCAGTACCAAAAAGATGCCAGAATGTGCCTTTTTATGATTTTTGGAAAAAATTCCTTCAGGCAGGAGTGTTATCGTACTCCGCAAGGAACTTCTCTGCCAGGTCCTTGCTCTGGAATTCAAAGATTTTTCGCTCGCCGCTTGTGGTGATAATCTCCACCCTGACCAGTCCGATACCTGTTCCATCAGGGTCATGATGGTCGTGGCCCGCCGAGAAATTGTGGTGGCTGTCACGCACGATATGGAACTGGGTTGCCCGGATAGACTTGCAGTACTCGCACTGATAATGCTTGATAAGCTCACCGTCCTTTTCCGCAGTGGGCGGTTCGATGATTTCTTCCCGTACCACCTTCATGGTATAAAAGCCGCAATTACCGCATTGCAGTGCTTCCAGGTGGCCCGGATACTTTTCTATTTTAGAATAACCGGTAGACTCATCGACCCATACATCGTAATCCACACTGAAAATATTCTCCTCTGCCTGCATACCCTCCTCAAGATGGACGTCCTCTTCATGCTCTCCTAAAAGTCGCATCTCATGACCGTTCTCCGGGTTGATCCTGGGCTTGTAACGCAGCCTTTTGAGTTTCTTGTGCATCTGGGTAGGGTAATAATACTGGAGGATAAGCAACGCCGTGTACCCCACCAGTAAAGCACCTGCCAGGGAAATAAATATCCTGACCCCAAACCACACCGGGTGGAATTCGATCGAACCCATGCCATAGGTATTGATTATGCAGGCAACCGCTATGGACAGAAAGATAAAGACACGTTTGTAATTGCTGATCTCATGGCTGCGAATGAAATCATATTTATCCTTCGGTTGCTTTTTTGCAGCCAGCCTGACCTTGTGCAGAATAAATTGAACGATCGCCAATATGAAAAAGCCAATATCACCAATGATCATAATGGTGTGCCAGACGTACAAAAAATTATCGGCTGCAGATTCTTCCATGAATGTGTGTTTTTATATCACCTAAAAGTAAATAGAATCAACCACATCGCCAAGAAAGAAATGAGCCGAAGCCTTACATCTGCCTTACGTCGTGGTTATTGTGTAATATTGCACAAAATATTTTTATATAAAATTTTTTTATTCAAAATATTATAATAATATAGCACAATTCTATGAGCCCTTTTGAACAAAAGAAAATTGATCTGGAATTCGCCCGGTTTGTGAATGTACATTTTGACAAGCCGCGTAATTGCCGGAACCTTGACCAGATACGGTTTTACGTGAACGAGCTGTCGGGAAAAATAAAGGACTTCAAGAAAAACTTTAATTACGTGCCGGATCAGGCCTACGAATTACTGTCCAGGTACAACGAAATCCAGAATTCCATGATCTATGCCGAGTTCAGAAATGCCTAAAGCACTGCCATGGAATTCAATACGAAATTCAGGTATGTCCCCTCCCCTATCCCTTTCAAATACCGGATGGTGTACACTGCAACGGCAAATAAATCAGGCCGTATGCAATATCACCGGATTAAACCGGGGGTCAGCCGGGAACGTATCAGCAGGAATGAATTTATTGAAGTATTCAATACTTCTACTATACTGGGCATGCGCCCAATACCACTGGAGAATGCTCCGGTGATTCAGTTAGAGTTTTACGTGTGAGGATTATTTTTTAAACGAAGGTTACTACTAGCATTTTTTAAGCTCAAGCCCTGTAGCGAACGAAAGTTCTGCTACAGGGTATTTTTATTTCCGGCCAAGGATGCTTTTAAGATCGGCGGGAGAATAATTGACAGACTTGATGGTCTTGTTATCCTCCTCGCGGAAGATGAGATATTTCCCGTCGACCTGTTTGTAGTAGCAGGCGGTATCACGCTGCTCCTTATAATAGGCAACCGTCTGCCTGGCCTCTTCTTCGGTATCACAGGCTTTGCTCATATTGGACCGCTGCACTTCCTCAAACAGCGCCTTGAACTTATCGGCCAGTCCGAATTCCAAAATAGCCCCGCTCAGTACATACTGAAGGTCACACAGGGCATCCGCTACCTCCACCAGGTCATTTTGTGAAATAGCTTCACGAAGCTCATCAAGTTCTTCAGCCAGCAACGAAACCCGCAGGGCGCAACGGGCGGGATCAGGTATCTGCGGCTCTTCCAGTATAGGGTGCTGGAAAGTTCGGTGAAATTTAGCAACGTCGTTCAGGGCATCCGGCTGTTCCATATATATGCAGTGTTTACCCCGCAATGTTATCAATTAGATAACAGTTAGCCAAGCTTAATTGTCCTCAATGAATGCATTAAGGAGATTTCCTGACAATCGCATGAGTGCAATTTTCGAATCAATGATATCATACATTGACTCCAGACGCGTGATCGAAGCAAGCAGGCGGTTATTCTGTACTATCCTGAAATCAAAGGAATTGACCGTTCCGCTCCGGTATTTTTCTGTAGATATTTCCAGGTTCAGGGCCGCCGCTTCTTCCTTCCGGTTGTTGATGGCCAGTATTTTCTGGCGGATCTGATACTGGTCGTACGAATCGGCCAGGTCGCGATAGACACTTGCCCTCAGCTTTTCAGTTTGAATCTGGCCGATATCTTCCTGCTCCAGGGCATTTCTGATGGCCCGGTTGATCCGGTTGCCATCAAACAAGGTGAATGACAGGGTCAGGTTGGCGTAATAATTCCCACGGTTGGTTACGCTGGGCTCGGGTGGTGGCTGAAAATCAGAAGACGGACTCGTGGCACTGGTCAGGTCCTGTACCGATCTGGCCCAGGAATATCCGGCCTGCAGGCGTAATTCAGGATACCGTCCGGCCCGCTGAATATCCACATTATTGGCCAGGATTGCCTGGGTAATATACTGTTTGCGAAGGTCAATGTTTTTCTCCTCTATCTCGTTGACCAGGTGGGCATAATCCATGGGCAGGAGCTCCTGTCTCATGGAATTGGTCAGGGACCAGGCACGGTCCATATCCGTTTCTCCCAGGACATAATTCAGGGCTCGCAGCGCATTGCGGTAGGCCAGCTCCTGGTTGATGAAATTAACCGAATCATTGAGGTAGTTGGTTTCCTCCAGCAAGAGATCGGAACTGACAGCGCTCCCAATATCCTTTCGTAAGCTTGTATAGCGCCATTTATCACGGGACAAGGACAGCTGCTCCTCAAACACGCGCATTCGCTCCTCTTCAAGAACCACCCGGTAATAACTCAGAATAATCAGCTGGACCGTATTGGCAACTACAATTTCAGCGTTCCCCATACTCTCGCGTTCAAGATTTTCAAGGCGACGCTTGCTGATCGTGATCTGATTACCCCTGAACAATGTCCAGTCTAATCCGACAGCCGGAACCACAGAGGCTGATCGCTGGTTGTTAAGCTCAAACCCCGGAAAGGTCTGCCCGTTGAAAAACTGATCCCCCTGTTTGACGTTCGAAAGCCCATTGTCAAACCGTCCGTTAATCGTGACCGTCGGATAGCGGCCTGCCTCCCCCCAGGAATTATTGCGCTGATCAATCTCCACATTCTTTCGCTCGATCCTGATATCGTAATTATTAGCAAGTCCCTTCCTGATTGCATCAGAAAGTGACAAGTCAATCCGGTCCTGTGCATTTAAACTATTACTAGATATCACTAGTATTAAAAGTATGTATTTCAGTATTTTATACATTATGCAGATTCTTTATATTCTTCCAGTCTCCGGTCATCAATCAGCACCCGTTCCACCTCTTCGGCCCGGGGCTTTTTACCTGTCCACAGCCACCGTGCGTATCTTCGCACATCATTGAAGAACAGGATCAGCGCAGGAAAAAACAGCAGGATAATGAACGTACCGATGAGGACACCATATGCCACTGAAATTGCCATCGGAATCAGAAACTGAGCCTGGAAGCTCGTTTCCATTATGAGAGGCCATAAGCCGGCCACCGTGGTAAGCGATGTCAGCATGATAGCCCTGAACCGGGCAAGCCCTGCGTGATAAGCTGCCTGGTAAACAGTCATGCCCTCTTCGCGTATCAGCGAATTAAATTTTGCCAGGAATACGACCGCATCGTTGATGATGACCCCTGAAAGGGCAATCATTCCCCAGGCGCTGAGCAGGGAGACCGGATGCCCCTCAATACCATGCCCGTAAGAGGCTCCTATCCAGCCTACCGGGATCATTGCGATAATCATGACCGCCTGGTAAAATGACCGGAACGTAATCATGATGATAAAGAAGATCAGCAGGAATGCTCCTCCGAAATACGTCATGATCTCGGTAGCCGCACGCTGACTCTCCTGGGCCTGGCCTCCGTAATCGACTTTAACACTCGGGAATCGGGCCGTGAGTGCCGGCACAATATCTTCCCTTACTTTCTGAAGGATGGGCGGAACTTCACCAAACGGATCGGTCAGGTCTGCCTCCACCGTAACCGCCCGGCTTGTATTGTAATGCTTAATACCCGATACGCCCCGCTCCACCGTATAGCCGGCCACCTGGGTGAGAGGGTATTTCTCTCCTGCCGGTGTCTTGATCTTCATCTCTTCCAGCTGACCAACACTAAGCCGGCCGGACCCCGGGTAACGTACCCACACCCTGACCTCGTCATCTCCCTTCTGCAGGCGCTGAACTTCTTCACCGAAAAAGCCCTGCCTGATCTGACGCGTGATGTCATTGTGGGTCAATCCAAGGAAGTAGGCCTGAGGGGTCAGTTCAAACAGCATCTCCCGCCGGCCCACCGCCACATTGTCCTGAACATCCCGGAGTTCGGCAAACTGTGCCAGCTCATCCTTAAGAAATTCCTTGGCGGCCTCAAGTTCTTCGAAATTCTTACCGAGGAGCCGCAGGGAAACCGGTTTACCCCATTGATTGGCGCCCCCGATATTAAATTTTTCGGCTTCCGTAACCGGACCTATCTTTTCCCTGATTTTCTCAATCAGGTCAAAGCTGTTAATACCGTACTTATCCAGCTCCTTGTAGAAAATATTGATATTTCCGGCGTGGCCGCCCTGGTCAGACCCGTCTCCGGTACTGCCAATATTTCCGAAGGTATAGTTGATAATATCATCTTCGGTTACAAGTTCCTCCTTTAAATCTTCATTGACTTCCCAGATGGCTTCCTCAAACTGCATCAGGTACTTCTCAACCCTGGTTTCCCGCTCGCCCGGTTTAAAGGCGATATTTACATTGAAGCTGTTGAAAGGTATCTGAGGAAAGAAAGTACTCTTGATAAACCCGCCACTGAAGAGCCCGAAGGTCAGCGGAAACAATGCGATCAGGAAACAAACCGATATCAGCCGGTATTTCATGGTATACTTTAATGCGCTGCCATACAGTTTGAACCGTAAAAAATCCACCGCCCGGTTGATCTGCCTTCGTATTTTATAGCTGACCGTATCTTCCTTCTTGATGCTCAGAACGGTTTTGCTGGATAAATGCGCCGGCAGGATAAAAAAGGCTTCAATCAAAGAAAATCCGAGTGAAAAGATGACCACGAAAGCCATGTCCTTCAGGAATTCAAACCCGCCGGTGAGCAAAAGCAACGGTAAGAAAGCCACAATGGTGGTAAGGACCGAAGTAAAGACCGCAGGCATGACTTCCATGGTTCCTTCTATCGCGGCCCTTACAGGGTTCTTGTGTTTTTCAAAATGGGTGTAGATGTTTTCCGCAATCACAATACCGTCATCCACGAGAATTCCGATTACGAGTATCATGCCGAAAAGGGAAATCATGTTGATTGTCATCCCCACGAATGAACCCAGTATAAACATTCCCAGGAAGGACGACGGAATTCCCCATGCCACCCAAAACGAAAGCCTCAGGCTGAGGAAAGTACCCAGTGCAATAAGCACCAGCAACAACCCGACAAGACCGTTGCTTGTAAGCAGGTTGAGCCGTTCGTTGAGCATGTTCATGAAATCCCAGGTAAGGTGAAGCTCCACTCCGGAATGCGTGGTATTAAACGAGTCCACGTAGGGTTGTACAATACCCGATATCTGCTCCAGGTCTTCCGTTTCCAGTTTATTTACCTGAATATATACCGCACGCTCCCCGTTAAGGTAGGTGCTGGTGGGATCCTCGGCATACTGTTCACGGATTGTCGCAATATCTTTCAGCAGCAGATTACTGCCATCGGTTTCTGAGCGGACAATGATTTCACCAATTCGACCGGCATCGGTCTCCTTTGCCTTTGACCTGATCAGGATTTCTTCGCGGGCCGATTTGATGGATCCGGCGGATATGTCCCGGTTGTTTTGCCGCACCGCGCTGGCCACCTGGTCGAAGGTGATTCCGAACCGGGAGAGATTTTCTTCCGAAACTTCAATGGAGATTTCCCGTGCGCTGAGCCCCATGATATTTACCTGGGATATATGTCCTGAAGCCAGCAGGTCGTCCTTGATATCCCTGGCGTACTGCTCCAGCACGCTGAGATCCACATCCCCGGTCAGGGCAAGCCACTGGGCGGTGGAATTCTGACGCTGCTTATAAATTAAGGGCTTTTCAGCACTTACCGGGAATGACCCAATCCCGTCTACTGAATTTTTTATTTCAGTATAGACTTCATCGATGTCATAATTCTCCAGTGTAACCACCGTAATGGAGGCCACGTTTTCGGAACTTGTGGAAAGGATTTCATCAATTCCCGATATGCTGGTCAGTGCTTCCTCCACTTTAAGGGTCACACCTTCTTCCATTTCTTCCGGGGACGCACCGGGATAAGAAACCTGTATTACAATATTCTTGTCAGGGCGTGAGGGAAAAAATGACTTGGTGGTATTGACCAGGCAAAATACACCCGTGATCAGCGTCAGTGCGATCGCTATGTTGGCCAGGATCGGAAATTTTACAAAATACGCGACCAGGCTTTTCATTGATCCGTTCATGGAGTGGACTTTGTTTCTGAGGATGATTTTAATCCGGACAGTTCAAGGTCAATGTCATTCCCGGGAGAAGACCTTCGATAAGCCTTCATGTTGTTGTGGGCATTGATCAGCGGTTCCACCACCACCTCGCTTCCTTCCGGAAGTCCGTTGAAAATGGCAGATTCACCATTAAGCCTGACCAGGTTAACCGACTGCACACGGATCGTGCTGTCTTCCAGGATATACACCTGGTCATGGTTCATCAGCGCATTACGCGGGATGATCATTCCCCGAGATACGGTTTGTCCGGGTATTTTCACCTTGAGATATTCACCATCATACATATCCGAGGGAGCGTTATCCACCGACAGGAACACATCGATTGACTGGGTGCTTTCATTCACAAAATCACCAATACGCACCACTCTGCCTTTCCATTCCTTTTTATTGTCTTCGGTAAGAATGCTGGCCGGGGCTCCCATGCTGATCCAGCGGATATCATCCGTATCTACGTCAACCTTAATTTCCAGCTTGTCCGACCGCATGAGACGTGCGATCCGGCTGCCCGGATTGACAAAGGATCCCGATTGCAGTTGCACCTCGGCGATCGTTCCGTCGAAGGGAGCGTATATCCTGTATTTCCGTAAATTGGTTTCGGCGCTTTTGATCGCATAGTAACTGCTGAATATATTACGGGTGGCAAGAAACGTTTTTTCCTTTACAGACCGGTGTTCGGGGAGGTCGGGAATCGGTGCCTCCAGCGAAATTTGCTGAAAATACGTATCCCAGGCTTCATAGTTTTCACTGAAATCTATTTTAAGGTCGGGGAGAATAGCCGCAAGGTCACGAAGGAAATTGCTTTTCAAAGACTGGAGATCCAGCCTCGCCTCCGTGTCATCGATCCGGTATAACAGAGACCCCTTGCTGAATTTCTGGCCTTCCTTCAAAGGAACCGACCCTTCGGTCATTTTGCCCGTGACCTCAGCGATGGCATCCAGCGTATGCGCCGCCCGGACGCGTCCGTGTGCCATGATCTCGGTGGGGATTTCCCGGTAGACAACCCGGTCGGTAGTTACGTATTTTTTTACTTCCGCGGCCGGCCTGACTTCCGGTGCTTCTTTCATCCCGCCCAGCCAGCTACTTAAAAATACTGAGCCTCCTACAATGCCAACCCCTGTGGCAACAATAATTATTTGCCTTATCTGCATGTTGTTATTTTGAGTTTTTGACCTTACTACTAAGACTGATCTTTTCGTGATCAGGTTACAAACTTCCGTGGATTAATGGCAAACGGACAACTCTTTTACATCAGCGGAAAATGGGACGGGCGAAATATCACGGAATGTCCGGCTTCGTTCGTTTTCCCTATCTTAATTTTTATATTTGCCACTTATTAAATCCAGCCTGACATGAAGAATGATTTCGTTGAAGAGCTCACCTGGCGGGGCATGATCCATGATATGACACCTGGTGTGCAGGAATACATGAATTCACACATGACACCCGCCTATATCGGGTTTGATCCTACTTCTGATTCGCTCCATATCGGCAGCCTGGTTCAGATCATGACGCTGGTCCATCTCCAGCGCGCCGGTCACAAACCTGTTGCACTGGTAGGCGGAGCCACCGGAATGGTGGGTGATCCTTCCGGAAAATCGGCCGAAAGGAACCTGCTTTCACCGGAGGTACTTCAGACCAACCTGAAGGGAATTCAGTCGCAACTTGAGAAATTTCTGGATTTCGATTCCGGGGAGAATGCCGCGGAAATTGTCAATAACTACGACTGGTTCAGGGAGTTCAGCTTCCTTGATTTTATCCGTGACGTAGGTAAGCACATCACAGTAAATTATATGATGGCCAAGGAATCTGTACAGAAACGGCTTGAAACCGGCCTCTCCTTTACAGAATTCTCCTATCAGCTGATACAGGGCTATGACTTTCTCTGGCTTTACGAGCACAAGGGCTGTAAAGTCCAGTTGGGCGGCAGTGACCAATGGGGAAACATCGTGACAGGGACCGAGCTCATCCGGCGTAAAGTACAAGGCGAAGCGTACGCCATTACCACGCCCCTTCTCAAAAAGGCCGACGGGACGAAGTTTGGCAAAACAGAAGGCGGGAATGTCTGGCTGGATCCTGAAAAGACATCACCTTACAAGTTTTATCAATACTGGCTGAATGCAAGCGATGAGGATGCCGAGAATTACATCCGGATTTTTACGCTCATGTCGAAGGAGGAAATTTCCGCCCTTGTGGAGGAACACCGTAAATCTCCTCATTTGCGCCTGCTTCAGAAGACGCTGGCTGAAGATATTACGGTAAGGGCGCATTCCCGGGAAGATTATGAAACAGCCGTAAAGGCAAGCGGGATTTTATTTGGGAAAAGCACCACCGAAGACCTGGCTTCCCTGGATGAAAAGACCCTTCTTTCCGTACTGGAAGGCATCCCCCAGATTCACCTGAACCGGGAGACCCTGGATGCATGTGAAAATGTAAGCATTTTACTGTCAGACTTGTCGGAGAACAGCGTTTTCGCTTCCCGCGGTGAAGCTAAACGTATGATCAAAGGGGGTGGTGTGAGCCTGAACAAGGAAAAGGTTACCGATCCGGATGCTGTGCCCGAAGTATCCTTGCTGCAGGGAAAGTACATTCTCGCCCAAAAAGGAAAGAAAAATTTTTACCTGTTTATTGTGAAATAGATTGCAGATCGTGGCTGCCCTGCCGGGTGTGGCGTATTTCCCTTGTAAGGAGATCCCGGATCATCCGCCGCAGGCGGAAGTCCGGGATGAAAGTTTACGACGTACTCCAGGTCACAGGTAGCGGCGTACTCCAGATCACAGGTAGCGGCGTACTCCAGATGCCAGCTAACGGCGTACTCCAGATGCCAGGTGGAATGAAGATACCTCAGTCAATAATCCTGATTCCGGCAGAAACCTGGAATACCTGATTCTGCGTACTGTTCAGGTTGGCTTCGGATATATCCCTGAGCCCCTTATTATAGCGAAAATCCAGGTTTACGTTAAATGGCAGGTCTATTCCGAATCCCATGGCCAGAGATACATCTGCGTGGTCATAATAGTCCCTGACATTACGGTCGCCCATCTCCTCAATGGGATTAAACTCTGATTCTGCGGTGGTCAGGTAGCCAAATTGCGGACCTATCTGCAGGTTGAGTCCGCCCACCAGATAAAGCTTCATAATCACCGGCACATTAATATACGTGAAATTAGACTCCAGGTCCTTTCCGTCAAACTGGAAGGTGGTGCCCTGCTGGGAAAAGATCACCTCAGGCTGGATACCGATTTTTCCAAACTTAAATCCTGTAAACGCACCAAAATGATATCCGGTTTTCTGATTTGTCTCCATATTCTTCACTGAAAAGTCAGACAAATTCAGTCCGCCTTTAACCCCAAGCTGAAACTGGGAATACCCGGCCGTGCTTATCCCTGCCAGCAAAATCGTAAAAACTAAAGCATATCTTTTCATACCCTGTTGAATTTGGTTAGGTCTTCGGTAAACCAAATATCAGACCAGAATTAGGAAGACCCGCTTCCAGGGGCGGGTCATTTGATTTGTTAAAACAAAAAAAGTCCGCTCGAAAGCGGACTCCTGTTCCTCTATAAGGCTATTTATTATTTAATTCAGATTGAATTTAACCCCAAAGAAAAGTACGAGTTGGTCATAATCCCCAATCACATACTTCAATTCGGCGTACGGCAATACCGAACCCCCTACTACGAAATTAGTACCTATACCAAGGTTAATACCTAATTCCGTGTTTGAATCATCATCATCATTCCATTCAACGGAATAGGTTGACAGATTCAATCCGCCAATACCATAGAATTCCACTGAACCCTCCTGGGCAAAATAGTAATTCATGTTGGCATTGAATGTCCAGAAGTCCTGCTTGTCAAAGGGACCGTCATCGACAAAGAAGAATATAAAGCCCGGATTCAGGGAGATTTTTTCGTTTACGAAAAATTCTCCGTTAATACCCAGTCCCAGTTCTTCAATCTCACTGCCCCACCCAAAACCAGCGCCTAAGCGGGTTTGAGCCTGTGAGGCCATGGCAATCATTGTGACGAAGCTAAGTGTTAAAAGTAATTTTCTCATTGCACTTAATTTTAATTTAAAAATGGCATTAAAAAGTCAGTTAAAAAAAAGTCGGGATTAACCCGACTTTTTCTAAAGATAACCTTTTCCTATCGGCTGAAAAAATAGCCTACGTAAAGCTGGAAAGCGTTGGCCTTGATTTCCCCGTCATCCTCTGAATCATTGAGGTTTGACAATCCAAGGTTGTAACGAACACCGCCGGTGAATCCATTGGTAAGTTCTACTGCAGCTCCAATTCCAAGTGACAGGTTCAATGACTTTATTTCATCTTTAAAATCCTCACCATCAATTTCTGCGGTTGTCAGGATACCAAACTGAGGACCAGCGTGGATGCTGAAAATCTCTGCAGGATTGTAAGTGAATAAAATCGGAATGTTGATGAAATTAAAATCGATCTCAGAGTCTTCAATCTCTGCACCTTCCATGGAGTAAACAATTTCAGGCTGGATACCAAATTGTTCATTGAACTGGTATTTGGCCATTACACCAATGTGGAAGCTGGTTTTTGAATCCGGGGAAAATGAAAATCCCTCGTATTCAAAGTCAAGGTTGGCAATGTTCAATCCTGCTTTAGCGCCAAACCTAACCTGAGCCTGGCTCACTGTGGCGAACATAACAACAGCAGTCGCGAGTAAAAAAATCTTCTTCATTTGAATGAGTTTGTTTAATAAAAAATACATTAAATCGTGGCGTAAAAATAGAAATTAAGATGAAGCAAATTATATCAATTTTCATCGCAAACATACACAAGTTCAAGTAACACTTAAAGTGAGACTAATCAGGGAAAAACCGCAAATGAAGGTATTTCAAACGTTTGTAATCGTATGAGTGTCAAGATATTCGAGCATTGCATGATATCCTGTGTCAAATATTACATCTGCAGAAGCCAGTGCACCGACGCGAAAACCTCCCAATCCGGGCGGTTCGAGGTAATGATCGCACAGGTTTCGGCTTAATTCGACGTTTCTGCCAATTGCCATCATCAGGGCACGCTCCATGACCTGCCTGGCATTGGATGCACTGAATGCCTCTTCCACCGGGTTGGTATGCACCCCAATAAGGATGTCACAGGCTTCTCTCAAGGGTTCAGCCGGGAGGTTATTAAGGATACCGCCGTCAATATACCACTGGTCCCCGATCTGCATCGGATCAAAAAGGACGGGCACACACGAGGATGCACAGAGGACCTCGATAAGGGGACCTTCATTAAAGTATTCGGTACGGCCGGACGTCAGATTGGTGGCGCCTACAGTAAGAGGTATCGACAGGGAATTAAAATCGTCATGTTTGATATAACTCCTGAGAAATTTGCGGATGACATCAATTTTCAGCAGTCCCCTGAAATTCAGGGCAGGCTGAAAGAAACGAAGGGCACTGAGTTTCTTGATAAACCCCAGGATTTCATCCGGCGTATACCCGCTTCCATACAGGGCAGCTGCAATAGCTCCTGCACTGGCTCCTGCCAACCGATGGACCGGCACCTTTCTTTCTTCCAGGGCTTTAAGAACCCCCAGGTGTGCAACCCCCCGTATACCTCCTCCGGAAAGCGCTAATCCTATGACCGGGTCTGACAGGTGCATGGTTCAGCCTAAATCTGAAAGACGAAAAGTCTCATTGAGTCGTACCCCCTTTTCGGTATGCTTCACTGTACAGCATTCATGCAGGGGATCATGTTCCAGAAACAACACGTACTCCTTATCTGCCGCTTCATCCAGAAATGCCTTTTTCTCCTGAAGGGTTAAAAGCGGCCGGGTATCATAGCCCATCACATAAGGCAGCGGAATATGGCCAACAGAGGGGAGCAGATCAGCCACAAAAACGATGGTCCGTCCTTTATACTCCAACATGGGAAGCATTTGTTTATCGGTATGACCATCCACGGTCCTGTACCGGATTCCCTCCGCCAGATTTCCGTCCGCACCATTCAAAAATTTCAGCTGACCGCTTTCCTGGATGGGAAGTATATTTTCTGTCAAAAAGCTGGCTTTCTCACGGGCATTGGGCCTGGTAGCCCACTGCCAGTGTTCCTCATGGGACCAATAGGTGGCATTTGGGAATTTCAATGCATACGATTCTTCTCCGGTCCGGATCACCCCTCCCCCGCAATGATCAAAATGAAGGTGCGTGTGGAACATGTCGGTGATCTCTTCTGGCGAGAACCCGGCTGCTTTCAGAGAACCATCCAGGCTTTCCTGACCATGCAGATAGTAATGACTGAAAAATTTCTCGCTTTGCTTATTGCCAATGCCATTATCAATGAGAATTGTGCGGTTGCCGACGGTAACCAGGAGGCAGCGCATCGCCCAGGTACACAGGTTGTTCTCGTCGGCAGGATTGGTACGCTCCCACAGCGTTTTGGGTACTACGCCAAACATGGCTCCCCCATCAAGTTTAAACCTGCCGGTATGGATAACGTGCAGCTCCATCCTATTCTTCTACCACTCCCATCGAACAGAATTTATCTATACGACTTGCGGTTCGGTCGGCGGCAGTGAGTTTCTCAAGTTCTTCCGTTTCTTTAAGAATGGTGGATTTCAATTTTTTAGCCATCCATTTGAGGTCGGTATGGGCACCGCCAAGCGGCTCTTTAATGATCCCGTCCACAAGACCCAGCCCGGTCATGTCTTCCGCCGTAAGCCGGAGTGCTTCCGCAGCCTGCTCCTTGAAATCCCATGATCGCCAGAGGATCGATGAGCAGGATTCGGGGGAAATAACCGAATACCAGGTATTCTCCATCATCAGTACTTTATCTCCAATGGCGATACCCAGGGCTCCGCCTGATGCACCCTCCCCGATGATAATACAGATCACAGGAACCTTCAGCATGAACATCTCCTTCAGGTTTCTGGCAATAGCTTCACCCTGACCTCTTTCCTCAGCCTCAAGACCGGGATAGGCGCCCGGGGTATCTATGAGGGTAACAATTGGTTTATTAAATTTTTCGGCCAGTTTCATCAAGCGAAGGGCTTTACGATAGCCTTCCGGATTGGCCATTCCAAAATTACGGTACTGGCGCTCCTTGGTATTTCGTCCTTTCTGCTGGCCGATCAGCATGAAGGTCTTTCCGTCCACAGATCCGAAACCGCCAACCATCGCTTTATCATCCTTCACGTTGCGGTCACCATGCAATTCCACAAAATCATCTGCAATCTCGTAGATATAATCGAGCGCGTACGGGCGGTCGGGGTGCCTGGAAAGCTGTACCCGCTGCCAGCGGGTGAGGTTCTCAAAAATTTCCTTTTTGAGGCCTTTAATTTTTGATTCGAGCGTTTTAATGGCATCAGTGACATCTACATCACTCTCCCTGGCTATCTCTTTCATTCCTGCCAGTTTTGCCTCCAGCTCTACAATGGGTTTCTCAAAGTCCAGTTGCATTCAGTTTGATTAATAAGTCGAAGGACAAAAATAGAATAATTATAAGGAACGGCCAATTCCCTCCCCTCATTAGATTTGCGGGTAATCCACATAAAAAAAGGACCGGCCAATTCAACCAGTCCTTTCTTCTACAACCAAGTAATGCGTATTATTCTTCCTTGTTCACTCCGAATGTTGCCCGGCGGTTCAACTGATGTTGTTCCTCGGTACATTGCTCACATTCAATCCACAATTGCCGTTCTCCAAAGGACCTGGCTTCAATTCTGGTTGACGAGATTCCATTGGCAATAAGGTAATCCCTTGTTGCATTGGCCCGTCTTGTCGCCAGCTTGTCGTTGTAGGCATTGGATCCGCGCGCATCGGTATGGGCGGAAATAATAATCTTCGCTTCCGGATAACGATCCAGCAGGTCAATTAGTCTGGACAGGTTGGATTTTTCTGTCTCACGCACAGCATATTTATCAAAGTCAAAGAATATCGATGTAATTGTATCCTTCACGTGCACGTCAAAACCATTCTGATCAAGTATCCTGTGTATCCGGTCCAGCTCATTCATCTGTTCATCTCTTTCAATTTCCCTGACATCCAGTCGCTGTAACCATCGGCCCTCATGATCACTGTGGACAAGTGCCTCAGGTGTGGCCAGGTAGAAATCCACCTTGAATTCGGAGGCAATCGGATAAATCTCCATAAGGCCCCGGTCCGTTAAATGCACGTCTGTAAGGGGAACAGTCAGGGCTTTATAAAACGAGTCATCGGTGGCCACAGAAAACGTGGTATCCGAATATCCTTCCCGGCTGGCGTGCATTCCGGTGACCGAATTCAGCGGCAGGTAAAGATGCGTACGCTCGCCTATCATCTGAATTTCACGGCCATCCATAACCGTCAGCACACTATCCAGTGAAACCCCCTGACGGTCTTCATAGAAAATATCCACAACCATCCTATCCCGTGAGAACGCATAAATATCGTCCTGGCCGGCCCGGTTCGACGAAAAGTAGCCCTGTCGCCCGTTTCGGGTAATAAGCCCGAAGTCATCCTTTCGTGTATTGATCGGATAACCTGCATTGCGGATCATATAGCTGCCTTCGGCAAATTCTCCAGCGATAAAAACGTCAAGTCCGCCCAACCCCGGATGCCCGTCAGAAGCAAAGAAAAGCTCCTCCCCATACAAATAGGGAAACATTTCATTTCCAGGGGTATTGATCGAGGGCCCGAGGTTTTCAGGTGTGTCCCAGCTGTCGCCTGTCCTGCGGGAGCGCCAAATATCTGTACCGCCATATCCACCTGACTTGTCTGACACAAAATACAGGTACTGACCGTCGGTCGACAGTGCCGGATGAGAAAAGGAGAAGCCGGGCTCATTGACAGATAACGGCGTCACTTCCGACCAGTTTCCGTTGACTCCTACCCTGGCCTCCATCAGCACCAGTGTACGAATGTCATCTTTTGATTTACCCAATTCATTTCGGGTAAATATCACGCGTGAATAATTATCGTAAAAGACCACAGGACCGTCGTGATATACCGTATTCTCCCCGGCTGGTTCGATCGCGATCTCACCGGAAGGCCCCGGTTTCAGTGAAGAATAGTACAGATCAAGGTAGTAGCTTCCGTCCCAGTGGTATTTCCGGGAGGAAGAATTGTCTTCTTTACGGGAAGAGGCAAACACAAGACCGTCCTTGTAATAGGCCGGGGCAAAGTCGGCCCGGTCAGAGTTCACGCCACTGAGTGAAATATCCCAGACTGCTGAATCCATAAAGAACAGGATTTCGCCCTGAATTCCTTTCTCCAGTGCCGCAGCCCGGGTGGATTCCCCCTGTCCCCAAAGTGCCAGGTACTTTCTCACTTCCTCATCGTTCCCAAAAGTACGTTGAACCTGCAGGTAATGCCACCTGGATTCCTCATTCCATGAATCACTCATGGAAAGCGCCTGATTATAATGAGAGAGCGCGGTTTGATAATCACGGAGCTGGTAAAAGCTGTTTCCGAGCCGCTCATGCACCATCCACTTCCGGTCTTCTTTCTTCAGTGCTTTCTCATAATGCCTGACCGCCTTTGCATAGCTGTAATGATCATATAATGAATCTCCAAGCAATACCTGCCGGTGCTGGCCCTGCAACACCAATGCGATGAGCATGCTTCCTGTCAGTAATAAAATTCCTCGTTTCATCATTAGAAATATCTAGGTGTAATGGCCATATTCTTGTTTCTTACAAAGCGGTAGCTCAGCAGGAATTCATGGGATCCGTTATGGAAAGGACCCAGGTTATCCCGGTTTGGAATATCATAGGAATACCCTATCCGCCACTGACGACTGAAATCAATTTCCAGCAAGGCGGCAAAGGATTCATCCCACCGGTAAGAGGCACCTACCCAGACCACATCCCTTATCAGGAGGTTGGCGTTCAGGTCTACCTGGACGGGTGCACCTGTGACTGCCTTCACCAGAAAATTAGGCTTAAGCTTCAGTGTAGGGCTTAAATCAAATACATGTCCGCCATGCATGAAATAATGAGCCCGCTGCCGTCCGTTCATGGCCTCCAC
Source organism: uncultured Roseivirgaceae bacterium (assembly GCA_964563925.1). Lineage (GTDB taxonomy): Bacteria > Bacteroidota > Bacteroidia > Cytophagales > Cyclobacteriaceae > JAUILA01. The sequence goes on along the minus strand of CAZLZD010000001.1, from coordinate 109,997 downwards.
AGAGGTTTCAATTTCGTTATTTATCATTTCCGGCATCGATATGCCCAGGTAGGATCGTTTACTGTACAGGTACAATCCGGCACCGATATTGGGCAGCCATCCGCCATAATTATTGTTCATAAAAACCGGATCCCCTGTCATATCCATCTCCGGATAATAGAGGCTCAGATCTGTCAGGTCGGCCTGATAATAGGAAGCCCCGGCCCGTATCCCGAAAGAAAGGCGTACGTTATCATTTAATGGAATATAATAGCTGTAGAATCCATACATGCCATAGAAATTGCTCACGGTGATCTGGTCATGGTACAGCTGGGCTCCAAAGGAAGCCCTAGAATATTTGACCGGCCCGTGCAATGTAACTGTTTGTGTCTCCGGGGCACCCTCCAGGGATGACCACTGTGACCTGTGCAGGACGGTGGCCGTCAGCGCCTCCAGGGATCCGGCATAGGCAGGGTTAATGGCAAGCGGATTAAACATGTACTGAGAAAACATCGCCTGCTGCTGTGCGCTGGCCCCGAATCCTCCCGTAAGTAATAGTATCAGTAAAATTCTTTTCATAATAAAAGGATTAGCGGTGCAGAACTACATAGCCCTGGATGGGTTCAGAACCATCTCCGAGGGAGATTACAAAGAAATAGGAGCCGTCAGCCACTTCCCGACCAAAACTGGCATGATCGCTCTCCCCACGCCAGACACGGGTTTCATTGTCATACCCCTCAATACTGCGGATCAGGTTGCCCCACCGGTTGTAGATCTGAATCCGGTTAAGCGGGTACCTGTCAATATTCCGGATGTACCACATGTCGTTGATATCATCTCCATTCGGTGAAAATCCCTCCGAAATTTGCAACGGATATTCCTCGTAGAGCACATTTACCGTAACAAGTACATTTTCACTCCCCGCCCCCTGGCTGTCTTCCACGGTCAGGGTGAAGGTGGTATACGGACTGCCGAATTCATTTACCTCCGGTTCAAAAGAAAGCAATGTAAAATCCTGGTAAAGGGTATTTGCCTGGATGGCTATGTTGTTATACCTGACTTCGCCATTTGCCGGCAAAGAGGTAAGGATAAAACCTGCCATCGGATCACCATCCAGATCGGTATATACAAGTTCATTCGAAAATTCATGCACACTGTTCCAGGGCATTTCCACCACAATATCTTCGGTGGAGGGTGCATCGTTTACCCCAAGGATATGAATGGTCATCGTATAATTTTCGCTTTCAGCTCCCTGGTCATCCACCACACGAAAATCAAATTCGGTGGTTCCGCTGGTATTTGGCGTGGGAACAAACGTGAGCAGCTGCGGATCGGCATAAATAAAATCCAGGACTACGGGCTCCTCGTTGTAATACAGCTCGCCCAGGTCCGGGGTCAGTTCCGTTACGATTTTGAACCCGTTAAAGCAATCCCCGTCCACATCATTGTAGATAAAATCCGCTCCTGAAAACCGGTAGGTTTGGTCTTCATTGATTGTAATCGTGCGGTCTGCGCTGGTCGGTGCATCGTTAATTCCGCGAATTAACAGGCTTACCACGGCCTCATCAGTATTGAGGCTAAGGTCAGAAACCCGGTACACAAACTGATCATTACCGAAAAAATCCGGATCAGGTGTATAAGTCACTGCTCCGGTTACTGAATTAACGGTAACATCCCCATAAGCAGGGGCCTGAATAATCGTTACGGAGAGTGGATCAAGATTTCCGTCGGTATCAGAATCATTGGCAAGCACGTCAATTTCAATTGGCGTATCCTCGTCCAGTGTTACATTATCATCCACAGCCACCGGCGAAGCCACCTTCCCCGCCCCGTGGATTGGCTCAGCCTGCCCTGAAACAGAAGCAAGAAGCACAGCCATCAGGGCCACGCCCGCCCAAAAAAAGATTCTGCGAGTTTGGTTAATTAACCCTTCAGGGGTCAATCTTTGCGCAGCAATTTCATGTGTTATCACAGGTGTATTAATTGATTCAGACGTGTATACACCACATGTAGGATTTGTAACCAAAAATTGCTAAAAAAATCTGCGATTAAGGCCGGAATCAAACGACGAACTGCCATTTACACCGATAAATAAAAATTTCAGGTATCGGGACCCATGTAAGATTTGAAAGTCGATAAAATTATAACTAACTGATTATCAATTTATTACATTTTTTCTCAGAGTATCTACTTCAAGATGGCCAGGATCAGGGCCGAATAAGGCTTCACTTCAACAACTGTTGACGTCAGGTTTTCCCCTTCATGAACTATACGTTCTCCGTCGAGTATTTGCCGCCAGTCACCTTCGGGAAGCGATATTTTCTTTGACAGGTTTTCCCCGTTCGCCACGACCAGGATAGTGTCAAATGAATCCCCGGAAACTGTTCCGTCAATCACATAACTGAGCAGATGAGGGTCTTCCGATTCCCTGAAGGTTACTGCTTGCCGGATCATATCGGCCGAATGCATCCGGAAGGCGGGGTGTTCCCTACGCAGGCGAATCAAATTCTGATAATAACTGACGTGGCCGGCTAATTCCGATTTCCGACTCCAGTTTAACCGGTTAATGCTGTCGGGTGAATTGTAGGAATTCTCCACTCCGTTTTTGGTACGCATGAATTCCACGCCCGCATGCAGGAAGGGTATCCCCTGCGAGGTAAGCACAATCGTATTTGCCAGCCGGTGCATGGCACTGATCTCCTCATCCGCAGCCTCGGGAACCGAAATCCGGAGTTTATCATAGAGGGTATGGTTGTCATGACAGGACACATAGTTGATTGTCTGACGGGGTTCTGCTGCCCAGGGTTCCGTACTGTAATTGACTTTTTCGCAATTGACCTGGGGATGCCGGGTAGAGGCCACTACACCAAATTTTACGCTTTCGGTCATTCCCGGCTTTCCGCTGGCAAACCCGCGGTCTGCATGGTCAAAAACACTACCCTTAAGTCCGTCCCGGATATCATCACTAAAGGCAGCCACAAGGGGCATTTGCCATGTATTTTTTTTCAGTGCTTGTTTTTCCTGCGGCAACGGGCTTTCGCCGGCAGTCCATCCTTCACCATATACAACCAGGGTGGTATCCATGGCATACAGGGTCTCACTCAGGAGGTTCATCGTTTCGATGTCATGAATTCCCATCAGGTCAAACCGAAATCCATCCACATGGTATTCATCCACCCAATACTTCACCGATTCTATCATGAACTTGCGCATCATGGCTTTTTCTGACGCCGTTTCATTTCCACACGCCGAAGCATCCGAGAAAGTCCCGTCCTCCCGCATCCGGTAAAAATAATCCGGAACCAGCTGGCTGAATCCAGATTCCATGGTCTGGCCCGTATGGTTGTACACCACATCCATGATAACCCTGATCCCGCTTTTGTGCAGTGCCTGTACCATCTGCTTAAACTCCCTTACCCTGACTCTCCCGTCGTAGGGATCGGTCGAATAACTTCCTTCCGGGACATTATAATTTACAGGATCGTATCCCCAGTTAAACTGGGGGGAGTCGAGCCTGGTCTCATCGATACTGCGGTAATCAAATGCAGGCAGCAGGTGCACATGGGTTATGCCCATTTCCCGCAGGTGGTCGATTCCGGTTGTCAACCCCTGTGGTGACCGCGTACCGGTCTCTGCGACCCCGGTATATTTTCCCTTATTGTGTATCCCTGACGACGGATCAATACTGAAATCACGGATGTGCATTTCATAAATAATCATGTCGGTGGGATGTTCCAGCGGAGGGCGCTCATCGTTTTCCCAGCCTGGCGGATCGGTTGAATCCAGGTCAAGGATCATCGCCCGTTCACCATTCACACCGGTGGAAACCGCATACAGGTCTGGCTTTTCCTCCAGCCACTGTCCATTGAAAAAGATCTGATAGGTATAGTACCGCCCCTCATGGTCTCCATCCAGGCCCAGGTACCATGAACCCCCTTCCCCTTCCTGCATGACATAGGTGCGGATATGGTCGTCAAGGTGCCCCGAGGCATACAGGTTCAGCCTCACGGAATCTGCGTCGGGCGACCACATCCGGAAGGTTGTTTTTGCGGGAGAATAATGCATGCCCAGATCATCTGTTACATACAGCACAGCCCGTGCCTCTTCTGTATAACCCACCTCTGCACTGCGGGTGGTGCACCCCACCATTACGAGGATGAGCCACACAAGGCAGTTTACCTTTTGCCGAAGCCTACATGGCCCTGTGATTCTTTGTCCGCTCTTTAAGTTCTTCATACCTGGAAATTGATTTTTCATCCATTTTCTCCGGATCAAGGAAGTTGGTCCGGATATCTTCAATGCGTTGCTCCCCGCCAAAAATAACGTTGATCTCACCGGCGAGGAGTCCGTCGACCGAACGTCGTGCCACCTCATCCGGGTCATCCATGTTCCCTACTTTGGCATTGGTCATCATTGGTGTATCGGTAGCTGTCGGATAAATCGTCATCACATGAACAGGCCAGGCATGGAGTTCCCTGCGCATGGCATCGCTGAACTGACGCACGCCAGCTTTGGTGGCGGCATAGACACTGTAAAAAGGATTGGCAATATATCCCAGCCCGGATGAGACATTGATAATTGCCCCTTCCGAACTTTTCTCCAGGAGCGGAAGGCATTTTTTCGTCAGCAGAAGGACACCCGTCAGGTTAATCCGTACCTGGTCGATCACATCCTCATCCGACATTTCTTCCAGCAATCCGGCGCTGACCACGCCTGCATTATTGACCAGAATATCCAGGCGCCCCCATTGGTCCCGGACCTTTCCGACGATCCGTTCCAGGTCTGCAGCAATGCTCACATCGCCCTGGACCGTCAGGACCCGGTTCTCCTCAAATTGCCCAGCCGTTTTCGCCAATTTACCGGCATCGCGACCCACAATGACCAGGTTACGTGCTCCGCGTCGGATAAATTCACTCAACAGCGATTTACCAATTCCGGCGCTTCCGCCGGTTATAAGAATTACTTTATTACTAAAGTCCATCGTATATGTTTTAGTTGTTAAAAATGGTCACGCAGGGCTACTTCCGCTGCATGAAATCCGCACATCCCGTGAACACCTCCACCGGGAGGTGTGGAGGATGAGCAAATGTACAGGTTACCCCGCGAAGTCCGGTAAGGACGTAATTTTTTTGTCGGACGCGTAAACAGTTGCGTCAGGTCCTGGCGGCCTCCGTTGATATCACCCTGCACAAGATTGGGGTTCCATTGCTCCAGGTGTGTCGTCCGCATGACAGACCTGCCAATTATACATTCCCTGAAACCAGGGGCCGCCCGTTCGATCTGTGATTCTATTGCGGCCGAGGCGTCGGCATCACTGCCCAGAGGCACGTGACAATATGCCCAGGCAGTATGACGCCCCTCAGGGGCACGTGAAGGGTCAAATACCGAGTGCTGGGCAAACAGGACATAAGGACGTTCGGAGATTTTCCCCGAAAACACGTCAGATTCCGCCCGGGCAATCTCCGCCGGAGTTTCCCCGAAATGGACCGTTCCCGCCTTCCTCAACCCCTGGTTCAGGAATGGCACCGGTTCACTGAGTGCCCAGTCGACCTTACAAACGCCTGCCCCGTAGGAATAAGCATCCAGCGCCCTGGAATATCCGGCGCTCAGGCCATTGTGCTTTAACCGGAGAATCTGGTCGGGGGTCATGTCAAGCAGGATAATTCGGGCATCGGGCAACGCCTCCAGGTCAGTAACCGTTTCATTGCACACCACCTCGCCACCTGCAGCTATAAAATATGCCGCCATCGCCCTGGTGAGTTCTCCGGCACCTCCTTTTGGAAAGGGCCAGCCCGTGCGGTGGGCAAGTGCCATCAGCACGAGTCCGAACGAGGCGGTTCCCAGCCAGTTCAGTGGCATAATGGCATGAGCGGCTGCACCCATGAACAAGGTACGGGCCGGCTGACCGCGAAACATCCAACGGCTGAACCTGTCGGCAGGCATAAGGGCTTTCCAGCCAAAGTCTGCCAGGGTCAGCGGATGGGAAGGCCAGGTAAGCGGGCCCAGCAGGTCATTCTCAATCTTCTCCCATTGAATAACCAGCTTTCTCATCATCCGGTTATAGGTCTTTTCATCGCGTCCGAGTCCGGCGGCGGTATCCCTGACTTCACGGTGACAGACCACAGCCTCGCCCCCTGCCAGGGCATGACCAAAAGGAATGTCAGGGAATACCCATGACAGCCCGTGCTCCCCGAGGGGAAGTGTTTTCAGATATGGAGAAGCAAATGCGAGTGGGTGAATAGCCGACCCGGTATCATGCCTGAAACCGGGTAACGTACGCTCCTCGGTGCGCGTTGCACCACCGACGGTATGATTTCGTTCGAGAACCAGGGTTTGTATTCCCTGCTGCTGCAACCTGATCGCCGCGGCAAGTCCGTTCGGACCACTCCCTATCACGATCGCATCGTACGTGGATTTCTTTGCCATTCCGGAATCAGGTATTTGAAAGGGTAAAAACTACGAACAAGTGATTTATTATACTATCTTACGGGGAAAATCCTTCAGAAGACGTATGAAAGAAATTCTTGGAGAATTGATCGGGACCGGCCTCCTTATGTTATTCGGAACCGGTGTCAATGCCAATGTAACCCTTAAAAAGACTTTTGGAAACAATGCCGGCTGGATGGTCATTGGCTTCGGCTGGGGTCTCGCGGTATTTATTGGCGTATTTGTAGCCGGGCCCATCAGCGGCGCGCACATTAATCCGGCGGTAACGATCGGGCTCGCAGCGGCGGGGAAATTTGCCTGGGCCAAGGTACCGGGCTACATCACCGCACAGATGATCGGTGCCTTTCTTGGTTCATCGCTTGCCTACCTCGCCTATATCAATCATTTTCGTGCGACCTCCGAACCTGGCGAAAAGCTTGGGGTTTTCTCGACCGGACCTGCAATACGGAATTACCGCTACAATATGATCACGGAAGCCATTGGCACATTTGCCCTGGTGTATCCGCTGTTTTACCTGGTGGATGGGGACGGTCTCGGGTCCATGAATGCGTTTCCTGTGGCCCTTGTCGTGATGGCCATCGGTCTTTCGCTGGGCGGAAGTACAGGGTATGCAATCAATCCGGCCCGTGACCTCTCCCCGCGCATCCTGCATGCACTGGTGGTTAAAGAGGACAGCAACTGGTCGTATGCCTGGGTGCCGGTAGTCGGGCCAGTACTGGGCGGTTTGCTTGCGGCCGGACTGTTTGTCCTGATTGAAGGGTACATTCCCCTGATCGGTTAACCATTCTCCAGCAATTCCTTCAATTCCGATGCGTTGCAGGCCGACTCGTTATACCCTGCCCATGGATTGCTTTTCTGCCCAAGGCGCCTGAAGAGATTGCCGGAATGATATTTCGTACTTTCCATACCTGCGGAAAGGGCTTCATCCCAGTCCAGCGGTGTGGCCACAGGCGCTCCATTTTTTGGCCTCAGGCTGAAGGGTGTAATGCCGGTCTGGGCATAGGCGTTACGCTGCAGGTCAAAATATAATTTACCTTCACGGTCCTTTTTATAAGGCTCGAGCGTAAATATACCTGGGTTTTTATGGGTCATACGTTCACCAAGGGCACGGGCTGCCGTACGGCTTACCTCAAAATTTTCTTTCCCGTCAAGGCGGATGATTACGTGCAGCCCGCGAGAACCGGTCGTCATTACGAATGACTTAATCTTAAGCTCCTTCAGTTCCTCGTGAAGGGCACGCGCCGCCTCCTGCACCTGGGTGAAGTCTTCTCCACCCGGGTCCAGGTCAATGATCATCTTATCGGGGCAATCGGGGGCATCGGCACAACTCAGCCAGGTATGAAATGAGAGGGTTCCCTGGTTGACAAGATACAGCAGCGTATCGCGGTCATTGCAGATTACATGGGTGACGGTTCCTCCCTCCTTCTTCAATTCTTTCCGCTGAATCCAGTCCGGGAAATAATCCGAGGCATTCTTCTGGTAGAACCCCTCCTCTTCGATCCCGTCGGGAAACCGCTGAAGCATCAACGGCCGGCTTTCCAGGTGAGGCAGTATATACCCGGCCACCTGGTCATAATAAGTCAGGATATCCTCCTTGGTAAGACCTTTATCCGGAAACATGATCTTTCCGGTATGGGAAAAAGATATGTCGTGTTCAGTTTTCATGGTGCTTCTTTAACTACCTCGGACGCATTCTTATCTTTTCTCAACCCGAGATACCTTGGGTGCCTGAGTTTATGATCTCCGGTCCATTCGGTAAATCCAATTTCCGCCACCAGCTCGGGTTTAATCCAGTGTGCCCCGGTTTCCCTGACGTCTTCATCAAAAGGTGATTCATTGGTTTCCCTTTTTTTCATGTCGGCATGCAGCCTCTTCAACTCTTCATCACTGAACCCGGTCCCTACTTTACCTGCATATTTCAACGAGTCATTCTCATAGAAACCCACCAGTAAGGCTCCGAAACCAACCCGTTCCCCCTTAGGATCGGTGTAGCCGGCAATAACAAGTTCCTGCTGGTTCACGCATTTGAATTTGAGCCAGTCGGAAGAACGCGAATGGGTATAGGGCGCATCGGCACGCTTGGCAATGAGGCCCTCCCAGCCTTTGGAACAGGCTTCTTCCAGTAATTGCTCACCATGTTCATTATGATGCATGCAATATCGAAGAGGATCATCAAATTTCAGGGAAGTCCGGAGAAGCGACTTCCTTTCTCTGAGTGGCTTTTCCCCGATATTTTCACCATCATGGTACAGAAGATCAAAGAGGTAAAGAAATACAGGAACATTCGCCAATAACTCGTCGCCGGGAGAGGACACATTAATACGTTTCTGCAGGCGCGAAAAACTGGTCAGATTTCCTTCAAAAGTGACTATCTCACCATCGGCCACGAAATTATCAGCCTTCATATTCGTGACAGCCCGATGAATTTCCGGATACATTTTATTGAGTGAATTCCTGTTCCGGGAAAGTATGCGGACCTTACCGTCAGCCTTAAATACAAGGCACCTCACCCCATCCAGTTTTCGTTCATAGATCCATCCGGGATCTGAAAAATACTCTTCAGTGAGGGTGGCCAGCATGGGGGCAGTCCAGTCCGGAATATTATTCCCTGATTTCATCGATCTTCTTTTGGCTCTTTACCGACCTGGGCTCGGTGCTCACAGGATTTCTTCGCGCATCGGCTTCCTCATCATCCATCTTGACAAGGAGCCATTCCTGTTTATCCGAATTCATCCGGGTCATCGCATAACCGCCTCGGATTTTCTCCCCTTTAAGGAATATCTTAAAATGACCCTTTTCAATGGCGCGTGAAAGTGGCGGATCATCTTCCTTACCAAGGTAATCATACGTGCCTTTATCCCACAACAGCACCGTTCCGGCACCATATTCTCCTTCCGGGATCACTCCTTCATACGCCAGGTAATCAAGGGGGTGATCCTCGGTTTGCACCGCCAGGCGTTTCTCGGAAGGGTCGGTAGACGGACCTTTGGGTACTGCCCATGATTTCAAAACCCCGTCGCAAACCAGCCGAAAATCATAGTGAAGTGTACTGGCATCATGCTTCTGAAAGGAAAAGGCGTTTCCAGGAACCTTACTACCCTCCTTTCCGGTTGGTTCCGATGATTTACCGGATTTTCGTTTGTCTTTGTATTCTCTGAGTTTATCGTCGGTGGCAGACATAATATTTTAGGTTTCAGGTTTTCCGGAAGGGTTTTAGCAACCATCCTTATAACCAATAAAATCATGCCATAAGGCCAGGCACTGGCAGGTAAACAGGAAGGAATAAAAATGAGGCCCTAGTCCACCAGGTAATGTGGAACAAGCGCCTCAAAATTTGTATGTGTCAGTTACCACTTGCACTGGCCGCACTGGCAGAAGAAACGGTGAAGGTTTTAAATAACCCCTTGCTTCCGGACTCAGGCACTTCCGCGATCAGGGCGTATTCGCCTGCTTCAAGTCTGACGGTAAAGACTCCTGACCCACCTTCCGGCATTTCCTGAATGCCTCCGGCAAAATGAGCAGGAGCAGGCGTTTCAAGTCCGGTCGGAACCATCCAGTTCACCCATACCTGGACCTCATTGGGGTTCACCTCCGGATCAAGTTTTACGATGTTTACATCCGTTTTCAGGAAATGCTCATGAACTTTTTGGGAATGATAATTCACCCTGAACGTCTGCATCCCTTCGGTGGGCGTGCCGTCCATCGCAAATCCATCTTCATTTACATTAACCACCACATCGGCTTCGGGGAGGTCTCCTGCCGCATCCCCTGAGTCGGTAACCACAACCGTAACTGCCATCCCTTCCGAGGTATGAAACACGCCATTGGTTTTTACATAGCATTCAAAGGTATAGGTGCCGGGCTCCATGTTCATGGTGACCTGGGTAGTCGTATTCGCACCGGTAAGGCCGACACCTCCGGGAAATGTTACCTCAGGATACCAGGCCGGTAATTTGCCGAATGCTTCCATGGCTTCCTCCGTTTTCCCTTCGTTAAGTAAGTCCATTCCTTCCTGGAAAGGGGGAACCACCTCTTTAACGGAATTTTCGTGGGTCAACTGGACACCATCCACCACGGGCATCTTGTCAAATAATATAAGATGGGTCATGGATGAATTATTCACATAACGAAACGTGGTGAGTCCGGAAGGGATTTCACCGGGTACCTGGAAATCCATCTGATTACTCGTGATGGTCACCAGGTTGCCAAAAACCGGGAACTCCTCAGGAACGGAAGCTTCCAGCACCTCCTGCGGGTCGGAAGATTCATTCTCCTGGTCGGCTGTGCCGGAGGCACATCCCGTCAGAAGCCAAAAAACCGAAAAGATTAATCCTAAAGTTGTTGTAATACGCATTATCTGATTGTTTAGGTTGAATTGAGAATGGAATAATATACTAAAAATAAGGGTGCCGTAAAATCCTGTGGAATTTGTTACAGCATTTGTTGATCACACCCATCACCCCTGCCTGCCGAATCCGGGCTATTTCTCCAATAAACCGATGGCATCATTTTGGTAATAATAGTTATTGAATTTTTTAACCAATAAATCAATAAGTTATGAGGAGCCATAAAGTATATGACGACGATCTGAAAGATGTGATCAAACGAAATGTGGACGCCATGAAAGGCTATGAGAAGGCTGCGGACAAAGTCAATAATACCGAGCTGGAGAATGCCTTCCGGAAGGAAGCCCGCCAGCGCAGGGAGTTTGCCCTCAACCTTCAAAACAGCACCCACGTCCTTGAAGACAATTCAGCCAGGAAGATTGAAGAAGGATCCTTCAAAGGGAACCTGCACAGAACCTGGATGGATGTAAAAGCCGCCTTTTCCACCGACAAGGAAGAGGAAATTGTTGAAGAATGTATCAGGGGAGAAAAATCTGCCCTTGAGGATTACGACGATCTGTTGAAAGAAAAGGAAATTGTGGGACCTGAAAGGGACCTTATCCGTGAACAGCGTAACCGCGTGCAGGAATGCATCAGTGAGCTGAAACGAATTGAAGAGGTGCTGGATTAAGTCCTGGCGAACCAAAAAAAACGGTCTTCTGTGAACAGGAGGCCGTTTTTTTTATTCCTTTTCCTTCAGTATTTGACTATTTCTGGGTAAATAACGATCTTATTTGCTCAACCTCGACTATATGAACTATCTGACCCTCTGTTTTGCCCTCTTGCTATGCCCGGGATTGTCACTCTCCCAGGTACCTGACCGTGAAATACAACTTCTGACCGCGGTTTTACCAGCCCCTGAAGAAATGCGTGAAAATGCCACCGTGATGGGTTATGACCAGGAAGGGAATTTGTCGGTCATTCACCAGGGAACCAATGAGTTAATTTGCCTGGCAGATAACCCGGCCGCCGAAGGAGTCAACATCGCCTGTTACCATAAAGACCTTGAACCATTCATGAAACGCGGAAGAGAACTTCGTGCCAAGGGAATGGGAAGAATGGACGTTTTCACAAAGCGGGACCAGGAAGTTCAGGATGGCTTATTAACCATGCCGGAAGATCCGACAACCTTGTTTATTTTTTACGGCGAAGACGGATCCATTGATTGGGAAACCGGTGAGGTTAGCGGTGGTAAGGTACGGTATGTGGTTTACATTCCTTTTGCCACCCAGGAAAGTACCGGATTACCGTTAAAGCCTATGGCCCCGGGCGCTCCCTGGCTTATGGATGCCGGCACGTACAGGGCACATATTATGATCACCCCCGAGTGATCAGTTTTCATGAATGACCCATTGGGATGCCGATACCTTTTCTGTATGTTACAGATTGTACACGCCCCGGGAAGGGATGACCCTGGGCCCAGGGGATAGTTTCAGCTGATTAGTTTTAATGGATTCTCGAGCGCCTTGCGTACAAAGTCAAGGAATCTTGCCGCATCGGCTCCGTCAATGACTCGATGATCATAGGATAATGACAGCGGGAGAATATCCCTTGGTTCAAACTCGCTTCCGGTCCACCGGGCCTCCTTTTTCATCCTTGATAATCCAAGTATGGCGACATGCGGGGGAAAAATAACGGGCGTAAAGAGTGCCCCGCCAATTCCGCCCAGGTTGGAGAGGGCGAAATTTCCACCTTCCATATCTTCCTTGGCCAGTTTCTGGTCCCTGGCCTTGCCGGCGAGGTCCCTGAGGTCTTCGGCCAGCCGGGTCAGTGATTTCTGATCTGCCTTCCTGATCACCGGCATGAAAAGGCCGGAGTCCGTGTCCACAGCCACGGCGATATTCACGTATTCTTTTAACACCAGTTCCTGTTTTGCCGCATCCAGGCTGCTGTTAAACCGGGGGAACTTAATGAGCGCCTCGGCAAGTATCTTTATAACCACGGCGGTCAGGGTTATTTTTGGGTCACCTTCCAGTTTTTCCAAATGGCCATTCATGTCCGAAACATCTGCGTATTCATGGTTCGTCACATGGGGAATGGTTGTCCACGCCTGACGCGTAACTTCAGCCACCTTGCGCCGTACCGGGGACAGGGTCTCACGGCTGGTATCTCCCCATTGTGAAAAGTCAGGCAATGACGGGTCGGCTGATATTCCCTTGTTGCCCTTCATACGTTCTTTCACATAATCAAACAGGTCGTCCCGGGTAATCTGCATCTCAGGCCCCTTCCTGTTTTTAAGGATCTCCCTCATACCAACCCCGAGCTCCCTTGCCATCTCGCGCACAAGGGGCGTAGCCCTTATCTCCGGATCTGTTGTTTCTGACGCTGCCTGGCGTCCGCTTCCGGATCCGTCCCGATCGTCGTCTTTATCTTCCTTATTCTCCTGTTTTGCCTGTGTGGCTGACTTTTCAGGCTTCCCGGACTGCTGGTCCTTTTCCTCCTTTAATTCCTTTTTCTCCTTTTTCTTTTCATCATCCTCACCTGAATCACCGGTGCTGTCTTTTGCTTCTTTCCCGGTCTTCTCCTCTTTCTTGTCTTTTCCGCCATCATCCTCATCCGCCCTGGCGGGCTTGCTTTCCGCCTGTTCTTCATCCTCATCCTTCCTGGCTGCCTGGCTGACCTCCTGCCTTTCCTCCTCATCTTTATCATCAGCCGGTTCATCTTTTTCACCGGCGTCGGTCTCCAGGATCAGCAACAGGTCGCCGGATGCCACTTCATCCCCTTCCTTTACCTTTAACTCAAGAATCGTCCCTCCTTCTTCCACAGGTATATCCACCGTGGCCTTGTCGCTTTCTACCGCAAGAATGGCATCTTCGGAGCTGACCTGATCGCCTTCACTGACATATACTTCAGCCACCATTCCTTTTTCATCGCTTTCCGATATCTTGGGTAATGTAATTTCCTTTTTCATAATTCTTAATTAATTGTCCGGGGCGGACAGGTACGAAGTAAGTTTATCTTCCAGGTTTTCAGGACGGTCAGTCAGGCCTTTTTCCACCAGCACCTCAATTGCTTCCTGTACAATATGCAGGGCATCAACGCGAAAATGCCTGCGAAGGGCCGGTATTGTATCACTGATTCCGAAACCATCGGTTCCCAGTACGCGATAGGTCCCTGGTATCCAGGGCGCCACCGACAAAGGAAGGGCCCGGACGTAATCGCTCACCGCCACAAAGATCTCACCCTGATCCTTCAGGGTATTTTCAAGGTAGGCCGGCCTGTCTTCCTGCCGGCTGGCAATAGCATCGTCGTACAATGACTTGTAACTGGTTACACTCCAGATATTCACCGGTATCTGCATTTCATTCTCCAGGAAATCAGCAGCCAGCCTGACCTCCTCCATCAGCGCGCCGCTGCCCATGAGGTTTACCAGTAGTTCACGGTGCTTGCGTTTCCTTGAAATATGAAAAGAATACAGTCCCTTCAGCACCCCTTCTCGGGCGTATTCCGCGGGTAAGGGAGGCATCATGTATTTGGCATTGGTCATGGTCAGATAATAGCAGACATCCTTTTCCTCCACGTACATTTCCCTGATGCCTTCCTTTACGATCAAGGCGGCCTCATAGGCGAAGGCCGGATCGTAGGCACGGACATTCGGATACGCCAGGGCAAAGAGATGGCTCTGCCCGTCTGCATGCTGCAACCCTTCCCCGGACAACGTAGTGCGCCCCGATATTCCCCCGACCAGAAACCCGCGGGCACCGGCATCACCCGCCGCCCAGATCAGATCCCCAATTCGTTGAAATCCAAACATGGAATAGAAGAAATAAAAAGGGATGCAGTATTCAGGCTGATCGATATGTGAGGTGCCGGCGGCAATGAACGAACTCATTGAGCCTGCTTCGGTAATCCCTTCCTCAAGCAAAATGCCTTTTCGTGACTCATTATAATAAAGGAGTGAATCCTCGTCCACGGGGGCGTATTTCTGCCCTTCAGAGGCATATATCCCAAATTCACGGAACAGGGCATCCATCCCGAATGTCCTTGATTCATCGGGGATGATCGGGATAACCCTGCCTGCAGTTGCTTCATCCTTCAGAAGGTCGCGGAGAATGCGTACCATGACTGAGGTGGTGGTGGTCTCTTTTCCGGAGGATCCTTCCTCGTAAGGCTGAAACACAGATTCCGAGGGCATGGATAGGGGCTTCGCCAGATTTCTCCGGTTTGGCAGCCAGCCCTGGAGGGACTGCCTTTGCTCAACCAGGTACTTATATTCTGCGCTGTCCTTTTCGAACCGGAAATAGGGCACGTCATCACCGGATAAGTCCAGTTCCCGGTCCAGGCCGATTCTTTCCCGGAATGCATCAAGCTCACCGGAATCCATTACCTTTTGTTTATGGGTAACATTACTGGCTTCCCCGGCTTCACCCTGTTCATACCCTTTGACCGTTTGGGCAAGGATCACCGAAGGCTTTCCCGTGGTATGAAACGCCCGATAGTAGGCATTGTAAATCTTAACCGGGTCATGTCCGCCCGGGATCAGTTCAGTCTGATCCCCCGGCTTACGGTCACCGGACTCATCCCGGAAGAGCTCATCCCATGACCGCCCGGATGAAAATTTCTGCAATTCCCCGTCCCGCAATTCGTTGAGCCTGTGAATAAGCTTCCTGTCCTCATCCTTCTCCAGGAGCGGATCCCAGCCTGACCCCCAGAGCACTTTTAACACATTCCATCCCACGCCGCGAAAAAGCGATTCCAGTTCGACGAGGATATTCCGGTTGCCCCGGACCGGGCCATCAAGCCGCTGAAGGTTTCCGTTGATCACCACAATAAGATTGTCCAGCTTTTCCCGTACCGCCAGTGACAGGGCTCCCCGTGATTCGGGTTCGTCCATTTCTCCGTCGCCGGCAAATACCCAGACCTTTTGATTTTTCTTCGGTATCAGGTTCCTGTTTTCGAGATATTTGATAAAACGCGCTTTGTAAACCGCCTGGATCATGGAGAGTCCCATACTCACGGTAGGATATCGCCAGTAATCAGGCATAGCGTGAGGATGCGGGTAGGAAGTCAGTCCGTCCTTTGCCAGTTCCCGGCGAAAATGGTCAAGGTGGTTTGGCTCCAACCGGTGTTCAACAAATGACCGGGCATATAAACCGGGAGAAGCGTGGCCCTGCACGTAGACCAGGTCGGGCTGGTCCATGTCATAGCCTTTAAAAAAGTGATTAAAGCCTACTTCCAGCAATCGGGACAGTGAGGAGTACGTGGATATATGTCCGCCAATCCCGGATTCCCGCCTGTTCGCATTGACTACCATGGCCATGGCATTCCAGCGCACGGCTGCATATAAGGATTGTTCGATTTCCAGGTTACCGGGGTACTCTCTCTGTTCTGAAGACAAAATGGAATTTATGTAGTCTCCGGTCAGCTTTGTATCCGGTAATTCAATCCGGTGAAGGCGTGCTTCTTTAAGGAGCAACCTGAGCAGGTCCCTCACGCGATCAGGATGCTCATGTTCAATCGTCCAGCTCAGGGAGGCTATCCATTCGCGGTCTTCAGCAATACGTTTCTTTTCTTCGACTCTGTCCATCGGGTTTGGGTTGTTGAATGCGTATTAAGAACAGAAAAAACCGTTCCATCTGCAGTGAGGTGGCTCAGCGGAGTGGTCCGGCCAGGGGCGGGGAACAATTTCCCCATGCCATTATGCACGGCGAAGACTCCTTTTTCCGGCGCTATCGGCTAAAGGGTATTCAGTAATATGTTGTCTACCTCCCGGCCATAATCCTTTTTACAGGCCACCTTCTTTTCCACTGCCCTGATCATCACTTCGTCAAAGCGGACGTCATACAGCTCGTTGACCATTGGTACTCCGCCGGCGCTGAATACATTGATCTCAATCAGTTTATCACCGACCAAATCCACCCCGATGAAAAACATTCCGTCCTTTATCAGCATGGGCTTGAGAAGTTCCGCGATTCGTTCGATTTCCGGGGTTAATTTTGTCTTGACATAGCTGCCCCCGGCACTTATGTTACTCCGGATATCAGCCCCTTTGTTCTGCCGACGCATAATGGCCGGCTGGTCTTTATACATCATAATCTCCCCGTTAAGGAGCAACACCCGTACGTCTCCGTTTTTGCCTTCCGTTAAGTATTCCTGGGCGATAATATATCCATCCCGTGAGATCGCCTCAATGATCTGGTTCATGTTCTTTTCGGTTTTCTTTTCAACCAGGAAGACATTCTCCCCTCCTGAACCCTGTAAAGGCTTGAGAATGACCCGGTGCTTGTGTTCACGGTAAAAGTCCCAGATCTCCTCTTCATTTCGGGTGATTATGGCCTTGGGTCGTAATTCAGCCGGAAAATGCTGGAAGTAGAGTTTATTGATGGCGTTCGAAAGTCCGTATGGATCATTGAGCACAATCACATTATCATGCTTCAGTGCGTGCTGGGCAAACATATACGGCGGACTCTGTGCCCAGAGCCGGTCCGGCTTTTCATCAGAGGGATCAGTACGGATGAAGAGTACATCCATATCCTTCATTTCGACACGTTCGTCATCGGCTGCCTGCACCGTTTCCAGGAACTTGTCAATGCTCCTGAATTTATGATTCCGAACGGTCTTACCGAAGCCGGCAATACCGCCATCCACTCCGTAGTAGAGGTTGGCCGCATCGATCAGGAAAAACTCATGTCCCCGCTGCAATGCAGTCATAGCCAGCCACACCGTGGTATAGGTGGTTAGTTCGGTTTCTATTCGGTTAACTATGAATGCTATCTTCATGGTAGTTTTCTATTAAGTCGAGAGGTCCTGCCCCGTTTCTCACGTGTTCAATTTTTTTCTTTACTTCTTCGGATTCCAGTAGTTTCGGAAGGACCGGCTGGGAAATTATGCCGCGATGAATCAGCTCATTGATAAATTTTACATGGGTCAGCGCGAATTTTCCCGCAAAAAGAAGATGGATGTTGCCTTCATTTTCAAGGTAATCCATGAGTCCGAGCAGACCCTGCAGGTATACGGCATCTTTGGTATAGCCTCCGCCGCGAAAGATTCTCCCGGTGATATTGAAAGCGTTACCCGGCTCGAAATGATGCTCATCATGAAGCAACCGGAAAGTCTGGATAAAGTCGGCACCTCCCAGCATGGCCTGTACCCCGATGACCCTTGCTGCCAGCAGCCGCATGCGCCAGACGGGAAGTCCGCCGGCCAGGTATTCCATAAATACCGCCAGTCCCTCCTGCAATTCGTCGTAATTGGCAAACCCACGGCTCAGTAGCTTCATGGGCTGTCTTTTCCCGTTGCAATAGGTTAGCACGTGCGTGCCTACCTCGTGCTGAAGCATGGCTTCCTGCTGGATAACCGGTAAATCCATTTTTTCTCCGATGAAAAGACGTCCGCGCGAGACCATCAACCCTGTAATGTCATCACGAACCTGGACCTGCAGCTGATCATCGTCAAAGGCTTTTCGATAATGTGCCATTTCTTTGCTGGCCAGCGGATAAAAGTCCCGGCAACCAACCGTTGGAATATCCGGGTCGGGCCGGTAATCGGCTGTTTCTTCCAGGATGTGGGTGGCCTGGGCAATAGTTTCTTTCCGGATCGGTCCGATCAGGTTTTCACTCATCGACATGAACCGGTCGGTCTCCCTTTCCTCCAGCATGATCAGTTCCTTTTCCAGGGCATTTCTTTTTTCCCTGTAAATGTGGGCGAGCGTGGGGTCGTCAATGCCGTCCACAGGAATATTGAACAAACGTCGCTTCTCGTACTCCGGATCAATGGTAATAAGCCGGTAACTGAAATTGGGACGTACCCCAAAGTCATTGTCACGGAATTCCACCCATTCATCGTATTCGTTCACCGGCGTGACCCGCATAAGGAGGTCAATGCGCTGACTCAGGTCGGCAAGCTGGGCATCCACGCTTCGTACGGTATTGTCGATCTGGCTTTTTCCGAGTCGCCAGTAATGGTCGAATCCGGCATTGGTCTGAAGGCGGCTGAAGTTAAATGCAGTTTTTTTGAGTGCCTCGGAGAATGCCGACTGGAACCTGCGGTATTTCAAATGATAAACTTCAGTGGTTTCAGCATCACCATAAACCAGGGGAATCTCCAGTCCGATTACCAGCACCCCGAGCTTATGCGTCTCATCGATTGAGAGTAACGGGTCGTAAGCCGGCGGATTCCGGGTAAAGGTGTCGGTGATGGTTATACCGTATTTGCCTTCGGTGAGAGGCATGAGGCCTTCTTTCAGGGTATTGATCGTATTCTGCACCTTGGAGGTAGGCCCGTAGATATGGAAGTCCTCCGACTTTCCTTCCCAGAGCTCCATGATCAGGAATGAGTTAAACCGTTCTGACTGGGCCTCACAGATTATGTGGAGCAATGGTCCCAGGTCCTGATCTTCGTGGGCAATTAGAAACGCGGTCTGTGTTTTTACCAGGTTTTCGAAATACTTATCCGGTTTATCACCCGAAAAGCGGTAGACCGTCAGCACCGGTGTCATCTTATCGATGACGATTTTTCCTCCCCGGTCCAGATTCCGGTTCAGGTAGCTTCCGTTGAGGACGGCCCGTTCCACTTGTTTAAGCAAGCGTTCCTCAATCCTGATTGACATAGTTGATCTCCTTTCCTTTTTCCAGTACCGGGTGAATGGTATCGATCAGCATCTGGCGGATATGCCTGACTTTAGATTCTTCCACTTCACCGGTCCATTCGTCCATAAAAAATTTCTTTACCTCGATCGCAATGGGGCATACCCGCTTTCCGTAGGTCTCATACAGCCATTGGCTGAAGTAACCACCGCCGAATTTCACATTCTCCCGGACATCGAGGTGACGGCCTTCGAAATTGAATTCCTTCATTTGCCGGATCACCTCGTCCAGCACCGGTCTCCAATGGTCACGGTCGCAGTTTTCGGTTCCCACATTGATCTCCGGGTTTTTATCAGGATCGTCAAACTGATCCGGACCTTCACGGCGATAATTATAGGAATGCATGTCGTATATGATTACCCAGTCATTACGGCTCAGGAATTTATCCATCACTTCTTCCAGGCGCTTATAGAAGGAGTCATAGATTTCCATGGAGCGGTCAATAATTTCCTGCGGAAGCGGTTTTTTCCATAAATCCAGTCCCCAGGCATCCTCCGGATCGAGATAGATGCATTTATCACGCGGACGGTTAATGTCTACCTCAAACCGGGACGTATTTATTTTTATGGTTGAATCGGAGATTTCCAGCCATTCCGTCGTATAAGGGTCTTCTTCCCTGAGCCGCTGATCCTCCGTCAGGTTCATGTAGGGAAGCACCTCCGGACGGATGGTATGCCCGTTGTGGATGGCCGCCACGATGAGCGGGCTCTCTCCAAGGTTGATTTTCATTGATTTCATGGAATATATGGTGCAAAACCGGCACCAACCACCCGCAGAGACACAGGAAGCTATTTATCCGGACTGAACGTAGTATGTCACGCCACAGACGGGGAAGTACGTACACAGGCCTTTTGTTACCGTTTATGCGCCGGCATATATTTTTTCAGGGTAACTGTTGGAAATAAACAGGGAGCCCTATACATTTGCACCACATTCAACAAAGGTATGGCCGGGACGCGGCTGCACCGAATGGAAAATAAAATTTTGGTCCGGTAGTTCAGTTGGTTAGAATGCCTGCCTGTCACGCAGGAGGTCGCGGGTTCGAGTCCCGTCCGGACCGCTTAAACCCTCTCAGTTAATTCTGAGGGGGTTTTTTTATGCTGTTTGAACAATTAAAATCAATGGTGGCTGGCGAAGATTAATCCGAAGGTGATGACCCTGACGTAATTCAGGCCCCTGATTATATCCCGGCAACTAACGAATGCCGTATCTTAGGGTGAATGGTAGTTACGCAATCAAAACCGTGAAAAAAGTCTGCATCATCGGGGCTTCCGGCAAGCTGGGAAAATACATGGTCAGGCACGCGCTGGACAAAGGGTATGAAGTGACCGGCGTGTGCCGCGAAAAAAGTGTCGGCAAGCTTCAGGAATTTGCCGGAAGGATAAAGCTGTTTCCCGGGGCAACCAATGATCCGGAGGTCATCAGAAAAGCGGTACAGGATTGTGACGGTGTACTGACCGTACTGGTACCGTGGGGTGTGAAGCAATATTCGTCCGGCACCGCAAAAGCCGTCCTCAACCACGCCCCGCAGGGGGCCCGGCTGATTTTCTCCTGCGGATGGCATATTACCATGGATGGAAAGGATTATTATTCCACCTCTTTCAGACGTTTAATGAGGATCATCACCTGGCTGGGCAAGTTTTTCAGAGCGGTGGAAATTGATGATCAGCAGCGGGCCTGCGATATGATTTTTGCCAGTAATACACGGTGGACGGTCGTCAGGGGCAGCGGCCTCGAAGAAGGAGAAAGCCAGGGACTTCCCGTCTGGAGCGAACATGTCGGAGATCCCATCCTGGAGAGCAACATGACCAGAAGAGTGGATTTTGCCCTGTTCATGGTGGAAGCGCTGGAAAATGACCAGTTACTTCATGCCTGTCCGGCTATCGTGGGATGCAACACCCCCTCTGCCCTGAAGAATGCTGCTGCCCGGACCTGATCCGTTGACCAATTCCGCCCGCACCTTTCTGGCATTCGAAGAATGAATGAGTATATTATCCCCTGATGATTACCGGATTTCTTTTCAGTACCCCCATGGAGGAGCGCGCTTCCCTCGAATCCCGTATCAGGGAATTATTTGCGGGGTTCGGACTGGAGGCAATCACCGAAGACTGCTCCCTTCCCTATCGGGACATCATCACCGTGAAGATGGGGCTCTCCGGGAATCAGGAAGACAATGAAAGTTCCCTTTCCCGGGTAAACGATCTTCTATATCCGGAAACACGGCTGGTCCCCATAACCTGGTAATCTCCTTGCTGATCCCCATAACCTCGTAATCTCCTTGCTGCTCCCAATAACCTGGCAATCTTCATCGCTCAGGTCTACTGCCGTATCACGTTTAATCAACCACTTACCTGCCTACCCGCCTTATCGGTTGTTCTTCCTGGGAACTAATGAAATGTAGGGCTCCTGCCACCATTTGAGGAAAAAGGTTCTCCCAATCAGGGTAAAACACGCTGTTAACAGACACTGGAGGCGTAAATGGGGCAAAGGTGAAGTATTTGCACCGGTTCGGGTAAAAATGAATCAATGAAAAATCTACTTATATATATTTTTTGTCTAAGCTCGCTGGCTTCGTTCGCGCAGAAACCCGGGATTTCGTCGCCTGCGCAGGTCGACAGCCTGCTGGCTCTACCCTTGCAGGAACCTGTGGAGGAAAAAAAGCACATTTATAATGTACGGCTGGGAATCG
The DNA here is from genome assembly GCA_964563925.1 of uncultured Roseivirgaceae bacterium. GTDB lineage: Bacteria > Bacteroidota > Bacteroidia > Cytophagales > Cyclobacteriaceae > JAUILA01. The sequence continues at coordinate 87,912 of CAZLZD010000001.1, read as the reverse complement.
ATCTGCCTATTGCCATTATCGGAAGCGGATTAAGCAGGTATGGTTTTTACAGACTCGTCGAAAAGCCCAAAGTTCCGGAAGAAAAAATCCTGTCCCTGAATTATGAGGAAGATGTGGCGGCAATTAACCGCTGGACCGATAAACCGCAGTACAGCGAAAAGGCCGCCAAGGTAAGTGATGCCTTTTTCTACGGATCCTTTGCCCTGGGGCTCGCCCCCGCCTTTGACCCCAACATAAATCATGACTACGGGAGAATATTGCTCATGTACTGGGAGGCACTGGCCATAACAGGTACCATATACGCCATGACTGCGTCCAGTGTGGACAAAATACGGCCCCTGGGGTATTCCGAGGAAGCACCGATGGATGTTCGCACAGATGACGGAACCTGGAATTCCTTTCCGGGAGGACACCCCTCATTAACTGCCACCACGGCCTTCTTTACCGCGAAGATCTTCGCGGATTATTATCCGGACCGCAAGGGCCTCAGGTTTGCCCTTTTCACCGGCGCCGCCGGACTCACACTGGGTAATGCCTATTTCAGGTGGAAAGCAGGAAAACACTTCCCGACCGACCTGGCCGTTGGTATGACCTACGGAACCCTGGTGGGTATCCTGGTTCCGCAGCTTCACAAGATCAATAAAAAGGATCGAAACCTGGCGATCAATCCCTATCCCGGCGGACTGAACCTGACGTACCGCATTGACTGACCGGTTAAGTTGCGTTCAGGAAATATATAGATGGTGGATCATTTCTGATCCACCTTTCGCTTATAAGACTTATACGCTTCGGAAGCCATCCATTCTTCCTGCGATATGTCCTTGCTGGTCGCCCAGTTCATGATCAGTTCCTTTTCCCATAATAAATGGCCCGGGGGGCTCACTCCCTTCATGCGAAGGTAAACGGCCGCCTTTCCCCGGTGGTGGGACTGGTGCTCAAATCCCTTGGTCGCCAGGCAGCCCTTGCTGCAGCTCCACTGGTAGAGATAGGTTGTTTCGTCCAGGTCCGATTCCTCAGAGAGACGTTCTATCATGGTGTCATAGCTACCCGTCACAAAATCAATCACGGCCTCCTTTGTCTGCAGATCAGGCCGGTTGAATACTGCCTCCTGATCTGTGCAGTCGTAACTGCCCGCAATCATGGCTGCATACCGGTAATTGGCACAGGCAAGGTGCAGAAACTCGTGGGCAAACGGAAGGGTTTCCGGAGCCGGTGCAAAATCGTAATATTCCTCCGGCATAGCCTGCAGGTACGATCTCGTGAATTCGCGTGCCCGTTCCCAATTTGAAATCATATCGCAATTGATACTGGTTTCAGCGTTTGTCATAGACGCTTCAAGGGTGGTGGCTTCTTCCCGGGAAGAAGGCTGGCAGGAAAATAACAGGAGAAAAGCGGTCAGTGAAATAATGGCTTTCATGTTGATGGTGAGATGGTTGAGGAAATAAGTTAGTAAAATTTTCCGGAGAATGTCATACCCCCGGTCCTGCAGAATATTCTTCCGGATCCAACGATGATCAGGCCACTTTCCGGTATGCACCCGGTGTCATACCGTACAGGTTCCGGAAGAATTTGTTGAAATGGGCGGGATCGTGAAATCCAAGGTGGTAGCTGATTTCCTTGATGGTGTGGGTGGAATAATAGAGAAGCCGCCTGGCCTCGTGCCCAAGGTGCCGCTGGATAACTTCAGATGCGGTCTGATCCGTAATTGATTTGCACGACCGGTTCAGCCGCTTTGAAGTAATTCCCATCATCGTACTGTAGTCCGCCACAGTATGATGGCTGGCAAAATTCTTTTTCAGCAGGTCCAGAAATTGCCTGTACAGGTTCATATACATACGATTTCCCGATCCGGGGGATTGTACCCTGACCAGGTGGAGCAACAGTGACCGGGTAAGTCCGGCTACGATCATCTCCATATTCTCCCCATTCTCCAGAAACTCCTCCCGGATAAGCTCCAGGTATTTCAATAAGTGCTCGGTTTCCCGGTCCGTCAGTGACTTATGAATGTGTGACCATTCTCCAAGCACCAGTGATTGCACATCGGAGGGTAAGCCCATGGCATCGATGAAGAATTCATTAAACCCGATCACGGTCAGGTCGAGTTCGGTCCCTTCCGGAATATCCACACGGCTGACTTGTTCGGGGGTTGCGAGCATCACCCAGTTATCGGTGATTTCTGCGGGTACGTGATCAATGTAAATACATCCGCTGCCCCGGTGCACAAAACGAAGGCTGTAATAGGCGAGGTGGTGAGGGTGAGCCAGTGCAAGATCCTGCTGGTAGCTTTCCCTGATACGCACCACCTGGACGCGTTTTTCCGCATTCAGCTCCAGGAAATGCTGGTATGGGATATCGTCTTTTACGGGGTTAACACGTACCATGTCTAAAGCTCGGATTCACAGGAAAGCTCCCGCTCAAGATATTCAAAGAATTTTACATTTACCGGCAACACCCGGCTGCCTCCCTCCTGCTGAAAATACTCATGATATACCTGCTGGCTGCGGCATGGCGCCTTATTGAATTTGGCGCAAACTTCCAGGGTATACAGCGCATCCAGGTAAACTGGTCGCCCGTCGCTGAACAAGACATGACCGCTGTACGCGCGGAGATTGCTTTCAAGCTCCTGTCGCCGGGTCAGCGTAACCGGAAAATCCAGTCTCCACCGGTAACTGAATTCAATTCTCAATACTTGTTTACGATCCTCATTAATCCAGATAAGGTAACGGTGCTCCACATTCTTATCGGGAGAATAGAATTCCGCCCTCACCAGGCTGTGCAGTTCGCCTCCGGACAGTTGTTGTTCGTCCAGGGAGTACACCCAAAGGTCTTTGTTATTCCGGTTCAGACAACCAGATGCCGGAAACACCTGGTTCTGTCCGAATAAGGAATGTTCGTCAGAAAGGCTGGACAAATTAAAATCCGCACAACCCTCAGCAATTCGCACTGAATCAGATTTCCATGCCTCAGCGCGACCCGATATGCGTGCGATAAACCTCTCCACCAATTCTTCCTCCTCAAATACGCCCCGCCAGTACGTGGCATGCCGGGATTGCTTCCAGTCTGAATCCTGCTGCATATTCTCCACGATCCTGAACAGCCGCTCCTCCACCGGCAAACCGGAAATCAACACCGGTTTGAGGGTAGTTATGGATTCCTTCATGAACAGGATAAGCTCGCGCGGCGGTCCCTTCACCACCAGACGATCATACCCGATACAGGTTATGACCAGCGAATCGGACGATTCCCATGACGCAGGCCATCTGAATGATCCTGTCGTATTGGAAATGGTCCGGTACTCAGCACCCCTGACGTGTGCATAGGCGATCACTGTTGAATCAGTCTGGCTTTTAAGCAGGATTTGCTGACTCCTCAGGCTGCCTGCGGTGCAGGCCAGTACAAGCACTAACCAGGCGGCTCTCATATTAATCCCCTCTGTATACTTTCCGGTTGAAAATGCGTACAAGGCCTTTCTCCTCCATGGCCTTAATACTGCGGATCACCGTTTCCACCCGCAATCCGGTCATGTCGGCAATTTGTTGCCGGGTCAGGGTCACTTCGAAGAATCCATCGGTCCGGTCTTCCGGATTCTCGTCCCTGAGGTAATCGATAAGCGTCAGTATCCTGTGTTCCGGCGGATGAGAAGACATTTCCCGAAGCATCATGGCCTTATATTGAAGACGTTTGCTCAATGCCGTGGTGATTTCGAGGTGAACGTCAAAATTTTCACGCAACAGGGTAAAGAGCTCCTCCCTGGTAAGGCGGAACAGCGTGGAGTCTTCCACCGCAATGGCGCTGCTGGGATAATCAAAGTCTGAAAAAAGCGGGGGCTCACCGAAGCTTTCAGATGGGCCGAATATCCCCTGGGTAAATTCCTGACCATCCTCACTGAAATTGAACATTCGTATGCTGCCTTCTTCCACCTGCCAGTAATAAAGGGCCCTGCTTCCTTCGTTGAAGAGGATTTCGTTTTTTTTCAAGGTCTTTTTCCTGGCTCCGTACGCCAAAAGAAGTTTCTCCGAAATCATGATTACACCATTTCTGACCAAGATAAGGAAATGCAAAGTATTCTGCCTGCATATGATCAGGATCATAAGTTACGGCTAGCAGGTCTGGTAACTTTGAACTATACAAACTGAAACGATTATGCATACCTCTGGAAGAAAGCACTTTATGAAAATGACCGCCGCAATCGCGGCACTTGCTGCGGGCTTATTTTTCGCCTCATGCGGAAACGGAAGTCAGGAAACAGACAGCAGCTCTGCCCCGTCTGCCTCGACCACTCAGCCTGCTGAGACCGCCGCACAGGCCGATGATCCGATGAAAAATAAAGGGATTGGTCCGGTCACTTCTGTCAGTCTCGGCGAACTGGACGCGGACCTGGCGGCGGAAGGTAAAGAACTGTATGAATCACTTTGTACTGCCTGTCATAAGCTGGACCAGCGATATATCGGCCCTCCTCTGCAGGAGGTAACAAGCCGCCGGTCGCCGGAATGGATTATGAATATGATCATGAACCCAAACGAAATGGTGCAGCAAGACCCCATTGCCAAAAAATTACTGGCTGAGTACATCTCACCGATGGCCAATCAGAATATTTCAGAAGAACAGGCACGAAAAATCCTGGAGTATTTCAGGTCAGTCAATCCGAACTAACTATCACTTAAAATTTACTATCATGAAATCACATATGTTACTTCCCACGCTGCTAATTCTTGGGGCCGCCGCTTTGGTCGGATGCAATCCCCAGAGCAGCAATCAGCAAGGAGGCGCACTCAGTTCGGCTGATGCCGCCTCAAGGGTATACGTGCCGCCTGGTGAGCACGATGAATTTTATGCCTTCTTATCCGGCGGGTTCAGCGGACAGATCAGCGTGTACGGGCTCCCTTCAGGCCGTCTCTTCAGGGTGATACCTGTATTCTCCCAGGATGCTGAAAAAGGCTATGGCTACAATGAGGAGACCAAACCGATGTTACAGACCTCTTACGGATTCGTCCCCTGGGATGATGCCCATCACCCTGAGCTTTCGCAGACCGACGGGGTCCCGGACGGACGATGGATATTTATTAACGGGAACAATACCCCCCGCATCGCCAGGATTGACCTGGGGACCTTCGAGACCGCAGAGATCATCGAAATCCCCAACTCAGGTGGAAATCACTCCTCTCCGTTTATCACTGCCAACTCCGAATACGTGGTGGCAGGAACACGGTTCAGTGTGCCCATACCCAATGAAGATGTGGCCCTGGAAGAGTACAAGGAAAAATTCAAAGGCTCCCTGAGCTTTATCAGTGTGGGGGAAGACGGTGATATGGAAATGGCTTTCCAGGTGCTGGTGCCCGGGTATGATTACGACCTGGCCCATGCCGGAAAAGGAAAATCCCACGGATGGGTATTCTTCACCACCTACAATACAGAAAAGGCAGCCACCCTCAAGGAGATCAATGCCTCGCAGAATGACAAGGACTTCATTGCCGCGGTAAACTGGAAAAAGGCAGAGGAATACCTGGCACAAGGTAAGGCAAGGGAAATGCCTGCCTCCTATTACAACAATGAGTACAGCGATGAGACCCATACGGCCACATCCACTCAAAAATCCACCGTGAAGGTGCTTATTCCCGAGGAATGCCCCGGCCTGGTATATTTCCTCCCTACCCCGAAATCACCGCATGGTGTCGATGTAGACCCCACCGGCGAATACATCGTTGGGAACGGCAAGCTTTCGGCCGATATGTCGGTACACTCCTTTACCAAAATGCTCCAGGCCATTGAAAACGAAGATTTCGAAACCACCATCGACGGGATACCGGTGCTCAATTATGAGTCGGTTCTGGACGGCATCGTGAAGGAAGCCGGACTCGGACCTCTCCATACGGAGTTTGATGGCAAGGGAAATGCCTACACCTCATTTTTCATTTCTTCCGAGGTGGTAAAATGGAAAACCGACACCAAGGAAGTAGTCGACCGTGCACCCAGCTATTATTCGATCGGCCACCTGATGATCCCAGGGGGAGATTCACAGAAGCCCTGGGGCAAATACCTGGTTTCCCTCAATAAGATCACCAAGGACAGGTACCTCCCAACCGGACCGGAACTTACCCAGTCGGCCCAGTTATACGATATCTCAGGAGATAAAATGGAACTGTTGCTTGATTTCCCTACCATCGGGGAACCCCATTATGCCCAGGCCTTGCCTGCTGATCTGGTCAAGCCCAATTCGGTGAAGACTTTCCGGCTGGATGAAAACGGACACGAATGGGCAACCCTGAAGGAAGCAGATGCCAAAGTGACCCGTGACGGTAACGAGGTTCATATAAACATAACCTCCATCCGGAGCCACTTCAGTCCGGATAACATTGAAGGAATTCGCGTAGGTGATAAGGTATACTTCCACCTGACCAACCTTGAGCAGGACTGGGATGTCCCTCACGGCCTAAGTGTTATGGGCGCAAACAATGCGGAGATCCTGGTCATGCCGGGACAAACTGAAACGCTGCTCTGGGAACCTTCAAAGCCGGGAGTATATCCGTTCTACTGCACTGATTTCTGTTCGGCCCTGCACCAGGAAATGCAGGGATACCTGCGGGTGTCACCGGCCGGCAGCAATACGGAGCTTTCCTGGAGAACGGGAGAATAAGGTTCAATAACTAAACTGGAACGGGCCTCCCGCGGGAGGCCCCTCCTACCGACAAAATGAAAAACCTGCCACGCATATTATTCCTGACCGGAGCTCTTCTCCTGTTACTCGTATTTGCCTTCCCACTCTGGCAGATCACGCTGTTTGCCCCGCAGTATCCCGATGGGATCACGATGTATATCTGGATCAATAAGATATCGGGCAACGGGGACGGTATTTTGCAAAATGTGAATATCCTGAATCACTACATTGGCATGGCCCCGATCGAACCAGAATCCATCCCGGAACTGACCTACTTTCCCTATATCGTGGGCGCAATGGTGGCAGCAGGCCTTATCCTGTTTTTCGTAAACCGGCCCGGAGGATTCCTGATCTGGGGGTTCGTGCTGATGGTCCTGGGAGCCCTCGGCATCTATGATTTTTACCTTTGGGAGTACGATTACGGACACAATCTCGCACCCGATGCACCGATCAAAATCCCCGGAATGGTCTATCAGCCACCCCTGTTTGGCCGCAAAATGCTGCTTAATTTCGAGGCTTTCTCCTACCCGCACTGGGGCAGCGTTTTCCTGGGCCTGGCCATTATCCTGGCACTGGCCGCGTTTTGGCTGGCTTACCGGAAGAGAAAAAATATGGCAGTAAAGGCACCCGTAGTGGCGGTCCTCGCTGTTATGATGATGTCCTGCTCCACAGAGCCTGTGCCCATTCCTTACGGAGAAGCCAATTGTGACCACTGCCAGATGACCATTGTGGACCGTAAGTTTGGCAGTGAACTGGTCACAGACAAGGGAAAGATATACATGTTTGATGCCATTGAATGCATGCTGCAATTCCAGTCAAACCATCCCGATACACGCTGGAAAGATGTGCTGGTGACCGCCCTTGACAACCCCACTGATTTGACTGAAGCAGACCAGGCCTGGTACCTGCGAAGTGAAGCGCTGCAAAGCCCGATGAGCCTTAACCTCAGCGCATTCTCCAGTGAAACAAAGGCAAGGGAATACAGCACTGAGTTGGGCGGCCAGGTTTATTCCTGGACCGAATTAAAGGCCGTTTCGGGCGACTTCCGTCCTGGTGTATACAATCAAACCACACAATGAAGACCCCTCTGATCATCGTGCTGCTTATTTGCTGGTCGGGACATCTCGGCGCTCAGATAGTCAATATCCGCACCGGGCAGAATTACCAGCAGCTTCGTATGGCGATTGAAGCCGCCCGGCCTCATGATGTCCTGGAGGTAAACGGCGGATTCTATCAGGAAGGCAACCTGAACATCGATAAGCCACTTGCGCTGATAGGACGTGACAGGCCGGTCCTTGACGGCAATCACAAGAATGAGATCCTTACCATACAGGCCGATTCGGTGACAGTTCAGGGATTCATCATTCAGAATGTGGGGGTGAGCTATGTGAAAGACCAGGCAGGCATAAAGCTGCACGGATCACGGGGAAGCCTGATCAGGAACAACCTCCTGAATAATACTTTTTTTGGAATTCTGATGGAGAAATCCATGGCCTGTACCATCGAGAACAACATCATTACCGGCCAGGCGCAGACCGAAGTCTCCTCGGGGAATGCCATTCACCTGTGGTACTGCGATTCTGTGCTCATACGGGGAAATGAGGTTCGTAATCACCGGGACGGCATCTACCTTGAATTTGTGAATTCAAGCCGGATTACTGATAACATAAGCGAGGACAACCTGCGTTATGGATTACACTTCATGTTTTCGGATGAGGATATCTACCTGGGGAATACCTTCAGGAACAACGGAGCGGGTGTCGCCGTGATGTTTTCCGAAAAAATTACCATGCGGCAGAACCTGTTCGAAAAAAACTGGGGCGGTTCATCCTATGGGTTATTGCTCAAGGAGATCAATGACAGCGAGATTTTGGAGAATGAATTCCGGGAGAATACCACGGCCATTTATGCGGAGGGGGCCAACCGCTGTATGGTCAGCCAAAATGATTTCATCCGTAATGGCTGGGCACTCCGGATCTCGGGAAACTGTGAGCAGAATACCTTTACCCGAAATAACTTCCTCTCAAACACATTTGACCTGTCTACCAACAGTAAGCAGAATTACAATTCCTATGCAGGCAATTACTGGAGTGAGTACACAGGCTATGACCTGGACAGAAACGGGATTGGCGACGTTCCCTACCAACCCGTCAAATTATTCTCCTATGTAATCGACCGTTCCGAATCGTCCATCATATTACTCCGAAGCCTGTTCATAGACCTTATCAACTATGCAGAAAAAGTTGCCCCGGCCATAACGCCGGCTGCCCTGACAGACCCGGAACCCTTAATGAAACCGTACCATGATTGAGATCGACAACTTAAATAAATCCTTCGGGCGACTGGAGGTCCTTAAAGGAGTGAATCTAAGCATCGGGGGAAGCGGCATCCACGCGATCCTCGGCCCGAACGGCTCCGGTAAAACCACCCTCATCAAAAGTATCCTGGGCATGGTGATCCCTGACTCCGGCAGGCTGCTGGTAGATGGGAAACCCGTAGCCGGTAAAAGCGCCTACCGGTCGGAAATTGCCTATCTGCCTCAAATTGCACGCTTTCCGGAAAACCTGAAGGTAAGCGAACTTATCACCCTGGTCAAGGATATTCGAAAGCAGCCAGCGGTTTTCGAAAATGAAATCATGGAGGCCTTCGAACTTCACAATGTGCTCTCCCAACGGCTGAGAAATCTCTCCGGGGGTACACGGCAGAAAGTCAATATTCTGCTTAGCCTGATGTTTGACTGCCCGGTACTGATTCTCGATGAACCCACGGTGGGACTTGACCCACTGGCCATGATTCGCCTGAAGAATATGATTCTCCAACGCAGGAAGGCTGGAAAAACGATCCTGCTGACCACGCATATCATGGGGCTCGCCGAGTCCCTGGCCGATCAGGTGGTATTTCTGCTTGACGGAAAAATCTATTTCCAGGGATCGCTGGACGAAATGATCTCCCGGAGCGGGGCAAAAGACCTGGAACATGCCATTGCCCAAATCCTTCTCCGCAGAAAGGGAAAAGAAATTAAGATACACGTAGAAGACGGCGGACTGAAAAAGATCAGTTCCCGATGAAATTAACATAGCTGACCCATGTATAAGATATTCAAATTCACCCTGTACGATCTGCTCCGGAGTCGCTGGAGTATCATCTATTTTCTTCTGTACCTGATTTGTGCCTCAGGACTTCTTTATTTCAGTGCCGATCCCGGGAAGGCAATTATCAGCCTGATGAATATCCTGCTGATCCTGTGCCCGCTTGTCAGTATAATGTTTGGTATACTGTACTATTACAACAGCCGTGAATTTGTGGAGTTGCTGCTGGCGCAGCCCGTGCCGAGGAAGGCCATATTTACCGGCCAGTATCTTGGCGTCGCCCTTTCACTGGTTGCCGGCCTGGTACTTGGCCTGGGAATTCCCTTCCTGATATACGGGGTTTTTGTTTCCGCTGAGCTTATGAATTTTGGTACGCTGTTATTATCCGGGGTCATGCTCACCTTTATTTTTACCGGGATTGCCTTCTTCATCGCTATACGCAATGAAAACCGTATCCGTGGATTCGGACTTGCTCTCGTTGTCTGGTTGTTTATGGGCATTCTTTATGATGGCCTGATCCTTATCGTGCTGCTGGTTTTTGAGGACTACAGGATCGAAAATGTGGTTCTCGGCATGACATTGTTCAACCCCATTGACCTTTCCCGTATCCTGCTCATGCTGAAGCTGGACATCTCCGCACTGCTTGGATTTACCGGGGCGGTTTTTAAAAAATTCTTCGGAACTTCTGCCGGCATGATTTCCGTTACGGCCTTTTCGTTCGTCTGGATTATTGTACCTTACATGTTCATGCGCATGAGCGCAGCCCGGAAAGACTTCTGAAGTAATGATTCAATTGAGACACCTGGCATATTTCCTGTTGCCACCCGCCATGCTGTCCCTGGTAATCGGGATTATCACCGGCTGGCAACGTCTGGGTATCCGCACCACTGAAATGCTGCCGCATGAGCATCACGGAGCACTGATGACCGGATGTTTTCTCGGCGGCCTGGTCATGCTGGAGAGGGCTGTCTCACTGGGTAAGCGATGGAGCTACGCCGGGTCGTTGCTCTGCGCAATCAGCCTCATTCTGTTTCTTATTAAGCTGCCTGTCCCGGCCATTGCCGGGATCATTCTTGCCTCGCTCATATACCTGTTCATGCTGATTTACCAGCACTTTAAGGAGCCTGACACCTCACAACTTGTCGCTATACTGGGTGCCTTTTGCCTGTTTACCGGTAATACCCTGCTGCTGATCCACAACCTGTACCCGCTTGCCGTCAACTGGTGGATGGGATTCCTGCTCTTTACGATCCTGGGCGAACGCCTAAACCTTGACAGAACCACTCACAAACACAAAAGGATTCATCAGCTACTGGCTTTTCTCGTATTTGCCGGCTTGCTGCTGCCCTTTCACCTTTCGGGCGCGACGGTACTGGGCGGTTCACTGGTATTAACCGGAACCTGGCTCATGTTCTCCCTGAAATTTTCCGACCCGCGGACTCCCCAGAAAAAATTCATGATGCTCGCGTCTGTAATGGCCTTTTTCTGGCTGATCACCACGGGCGTCCTTATGCTTTCAGGTGCCATGTTTTACGATGCCCAGTTACACAGCTTTTTTGTGGGCTTTGTTTTCAGTATGATCTTTGCGCACGCTCCGCTCATGTTGCCCAGAGTGTTTAAATTTGAAGCGGATCTGTTCCACCCGGTCGTCTACATCCTCCTGCTGGCTTTGCAAGCCGGTCTTTTTGTACGCGTGTACGGAAGTGTGCTGGAGAATGAACACCTGACCCGCTGGGGGGGATTCTCCAACGGAATCATCATACTGATTTTTTTGCTGACAATGGCCGGCATAACCTATAGGAAAACTCAAAAATCTATTGTTCAGAATGACCGATATTAAAACGAAAGAAGATGTGGCCGGAATGGTGGAGGGATTTTATTCCCTTGTAAACGAGGATGACCTGCTGGGTCCGGTTTTTAATGAAGTCGCCGCTGTGGACTGGAAGGCCCATATGCCCCTGATGGTCAGCTTCTGGTCTACCCTGCTTCTGGGCACGGGTGAATACAGGGGCCAGCCCTTCCCCAAACATGCGGTATTGCCTTTGACACCGTTACATTTTGAACGATGGATCCAACTGTTCAGGCAGAACCTTGAGGCCCGGTTTTCGGGTCCTGTTGCTGCGCAGGCAATGCAGCAGGCACAGCAGATCGCCAGGGTCTTTCAGTTTAAATACGCTAAAATAAACCCGTCGTACGGATGACCGGCCAGGCACTGAGACACGCCTCTTCCCGCTGGGCCCAAATAACGCTTATCTGGCTGGTCGTTACCGCGGTTCTGGGCACTTTCCTTCGCCTGTATCCCTTTTATCCGACAGGAGGTATTGCCTATCCTAATCTTACCCATGCACATTCTCACGTAGCGTTCCTGGGATGGATATTCAATGCCTTCTACCTGCTGATCACTATTCATTACCTGGCCGACAGTACCAATATTCGGTATTACAAACGGTTGTTTACCTGGATGCAGGTGGCGGTAGCCGGTATGCTTTTGTTTTTTCCATTATACGGCTATAATGCCCTGACAATCGCCATTTCCACCGTCCATACCGTCCTTACGGTACTGTTTGCGCTCCGGTTTTACCGTACTTCAAACCCTGACCGGCATGCCTCACTTTCCTCCATGGCTATTAAGATCGCACTGTTTTTCATGTTGCTTTCGGCCGCCGGACCATTAACGCTCGGGCCTTTATCCGCCATGGGTTATAAGGGAACCGTCTGGTATAACCTGGCCATTTACTTCTACCTCCACTTTCAGTATAACGGCTGGTTCTTTTTTGCCCTGATCGGGGTTATTTTCCTGTTTCTTGAGAAACATCCGGGTCTTTTCAATCGTCGCAGCGCCTCTGTTTTCATTTGGGTAAATGCCGCGGCGGTCATACCGGCATATGCCCTGTCTGCCCTGTGGATTAATCCCCCTGCCTGGGTCTACGCCACGGCGCTGGCCGGCACGGGCATTCAGCTATTCTCTCTTATCTACCTCATCCAAATTCTCCGGCCATACCTTCCCGTCCTCCCTTCCCTCTTCCCATCGGCCTGGGTAAGACTCCTGCTGGTGATCACCTTCGTGTCCCTGGCAGTGAGAAATATACTTCAGTTTGCCGGCAGCTTCCCTGACCTGGCCACGCTGGCGGCCGGTAACCGGTTTGTGGTCATCGCCTTCCTTCACCTGAATTTCCTGGGGATGCTCACGCCGTTTCTCATGGCCATCTTTATGCATTCCGGATGGGTCGCCGGAAAGCGGGTGACATACGGACTTATCCTTTTTTTGGCAGGCTTCATTTCCTCAGAGCTTATCCTGTTCCTGAGTCCGGTATTCATTGCTCCCCATCCCCAGGCCCTATTACTATTTTTGGCCATTCTCACGGCCGCCGGTATTAGTATCTGGGCATCTGCCTGGAAAAAATATGGCTGATGTGATTCCAGTCATAACAGGCTTCCCCGGGTCCTTGGTAATTTCACCTGTAAACAAACAATCCCTGAAATGAAAACCATCGACCTACGCCCCATTCCCCCGAAAGACCGGCACGGTCTTATATTTGACCACTTTGAATCGCTCGAAACGGGTGAAAGCCTCATTCTGCTGACCGATCATGAGCCAAAGCCTTTATATTACCAGTTTGAGGCAGAGCAATCGGACCTGTTTCAATGGGATACCCTGGAAGCCGGACCGGAAGACTGGAAAATACGAATCACCCGGCAGGACTCACCTGTTACCGTGGCTATGACAGCCCGTAAATACCCCGCTGCGATCCCGGTATTTAATCGTCACCAGATTGATTATTGTTGTCACGGGGATGTACCGCTCACCCGGGCACTGTCTGAAGCGGGGCTCACGCGGAACGAACTCATGAATGAAATCAGGAATAGCGAGGCACCCACCCAAACCCTGAATTACGATCACTGGCCCATGGGCATGCTCTGCGATTTTATTGTCATGAACCATCACACCTTTGTGAGGGAAAAATTACCGCTTTTGCAGCGCTTGTCCACCAAGGTAGCGGAAGTCCACGGGCCCGAAAATCCCTGGCTTGACACCCTCAAGGATAAAATTCATGTGCTTGCCGGCGAACTCCTTGCCCACCTCGAAAAGGAAGAAGAACAACTTTTCCCGAAAATTAAAAAAGTGGAGAAACAGGAAAACCCGGATGTTTCCGGACTGCACCAACTTCAGGAAAGTCTGCGTGACGAGCATGATGTGGCAGGTGACCTGATGAAGGAGATCAGGAAAATCACCGGCAATTACACACTCCCTGCAGGAGCCTGTATGTCTTTTGGTAACCTGTACGATGAACTGCAATCATTTGAGCAGGACCTCTACGCGCATGTCCACCTGGAGAACAACATTCTCTTTGAAAAACTGGAAGAAAAAATGCGGCAGGTCACCTGACCAGAGACCAAAGGAATATGAGGCAGAACGCCTCCTGGCCTGACGTTTCCATCTGTATATAGGGCTCCTTATCTGACGGCACCTGCTCACCGAGGCAGGTGTCGCCTTGCATTTAGGAGGATTTATCTTTGATAAAACAAAATAATCCATTTTATTCGCCTTCTCATTTGAAGAAAAGCTATGAAATACATCTTATTCGAACATATGTTCAGAGATAATTCAAGCTGCTTCACCCTGCCCTGCTGATATTCATGTACGGTCCGGTGACGCAGCCGGGCTGATGCCCCGAAAATTTATTCTATTACCTTAAAAATGGCATGCCATGTACATGGATACAGATATATTATTCAATGATGAGGAGCGTTTACTTCACGCGAGGGACCTGATTGATGGCTGGGAAATCATCCAGGCGCGCAGGTTGTTGCTGGAAGTGCTGGAGAATGAACCGCTTTGTGATGAGGCATATTACCTGCTGGGATTATTATATGATATCAGGATCGGCAAACTTGACGAGGCCCTGGACTACTACCTGAAGGCGGTACGTCTTAATGCGCGTAATATGGAAGCACTTCTGGGCTGTTTCCGCCTCCTGAATCGTTGCGGGGCGGCCGACAAAGTCCTGCAAATGTACGCAGAGGCTGACATCAGCCTGTCCGTATACAGCGAACGGCTCCGACGGGAATATGCGATTGCCTGCGAGAAAACCGGCAGACTTAATGAGGCACTGGCGATCGTGGATCACCTGCTTGAAACGTGTACCAACGGGTCCGATATCAGCCGGCTGGAACAACAACAGGCAAGGCTGACAGAAAAGATCGGCAACACCAGGGATTTCTTTATCTGGGGTTAATAATAATCGTGTATCTTCATTGTCACAATGCAAATACCTTTACTTCAGGATATCGTTATTTTGCTTGGGTTGTCGGTCGGGATCATTTACCTGTTCCAGCGCCTGCGTCTTCCGATAATCCTTGGTTTCCTGGCAACAGGTATACTGTTTGGGCCGGCCGGACTTGGGTTTATCCAGGCTTCCCATGATATCGAGATTCTGGCTGAGATTGGAATTATCCTGCTTCTATTTATCATCGGACTGGAGTTTTCGCTCAGCGACCTGGCCCGGATTAAAAAAGTTGTATTTATTGGAGGCCTGACCCAGGTGATGCTTACCATTATCCTGGTGACGGCCGTCCTTAGTGCAGCCGGCCTCAGCCTGCCCCATGCCGTATTCTTTGGGTTTCTGATATCCCTGAGCAGTACGGCGATCGTGCTGAGCATTCTCCAGGGCAAAGGACTAATGACAAGTCCGCAGGGAAAAATCTCCCTGGGCATTCTGATCTTCCAGGATATTATCGTGGTACCCATGATGCTGCTGACCCCTATGCTGGCCGGACAGGGTGGCAATATTGTTACGTCCCTGGGAATACTGATCCTGAAGGTAGTCGGGGTAGTGGTGGTACTCCTGCTAAGTGCCCGTTTTGTGGTACCGCGTCTGCTGGAAGCCATTGCAGGCACCCGAAGCCGGGAGCTGTTCCTGATTTCGATTGTGGTCATCTGTTTTGCCGTGGCCTGGGGAACATCCAGCATCGGGCTGTCGCTCTCGCTGGGCGCTTTCATGGCCGGACTGGTCATTTCCGAATCCGAATACAGTCACCAGGCAACCGGTCTGATCATACCTTTCCGGGAAATATTCAGCAGCTTTTTCTTTGTATCGATCGGGATGCTGCTGGACCTGTCGTTTGTGATGGCTCATTTACCTCTGGTGCTGCTGTTGACTGCCGGTATTTTTCTGCTAAAATTCATCCTGGTGACAACAGCCTCACTGGTCCTGAGGTATCCGATCCGCACCGGTCTCCTGGTGGGTTTTACCCTGTTCCAGGTAGGTGAATTTTCCTTTATCCTGGCCGATGTAGGCCTGGAGAACAACCTCATTGGTCATGATCCTTACCAGTACTTTCTGTCGGTATCCATTCTGACCATGGCCATGACCCCTTTTGTCATGAACGGTGCCGACCGCCTGGCCAGCCTTCTTCTGCGCGGGCGTCGTTTGGAGGAAAGCATTAACCGGACCATGGTCACGCATGGGCTCGAGGAATCGCAGGTGGAAGAACTCCATGATCACCTGATTATCATCGGGTATGGGCTGAATGGCAGAAACCTGGCATCCATCGCCCGGCAGGCGCGCATTCCCTATGTGATTGTGGATGTAAACTCGGAGAATGTACGGGAAGGGAAAAAGAATGGCGAGCCCATCCTGTACGGGGATGCGACCAACCCGTATATTCTTGAACACATCCAGGTGTACAAGTCCCGCGTGGCTGTGATCGCCATATCAGATGCCGTCGCCACCCGGAAAGTCGTTTCCTCCATTCGTCAGCTTTGTAATACGGTTCATATCCTTGTTAGAGGCCGGTTCCTCCATGAGGCCGGAGACTATTTTAAGCTCGGCGCCTCGGAAGTGATCAGCGAGGAGTTTGAAAGCAGTGTGGAGATTTTCGTGCGGGTGCTTCACCAGTATTACATCCCGGAAACGGATGTCAGGACGTATGTAACGGGGATCCGCGATGAGCATTACCAGATGCTCAGGCCGAGGTCTTCAGAGCGGCAGAACGAACTTGAGCTCCCCGGTTGGCACGATTATAATACCTTATGCATGCGCATTCAAACAACCAGCCCCGAAATAATTCACAAGCCACTCAAGGATTCCATGATCAAGAACAAATATAATGTGACCGTCCTCGCCGTGCAGCGCAACGAAGAACTTATCACGGATGTCAACGCCCATACTACCCTGGAACCCGGGGATGTGGTACATGCCTTCGGCGCCCAGCAGGACCTGGAGAATTTCAAGGGAGTGGTAAGTCACTGATCAGGACATTTCCCATCCGGGTGCGTACTCCCGGCCCCATTTTTCCAATGCCGTAGGGTTATCGACCACTTTTCCGTTTGCAGGATTCACTTTGAGGCTTACTTCAAGTTCCTGTGCGATATTTCCGAGGTGACACAAATGCGTGCTGATACTTGCCTCATTTATCGGGGAATGCAGGGTCTCCCCGGTACGGATGGCATTCACAAAGTTCTGCATATGGCGGACGGTCAGCGAATCAAAACCACTCGTATCACTGGTCGATGAAGATGTACCGCTGTTCTGTTCTGAAGTATAGCTTAGTGTTTTTCCATTCAGGTCAAATAAGGTATAGCCATCCCTGTCCAGCAAAATACTGCCTTTGGTACCATGTATAATCGCTCCCCGGCCACGCTCATATTGCTGCATGTTGTTGCAGCTTCGGCCTTCCCAGGTAAGCATTTTACCTCCCTCAAATTCATAATCTGCATTCTGGGTATCATAAAATTCCCAGTCATCATCCGCAAAATGATACCGGCCTCCGGTAGATACCACCCTTACCGGGTAATCCACACCCAGGGCCCAGCGACAAATATCCATCTCATGGGTGCCGTTATTGTGGATTTCACCGGTTCCCCAGGCTTTAAACCAATGCCAGTTGTACGGGTGTACGTTGTCACGATAAGCCTCCCTGGGTGCAGGACCCTGCCATAGTTCCCAGTCCAGGGTATCAGGAACGGGTATTTCTTTACCCTGCCCGATGGATCCTCTTGAATTGGAATACCATGCCTTCGCATAATATACATCACCGATGATCCCTTCCCTGATGTCCTTCACTGCCGCAGCGGAAGTGAGGGAAGAACGCTGCTGGTTACCCATCTGACAGGCCTTTCCATACTTTTGGTACGCCCCGACAAGCAATTCATTCTCCCTGAGGTTGTGGCTGCACGGTTTTTCCACATAGACATGTTTTCCCGCTTCCATTCCCATAATAGCCATGGGTGCATGCCAATGTTCCGGCGTGGCAATGGCTATGGCATCAATATCCTTATTCTCCAGTAATCTCCTGAAATCCTTCTCACGCTTTGGCACGTACCCCATACCCTCTCCGGCCCGTTTCAGAAAAGCATCCAGACGCACGCTGTCGACGTCACAGGCATGGGTGAGCCTGACGTTGGAGCATTTGGATATAGCCTGTGCCAGCGCATAGGACCTGCCCCCGGTGCCGATGATGGCAATATTTACATTTTCAGTTTGCGGAAAGGCCATAAGACGGCCGGAGGACAGGTACAATGCCGTGCCCATTCCGGCGAGCGTCGACTGCTTGACAAATGATCTTCGGGATTGCTTGTTCATAATCTTGGTATTCAGTTAAATTGTAGTTCAGGGTAATCATTCCACCGGACGACCGTGTTTTGATCCATCGCGTCCAGGGACATCTGCACACACTTTGCCGTGATGGCTCCGGTCCGGATATCCGACAGCACCGGAGCATTTTCAGTAACGGACGAATAAAACTGCTGAAGTGCGTTGAGTGTCGGATCATTGGAGGGTGCATTCACCGGGACCCCCTGCCCTTTGGACCAGGCCTTCAGGGTTGCACCGGAGACTCCATCCACAAGTCCTTTCTCCATTTCCCCAGTATTTTCAGCATATATTTTGGCGGTTGTATAATCCAGGAGCACCGTTGCCTTCGAGCCAAGAATCCTTATCTGGTAATCCTCAAACCCATTCGTCGTTGTACAGGTAAACGATGCGTCCAGTCCCGAAGGGTAGGTAAAGAGCAGGTGGATATTGTCATAGGTTTCCCTGCCGTCCTTCCAGTGGTCAATACCGCCGAAGCCTGTGATCATTTCAGGATGACTCCCGGTGACCCAGTTGATAAAATCAATCTGGTGGGAACAAAGCTCTGCGGTTAATCCGCCGGAATACTCGCGGTACATTCTCCAGTTTATCAGCCGCTCCCACTCAGGATCAGGTACGGGACGCCGCCAATCCCCGTTACGATTCCACTGGCATTCAATGGAGGTGATCTCGCCCAGGTATCCCTCTTGGATTATTTCCCTCACTTTATTATACAGCGGGCTGCTGTGATACTGGTGGCCTGTCTGGAAAACGACTTTTGAATTACGCGCCTTATCTGCTAAAGCCTGAATTTGAGGAATGCCTTTCGCCAGGGTTTTTTCGCAATATACATGCTTGCCGGCATCCAGCGAGGCAATAGCTATTTCATCATGCGTGCTGAAGGGTGTTGCTATCACTACTGCCTCTGCCTGTGAATCGTCAAGAAGCGCCCTGTAATCACGATATCCCCGGGCCTGATGAGCCAGGGATAGACCTTCTTCCAGGCGAAATGGAATGATGTCAGCACAAGCAACTACATTCATGGAATCCAACTGATTCATCAGCCTGATGAGTCCGTTACCCCGGCTGCCGGTGCCAATAACCCCCACATTAAGGGGACGGGACCCTGACCAGAGCGGTAGCGGCGAAAGCATGAGACCGCCTCCCAGGACCATTCCTGATTTCAGAAAATCGCGCCGGTTTTGCGGTTTGTCCATTAATTCAGTTCCCTGATCTTAATACTGCGGAAGCTCACGGTATTTCCATGGTCCTGCAGGAGAATGCTGCCTTCGGGCCACTGTCCGAATCCTTCCCAATCTGCATACTTACTGTATGCCACCAGTCCTTCAAACATTTGTGAAAACCGGTCGTATTCCACCACCTTTTCATTATTGAGCCAGTGTTCCACATGTCCGTCGACCGATACAATCCGGGCCTTGTTCCACTGCCCTACTCCTTTAAACTGTTTTGCTCTTCCGGGCACGGAAAGGTTTTCCGCAGCCAGCAGGTCATACAGTGACCCGACCGTGCGGTTGCCATCCTTTCCCATTTTCGCATCCGGGTGACGCTGATCATCCAGTATCTGGAATTCGCAACCAATAGCAGATCCTTCGCCTTTATTGAGCTGCGGATCCACAAAATATTTTATGCCACTGTTGGCGCCTTCTGTGATTTTGAATTCAAGTTCGAGTTCGAAATCCGAGTAATTGCTGGTGGTGACTATGTCGCCAGGTCCGGTCGATTCACCGCCGTCGGTGGCAAGAATCGTAAGTTCACCATTCTTCATTTCCCAGCCAGAAGTGGGGAAATCATCCATTTTGGCACCCCTCCAGCCATCGGAGGTTTTCCCGTCCCACAAGAGCCTGAAACCATTTTTCTCCTCCCAGTCGGTGAGGCTGTTAACCAGGTAGCTGATCTCAGGCGTCTGCGGATCACGGTTCATCAGGTGCTCCTGCAGGCCTGTTTCCAAAATACGGATATTACGCCATTTAACTTCGGCACCTTCAAGTCCTGACTCCTGACTGATACTGTGTACCTGAAGTCCGATATGGCCCGATGCTGTCATGTCATCCACCAGGCGGGCGCAATGCACCCCGTTAATCCAGGTGTTTATGTGTGAACCTACCGCCTCAATGCGGATCTTGTTCCAGGACCCGAGCAACAGCGCATCCTGGGCTTTGGCATTCCGGCTCAGCGGGTAAAGCCAGCCTCGGCGCTGTTCATCATAGATCCCCCCGGAAAATGCCCGCGGACTCGGGTCAAGCTCAACCTGGTACCCGTGAAATACACCATCCCTGTATTCGGGATCCATATTGGATCGGATTTGAATTCCGGAATTCATCTGACTGTTCATAAAGACTTCCGCCTCCAGGATAAAGTCGCCGTAGGTCTCCCTGGTAACCAGGAAGGAATTGGGAGAATTTAATACGGCAGTACCCGTAATCACATTATCTTTTATGACATAATCGGCAGAGCCGCCCACCTGCTGCCAGTCTTTTTTTCCTTGTGCAGAGAGGTCTTTCCATTGTGCGTTTAGCGTAACCGAGCAAGCGAATGTCAGGAGAATGCTCAGTGAAAATGTATACTTCATATTTAATTATTTCTTACAATATATCACTTAACCCGGTTTCCTGCCAGCCGCACCTGAGAAAGTTGGTACTTCTAACAAACTTAGATCCGGGTATCAATACTTAAGGATAAATTCCTGCAAATTCACCGAACGGTCAAGGTCAAGTTTCTTTCTGAGCCTGTATCGGGCCACTTCCACTCCGCGAACAGAAATATTCATCAGCTGGGCAATCTCCTTGGTGGACAGATTCATCCGCAGGTAAGCGCTCAGTTTTAGTTCCTGGGGGCTCAGGTCGCCATAATCCTGTTGGATACGGCTCGCAAAATCACCGTGTACTTCATCGAAATGAATCTGGAATTGCTCCCAGCCGTCATCCTGTGAAATATTCTTATCAATGGTCGTCATGATCTTGTCTATCTCACTGGTCACTTCGCTGGAATCGTTCTTCCTGGCCAGCCCGGAAAGGTTATGCTTGATCGTATTCATAAATGAATTCTTGTGGATCAGCAGCATGGTCGTGGAAGCAAGCTCCTTATTTTTACTGTTTATCTCAGCCTTAAGCTTTTCATTACGCAACCTTTCGATCTCTTCTTCACGGTTTCGCAAAACCGAATTTTTCTTTTCAATCTCCGAAGATTGCTTTTCTTCGAGGGCACGCCGTTTTTTCTGATATTGTTTATCCACTAAAATCATGACCGCAATCAGCAGAATAGTCATGGCCAAAGTAAAAATAGTATAGGCAGCACCCGTCATGTACCATGGGGGTTCGATCACAAAAGAATACGCCGCCAGTGCACCCTCCTGACCGTAACTGTTTCTTGCACGAACCTCAAAAGTATATTCGCCAGGGGCCAGATTGGTATATTCCTTCTCTGCACGGATAGTCCATTCTCCAAAATCCGCATCAAAGTTTCTGAGCCGGTACTGATACTCAATACGATCCTGCATGCTGAAATAGGGTGCGCTATATGTAAATCGCACTGAATTCATCTGATGCTCCAGCACAGGAACGCTGGACCCGGGTTGTGCAATCTCCACACCCTTATCGGTTCGATAGATACCGGTTGATAGCAGCGAATCATATGAATTGCCGGCCCGAACCGACCTGATCAGCGTTTGAAACTGAGCCTCCTGGATACCTGAATTGAACTCGTTGTCATAATATACAAACCCTTCCTTTGCCGGAAAAAGCACTTCATTGGCCTTCAGGACGATAACCTTCTGCAGGTCGTCATTCAGCAGCGGGTGTATCCGGGCGAAAATATCCGTCTTCCGAATATAATCTCCGTTTCGCTGTTTTTGCAGCACACCCATTTCCCCGGTGGCCGTAAAATAAATATTCCCCAGGGGGTCCTCGGCCATACTAATAATAATGGTGCCGGGTGGAATGAAAGGCGTAAAAAATGCATCCGGGACGAAGCGGTCGGCCGACTTGTCGTAGCTGTAAATTCCTGAAACGGTGGAAAAAACAAGCCGGTTATTTATTTGCCAGACATTGATGAGCAAATTGGACGGAAGTCCGTCAGCTTCGGTGTACTTCCTGACAGAAACAGAATCCAGGGCGTCATTCAGGGAGAGTTGAAAGACTCCCTTATATCCATGAGTCATCCAGATTTTTCCTTCTGCATCCTGTTCCATAACCCGGGAAGATTCCGAAAATCCCCGGATCCGCCTGACATAAATAACCCTCCCTTTCTCCTTCCTGAAAAGGGTTAATCCGTCATAATTACCACCCAGGATATAATCAGGATGTTCACGCAAGGGAAGGAATGTCCAGGCTCCGGGAACATCAGAAACCATGGCCGCCTCATCACCCTTAACCACAAATGCGCCACGCTGGTGCCCCAGCATCAATATACCATCCACCTGGTTAATGTAATACACCTGGTCCTGTGTGCCCGGGATCAGATCCAGTTCATCAAACGACGGACGTGCCATATTCCTGAGGTAAAGACCATTATTGGTACCAAGGTACAGATTGTTATCGCGCCGGAATGCATCGTACCCGGTTCCCGGAAGGCCTGCATGCTCATTAATCTGGCGAAACGGCAGGGATAATTCCACTTGTGATATGCCATTATTATGACCTACCCAAAGATTCCGGTTGCGGTCCTCAAACAGCGACAGGACCGTCCGGTTATTGAGTCCGTGATCCTTATTCAGATGCTGGATAAGCCGGCCATTCTCCTCAAAAAGAAATACACCTCCATATTGGGTCCCTACGGCTATCCACCCGTTTGACAGACGGATAGATTCATTGATACTACCTGTTTTTGTCTGATCAAATATGTCACCGGACAGTGGGTTGCCTGTACCATCTGCTTCCAGTATAAAGATGCCATTGTTCCGTGTGGAAATCCACATCTTACCCTGGGAGAGGGGTAAAATACCGGTAACCACCTTATTCCTGAAAGCCGACTGATTCCGGTAAAGTACCAGTGAGTCCTGAACCAATTCCGCCATACCCAGTTCGGCTAGACTTGCATATAATTGATTCCCCGTTATCACAAAACTCTCCGGCCGGGAGGGCGGACTGATCAATTCCTGGAATTCTCCCGAGTCAGAAAAGCGGAATAACTTTTGAAATGTACAGTATATGACCGATTCCCCGGAAATAAAAATACGCCAGGTCTCATCAAAATTGCGTACCTCGCCGGGCAGGCTGTCTGCGAGGGAAACATATTCTAGCCGCCCCAGATTTCCCGGGGCAAAAAAACCAAAGTCCGCCTGTCCGGCCACATATATAAACCCATTATTCCCCACCTTTACGTCCCTGATTTTTGTGGAAGAAGGAAGCCGGTAAAGACTCCATGTCGTTCCGTCATATTCCAGCAAACCAAAATTATTCGCCACGTAAAGAATACCTTCCCTGCTCTGGGTAATAGACCAGTTCTGCATGCCACCCTTGTAATCTGTGCTGGAGAAAAAAGTACTGAAAGGCAGGCCCTGCTGTACCTGTCCTGATGCCTGCCCGAATCCTCCCAGACAGATTCCCGTAATCAGGAACGCCAGAATTATCCAACATCCCCTGAATCCCCAGATTTGCTTCATTGTAGTATACGACTGGTGTTAATTGTATAGTACTGTAAGTTAGTCAAAACCGCTTTAATAACCATTAAAACGATTGCAAATTGCTCATGTTGTATTTTTGAGCAATTGTTTTTACTGGTATGATGTAGTATTGATGTATCCATAAAATTGCTCATCAGCTATGGGATATTGATCTTGGCACAATGCTTTTAACACAGAGTCAAACCCTATGAAATCAATTATTACATTAGTCCTGTTTTCCCTCCTGCCCTTACTGGCAGCCGGGCAGACACAGGTCGTCTCAGGTACGGTGACCGACGAGAACGGAGAGCCCCTTGTCGGGGTAAACATCCTGGTGGAAGGAACAACCCGCGGCACAATCACAGATGCAAACGGCGAGTTTTCACTGGAAGCAAATACCAATGACCAATTACGGGTAAGTTTCATCGGATACGAATCCCAGTTGTTAACAATTGGGACGAATACTACCTTTAATATCCGGCTGAACCCGGATGTCATTTCGCTTGGTGAAGTGGTCGTTGTAGGATACGGCACTTCCACGAAAAAAGAACTCACCGGCGCGGTTTCCAGCGTAGACGGGGACAAGGTTGAACGTCAGAACCTCCCGCGCCTCGATGAGGCACTTCAGGGCCAGATTGCCGGGGTGAATATCACCACAAATTCAGGAGCTCCGGGGGCTTCCTCAAACATCCGCATCCGCGGACTGAGTACCAACGGTGATAATGACCCATTGATTCTTGTAGACGGTGTGATTTACAATTCAGAAGGACTCAATGCCCTCAATCCCTCTGATATCGAAAATGTTACTGTCCTTAAGGATGGCATGGCCGGTATTTACGGCGTTCGCGCTGCCAATGGTGTGATCCTGATTGAAACTAAAAAAGGATCAAAAAACAGTGCCCCGTCCTTCTCCTTTTCAGGATATTATGGTGTTCAGGAAGCAGCACGCAAACTGGACCTGCTCAATGCCCGGGAATATGCCATACTAAAGAATGAGGCATTTGCTGCCGGAGGCCAGGCACCACCATTCGCCAATGTGGAACTTGGTGAAGGCACAGACTGGCAGGAGGAAGTATTTCAAACTGCCCCGGTACAGAACTATAACCTAACGGTAAACGGAGGGGGAGAAAAAACAACCTATTCCATCGGTGGTTCATATTTCAGCCAGGAAGGCATCGTGGGTGGCGACAAAGCCACATTTGACCGGTACAATGCCCGAATTAATTTCACCACGGATCTCGCCAGGAAGGTCAACCTCACCCATGTGATGCTTTACACACATGAAAAAAGCAGTGGCATCGCCCAGGGTGGTATTGGGGCTGTACTATACAACGCAGTAAATGCCTACCCTACCGAACCGGTTTTTGTGAATGACCGGTATTCCTACCTGGCCAACGTAGCCGATATCATAAATCCGGTTGCTCAGATTGCCAATACATTCAATGATACCCGGGTGAACAAACTCGTGGGTAAGGAGGAGATCCGGTACGATATTTCAGATCAGTTTGCGTTAACCGGACGCGCCGGCTATAATTTTGCGATGGTGGATGGCAAGACATTCTCCCCTCTTGTTTGGTATGGCCCTGGAAAATATGCCAATTCGGCGGCCAATGAAGACCTTGACCCGGTTATTGTAAATATCGGTGACCTGGAAATTGAACGAGGCGCAAGTGTTAATGAATACAGGAATACATTTCTGGATTATAATTTCGAGGCGTTCCTGAACTACAATCAGACTTTCGGGGACGTACATGGGGTAAAAGGGACACTAGGAATGTCCTATTTCGGAAATATCAGTGAAGGATTAAATGGAACAGCCTTTAATATCCCCAACAATTCCCTGGACCTGGCAGATATATCTGCCAACCAGGCAGCAGGCGGATACCTTAACAATACCGGATCATTCCAGTCGGAACAACGCCTGACCTCACTTTTCTTCCGTGGAGAATATAATTATGATACCAGGTATCTTTTTTCAGTGATCGTACGCCGTGACGGATCATCCAATTTCGGTCCGAATAACCGTATCGGCTACTTTCCGGCGGTATCAGGCGCCTGGGTAATGTCGGAAGAAGGATTCTGGAATAACAACCTTATCAGTTTCATGAAACTCCGGGTAAGTTACGGGGTATCCGGGAATGATCAGATCGGGCTGTTCCGTTACCGGGGACAGCTGAATGGCGAAGGAAATTATGTTTTCAATGACCTGATTGTAAACGGAGTAGCAATTGGAGCTTCCAGTAATCCTGATCTGAAATGGGAGACAACCAGCCAAACCAACATTGGGCTGGACCTTAGCCTGGGCGATAATTTTGATATCACAACCAACTATTTCGTGAAGAACACCAAAGACCTCCTCTTTCAGCCGGATGTATCGGCCTTACTCGGATCCTACGGGGCGGGCGGTATCCCACCGGTAGTCAATGCAGGAGATGTCCGGAACCAGGGTGTGGAACTCGAACTCGGGTATACCACCCGGGCACGCGGTGACGTACAATTCAACGTTAACTACAACTTCACCTACCTTAAAAACGAGGTGACTCGTGTTCCGGATGGTTTTGACTTTCTGCCTGGTGCCACCTTCGGTATCGGTGGCGGGGTCGCCACCCGGTTTGAAAAAGGATATCCCATTGGCTATTTCGTTGGATACGAAACGGATGGGATATTCCAAACCACCGAAGAAACCAACTCCGGAGTTGTTCAGAGCGGTGCACAGGCCGGGGATCTGAGATTCAGGGATCAGAACGGAGATGGTGTTATCAGCTTTGGAGATGACAGCGACCGGGTAGAAATCGGTTCCCCCATTCCTGATTTCGTGATGGGACTGAACTTCAGGCTGGATGTTAAAGGATTCGACCTGTCGGCCAACCTGTATGCGGCACTCGGGCAGGAGATAATCCGGAACTATGAGCGCCAGCAGCCATATGCCAATCAGCTGGCCTACAACCTGGAGCGTTGGACGGGTCCGGGTTCAACCGACGAATACCCACGCCTTACCACCGGCCAGACCAGGAACAATGTCTTCTCAGATTTCTACGTGGAAGACGGCTCCTTCGTCAGGCTTCGAAACATACAACTGGGATATACTCTCCCGGCTTTATTCTCCGAACGCATTGCTGTAAAGTCACTTCGGATCTATGTGGGGGCTAACAACCTGTTCACCTTATCAGAATACATGGGCTATGACCCGGACGTAGGAGCGGCCAGTCCGCTCAGCTCAGGAGTTGACAACGGAATTTATCCGCAGGCCCGGACCATAATGGCAGGTATTAACTTAAACTTTTAGCGTCATGAAATTCAAATCATTAATAATCATATCTCTGCTTTTTGGAGCCGCAGCATGTGACGATGTTCTTGACATCGCACCGGAGTACACCCAGGATGCCGAAAACTTCTTCAACACCGAAGAAGATTACGAACGGGCGCTGATTGGTGCCTATGACTTACTGCAGACTTCCTACCTGGATGTTTGGATAGGTGAAATTGCCTCGGATAATGCCATTGCCGGCGGAGAAAGCGTCAATGACTCCCGGGGGCTTCATGAAATCGAAACAATGACTCATGGAGGCGTAAACAATGAACTGCGCGATATCCTGCGCTATAACTATGCAGGGATAGCCCGGGTCAATTACATCTTTGAGAATAAAGACAATATTGAATTTGAGGGCAAGGAGCAGATCCTGGCGCAGGCTTCTTTTCTCCGTGCCTACTATTATTTTCAGCTGACCAAATACTTCGGCGATATTCCGCTGATCGTAAACCGCAGGATTTCCATTGATGAGGTTACCGGAATCGCACGGACACCACAAGCCGACGTGTATGACCAGATCGAGATGGACCTGGTCTACGCCGAGGAAATTCTTCCATGGGTGGCGGATGAAAAAGGCAGGATCACAAAAGGTGCTGCGCTTTCCCTGCTGGGCAAGGTATATCTCTACCAGGATAAATTCACCGAATCAGCAGCGGTCCTCGATGAGGTAATCCAAAGCGGAAACTATTCCTTATTCGCCGATTTCGGGACCTTGTTCCGGGTGGTTAATGAAGGAAATGAAGAAACCGTATTTGACATAGAATACACCGGCCAGGAAGGCGGCGGGTACGGCTGTTTCGTGTGTCTTGAAGGGAATGCGGCGGTTGGCTTTCATGGAATCCGTCAGTACGTCGGACCCGAATATGCCGATGGCAACAGCTATAACCTGCCGACCCAGGATCTCTATGATGCCTTTGACCCATCAGATCCCCGCCGTGACGCTTCCATTCTCTATCTGGATGAATACATTCTGGCTCAGGAAAATCCGGAGGATATAAGCTACGTCATCGGAGGCGGTGGTCATACCGGATTTTACAACAACAAATACATAAAGAGACAGGACGAACTGGGGCTTCCGGATGATGACCTCACTAGTCCGGTTAACCATAAAGCCATCCGGTATGCGGATGTGCTGCTGATGGCAGCTGAAGCGCATGCCCGGAAACCGGGTCCGGATGAAGACCTTGCCCGGCAATACCTGAACGAGGTTCGTGACCGGGTTGACATGGCACCGGTAACTTCCGGCGGAACCGATCTCATTCAGGCAATCTGGGATGAACGTCGCTACGAATTATCAGGAGAAGGGCTACGATTTTTCGACCTGGTACGCACCGAACGGGCTGCCGGCGAAATACCGGGATTTATACCCGGGACGCATGAAATATTCCCTATCCCACAGGTAGAAATTGATCTTGCCGGTGGCAACTGGCAGCAAAATCCAGGCTATTAAATAAAATGACCATGAAAAAATATCTATATCTCTTCCTAACCCTTAGTGTGATGGCCGTTGTCGCGGCCTGTACAGAGGAATTTGAGCTGGATGAACAGCCACCTGCACCCCAGGATGCTGCGTTCAACTTCGAACCAACCGCGGAAAACGACAATATCATCCGTTTTACTGCGGATAAAGAGTTTTTCCTGATGCGCTGGGACCTGGGCAACGGGGCCGCGGGGGAAGGCACCCAGATAACGGGTACCTACCCTACCGCAGGCACATATACCGTGACACTAACGGTGTTCAATGGTGGCGGAAGCGCCACTTCCACCCAGGAGGTAATCATTGAAAAAACCGACCCTACCTTGCTTGACAAGCCCCTGTACAATAAACTCACAGGTGGCGTGGACGCAGTGAACGGTAAGACATGGGTGATTGATTCTGCCAACGCCGGACATTTTGGTGTCGGTCCTGATCCCTCCCAGAATGGAGATTTTCCTGAATGGTACCAGGCTGGTCCGAATGAAAAGACCGGCGGCGGAATGTACGATGACCGTTATACTTTCTACCTCGCAGATTTCGGATTCGAAATGGAGACCAACGGAGACGTATATATCAACGGTTCCCAGGGGCCTAACTTCCCTGGCTCGGAAGATTCAGGAGTAGGTGACCTGCGGGCCCCTTACACGCCCCCGGCTGGACTTACCTGGAACATTGCAGAACCTGCAGACAGTTACCCGGTACTGACTATCTCCAATGGTGGCTTTATAGGATATTATGCCGGCGGCCGCAGTTACCAGATCATCAGCATCGAGGAAAATGAATTGTTCCTCCGTTTTGTGGACCAGGCAAACGACGGGCTCGCCTGGTATCTCAGGCTGATACCGGAAGGATACGACAGTACGGACCCGGGCGAAAATCCGGATCCCGGATTTACCGCCAGCGACTTAAACGGTGACTCGTACAAGGCATGGAAGCTGAAGGAATCAGCCGGTGCATTCGGCGTGGGGCCTGCACCGGGCAGCGATGCCTATTACCCCAACGGAACCGATATTTCGGGAGACCGTCCCTGCCTGTTCAATGACCTGTTTATTTTCAGGGCAAATGGCGAATTCGAATATAATGCACTCGGCGATATCTATGGAGAAGGCTACATGGGCCTGTCGGATGGCTGCCAGGAAGAATCAAACCTGACTGGTACGGCTGCTGAGCCCTGGGCTTCAGGGGTTCATGGTTACACATTTGACCCGGCATCCGGGGAGGATCCCGCCCGTATTACTGTTACCGGTACCGGCGCATTTATCGCGCTCCCTAAGGCCTATAACGGAGGCGAATACAGCAGTGCTCCTCCCGCTGACAATGCCTCAGTAACCTATGAGGTCCTGTCATACACTGAGGAGAATGGTGAAGAAGAGCTTACCATCTCTGTAGATATAGGCGGAGGAGTATTCTGGAGCTTTGTGCTTGTTCCGGCAGAGTATACCGAAGAAGCCGGCGGGTTATCACTCAATGACCTGACTGGAGGTAATGAGAAAGCCTGGAAGCTGAAACCGGCAGCCGGAGCATTCGGGGTTGGTCCGTCAAAGGGTAGTGACGCCTATTATCCCAATGGTTCGGACATATCAGGCGACCGGCCCTGCCTCTTCAATGACCTGTTTATCTTCAAGACTGGCGGAGAATTTGAGTATGATGCGCAAAGCGATATTTTCGGCGAGGGTTACATGGGACTTTCTGACGGATGCCAGCCAGAAACCAATCTCGACGGAACGCCTGCAGAACCCTGGGGATCCAATATTCATACCTTCTCGTTCCAGTCCGCAGACGGCGATCAGCCTGCCACGATTACGGTGACCGGGACTGGTGCTTTCATTGCATTACCGAAAGCCTACAACGGAGGAGAATATGCCAGTGCGCCTCCTTCCGACAACGCTTCCGTTACCTATGAGGTGTTGAATTATGTGCGCGGTTCGGAGGAAGAATTGACCATAACTATTGACGTTTCCGGTGACGGAAGTGTATATTGGAACTTCACATTAATTCCTGCACAATAATGTTAAAAAAGATATTTACTCTCCTGCTACTGTCAGGAGCAATAATCCAACTATCCGGATGCGGAGAGGATGACGGCGGCAACGATGTGCTGCCGCCATCCAACCTTGTTGTCAACTATACCCTTGACGGTGAAAGCAGTACCATTTTGAATGTTACTGCTTCAGCAACCAATGCCAACTTTTACCGGTTCGATTTCGGTGACGGCACCCCCGTGGTGGAAAACAAGACAGGCATGGCTACGCACTCATATCAGACCACCGGTGAGTTTACACTTAGCGTGCAGGCCCACACGAGTGAAACGGTATTTATCACGGCGACCGAACTCATTGATGTCTCGGTGCCTGCTCCCACAGAGCTGGGTTATGATGC
The DNA here is from genome assembly GCA_964563925.1 of uncultured Roseivirgaceae bacterium. Classification (GTDB taxonomy): domain Bacteria; phylum Bacteroidota; class Bacteroidia; order Cytophagales; family Cyclobacteriaceae; genus JAUILA01. The sequence goes on along the minus strand of CAZLZD010000001.1, from coordinate 56,809 downwards.
CCCGGAAAGCTATGATGGATATACCCTGGTCTGGCGGGACGAATTCAACGGGTCGGAATTATCTGAAGACTGGACGTACGAACTGGGCGACGGGTGCCCCGACCTGTGCGGCTGGGGAAATAACGAACTGGAATATTATCGCCGGGAGAATGTGACGCTGGAGAATGGATATCTGTATATAACAGCACGCAAGGAAAATGCAGGTGGAAGACAATATACCTCTTCACGGATCATCACGAAGGACAGCCAGTCATTTCAGTATGGAAGAATTGATATACGGGCTATTCTCCCGAAAGGACAAGGCCTCTGGCCCGCCCTCTGGATGCTGGGCGATAACATTGACGAGGTGAGCTGGCCGGCATGCGGAGAAATAGATATTATGGAGATGATTGGCGGAGGCGGACGGGAAAACACTGTTCACGGTACTGTGCACTGGGATAACGGGGGGAGCTACGCCAATTATGGTGGATTTGTCACCAAATCATCCGGTGACTTCACCGACCGCTGGCATGTATTCTCCATTATCTGGACACAGGATGAGATTACCTGGCTGGTTGATAACGAGCCATACCATGTGATCGACATCACTCCGGCAGGCTTAAGTGAGTTCAGAAACTCATTTTTCCTGATTTTTAATGTGGCAGTGGGTGGAAACTGGCCGGGCAGTCCTGCTTCCAACACTAATTTCCCGCAATCTATGATCGTGGATTACGTACGTGTCCACCAAACTCCCTGACCGATGAAATACCTCACCCTGTTCTTTATTTTGTGCAGCCTGAGCTGTAACCGGCAAAATCCGGAGAACACCACTAACACCCTGCCGGAAGACAACACGGAAAAGTACGAGTTGGTGTGGAGTGATGAATTTGAGCAGCTCAGCACTCCCGATCCTGAAAAATGGAATTATCAGACCGGGGACGGCTGTCCCGAGGTGTGCGGCTGGGGCAATAATGAGCTGCAGTGGTATACATCAGATAAACGGAATGTGCGTATCGAGGACGGTAAACTCATCATTGAGGCCCATCTTGACAACGGGCAATACACCTCGGCGAGGATAACCACTAAAACCAAAGGCGAATGGGATTCAGGCCGCGTCGTGGTCAGGGCAGCTCTGCCCACCGGTAAAGGAACCTGGCCGGCCATCTGGATGCTGCCTGGCGTGGAAAAACTGAACTGGCCGGAAGACGGGGAGATTGACATCATGGAGCATGTCGGGTATAATACCGGAACGGTTTACGGTACGATCCATACGGAAAAGTTTAATCACCTGATAGGAACTCAGAAAATCGATAGCATACAGGTGGATGACGTGAGTTCATTTCACGATTATACTCTCGAATGGGATAAAGAGAGTATGACCTGGAAAGTGGATGACGAAACGTACCATGTAATTCAGCGGAACGGGGAGAAAAAAGACGGGTGGCCTTTTGACAACCCCTTCTACCTGATACTGAATGTGGCTGTTGGTGGTAACTGGGGTGGGAAATATGGTGTTGATACCGGGGCATTCCCCCAACAAATGCAGGTGGATTACGTCCGGGTTTATTCGAATAATCAATAACAAATTTCCGCTAACCTATACGGCCTGAAACCATCGGGCTTGCCCTGCCTGCTTCATCATACCGGGTTTACTACTCCTTCGGAGACCAGTCGCATCAGCTGGGCACAGATATATGCACCATAGGTACCCGCTGCATAGCCAAGTACAGCCAGTAATACACCCACCGGGGCCAGTGCAGGGTTGAATGATGCGGCCACGATTGGGGCTGAAGCAGCCCCTCCGATATTGGCCTGGCTTCCCACCGCTACAAAGAAAAAGGGCGACTTAATTATCCAGGCCACCAGGAGCAGGAACAGGATGTGTACCCCAATCCATACCACCCCAAGCAGGAAGAAACCCGGGTTATCCTTCACATCCAGAAGGTCCATCTGCATTCCGATGGTGGCGACCAGAATGTACAGAAACGCACTTCCAAGCCGAGAGGCTCCCGCCCCTTCCAGCTGCCTGTACCGGGTAAAAGACAACAAAAGACCCACCGTGGTGGCGATAACCACCACCCAGAAAAACGGGCTTGTAAGTGAAAACCGTTCCAGCTGGGGAAGAGTGGTCTCAATCCACGGGGCAATCCAGCCGGCCAGTAAATGGGCCAGTCCGGTTACTCCCAGGCCAATCCCGAGTATCTTCATGGTATCGGCAAACGTTGGTATCCGCATGATGCGGGCCTGGTAATCCGATATATTTTTTTGGATCACCCTGATATTGCTGGCGTCGGCCTTAAGCTTTCGGTCAATGGTATCCGGGTCCTTGGACCAGAACAGAAGAAACCCGAGCCAGAGGTTGGCAATGATAATATCCACGGCGATCATCTGGGTAAACAACTCTGAAGGTGGTTCAAAGACCACGTACATGGCTGTCTGATTGGCGCCTCCGCCTATCCAGGAACCAGCGATTGTCGACATACCCCGCCACAATTCATTCTCCTGCAAGAGATCAGGCATGAATACCGAGGCAAAAAGGATCGCCACCGGTCCGCCGATAATCACCCCGGCTGTCCCGGCCAGGAACATAACCGGTGCCTTCCAGCCTAATCTTACGATCTCTTTAAAGTCAATACTGAGCGTAAACAAAACCAGACTGGCAGGCAACAGATACCGGGATGCGATGTAATAGAGGCCGGAAGCCTCGCCGTCAATAATATTCAGGGAATTATACAGGGACGGAACGAAGTAGCACAGCAACACGGTCGGGACAATGCGGTAGAACTTTTTCCATCCGGGTTTATCCGAAGCGGCGGTTCCAAAAACCACGGCGATGGTCAGTACGAGTAATCCGAGTACAACCGCATCATTGGCAATCAGGGGTGGATTTTCTTCCATAGCGATGATTGGTTAAGGCACAATGATACGCCTTCTGGGTTAAATTCCGGGAATTAATACCATCAAAGCAGGACATAAAAAAAGGCGCCCCGGAAGGGCACCTTCAAAATTCTTAAGAATATCCGGTCTCAGAGACTGGTAAGCATCTGATCGTCCCGGATAAAGCCGGAGAACAGAAAATAGCGCAACCCTGTTTCGAGGGACTGGTCTTCAGGAATGTAGAAAACAATATCCTTGTTCATATCCATAAACATCGGGAAGCGCTCCTCATCCTCGGAAATAAACCGGAAATGGTCTGTTACGTCGGAGCACCACTGGGTAAAAAATGAACGCACCCGGTTTGACTCAAGCGAATAATCATCGAAAGAGATGTATTCGCAAAGGTCCTCCACCAGGTAAAATGTGACCTTAATATCACTCAATGAGTTGTACACGGTAAGCCTTAACGAGTCCTTGCTGATCTTCTCCTTATCAAGTTTAAGATCGTAATTGGCCCGTACTTCCCGGTCAATCCATTTGGCATTTTTCCCGAGATACTCATAGAACTGGGACGGATGAGCCGGTCGGCTTTGACCATTGGCGAGGATTGTAATACTGGCCAGCAAGACTGAAAAAATCAATATTCTGCTCTTCATAGCGTTTATCAAAAATGATATCTGTTCCTCTTATTAATCTCATTGGCATGTCAATGGTAACCGCATCGGTCCGGGGTGCAAAAAAAGGCCGCCCCTGGTAAGAGACGGCCCTTTTTCTGGTTGATCGGGTCAGGGAAACAATTTATGAGCTGAAATTGAATTCTTCTCCAAACAGTTTCTGGACAGTTTTTTTAATTTCACCCTCACCACTTTCATCAAGCATTTCTGTGGCATATCCCTGCCATACTATTAATCCGGTGTTGGTATCCACAAGCTGTACAAGCAGGCTTCCGGCCTCCATGTAATAGTCTTTCGCATCGTCAAGTTCCCTTCTTTCGGGAAGGGGAATTATGCCGATGGCATCCTTTCGAATTTCATTGGGCCCCCAGTAATTCTGGTCGGCGTAGGTTTTTTCATAACCCGAGAAGGTCACCGGATCTTTGAAAACACGGAAATTAACCACCAGGTCTGCATTCTCTTCGCTGTAATCAAAATTCCGTGCCTCCAGTTCGTACCGGATCGCATCGCGAAGTTTTCCCTTCAATATGGCATTGCTCAGGAAGTAAATGTCCTGGTCGTTCGCAGCGTGGGATGACCACGCAAATGTGTCATAGTCTCCAATGGTGACATTCAGGTTCCGGTCAGAGGCTACGGTTTGCCCCATGGCCGAGCCTGATATACCAATTATTAGTACGATTATAAAAAGTCTGTTTAGTAGTCTCATAGCGTTTAGTGTTTGGTTCCTGTTTACTTACACACCTTTTATAATGAAAATAATATACCATCGGCGTGAAATGCGCTGAGAGGGGTTTTCAATTGAAATTATTCAATAAAATACCCTAAATAGTAGAGCTGATTCTACATCCAGTCCACATTCTCCCGAATGGACTATTCCTGATTGCCGGCAACTTTACCGACCTCCGGACTTACCTGCCCCGGGCCTGACCCGGGACCCTTATTTGCTTCAGGACCTATGACGGCGGGTCTGAAATATCCTGATAATTTACCGGGTTGCGAATTTCAGCCACATTCCCGGGATACTGTTTACCGCGTAACCTATCAACAGCCCATGCGGTCAGAAAATCAGGGTCACAGGCATCAACAATTTCAAGGATCTGTGCCTTTCCGGCCGGATCATCGGGTGCTTCAAGCCAGGGGCGATAGAGCTCCGGCTCAAGGACCAGGGGCATCCTGGGCCCCTCACTTGATTTTGGATTATTATGGATTCGGCTCATCAGTTCGTTTGCGGCAGTCGTTACCACAGACACGGAATAAACGACGTCGCCTTCCTGGTTTTTCCATGTGTCCCATAACCCTCCCAGCGTCATCGGCTCATCTTCCTTGTGGGTTATATAAAAGGGGTATGATTTACCATTTTCCCAGTAATGTTCGAAGAATCCGTCAATCAGGACCAGGCAACGGCGGCTGCCGGCACTTTTACGAAATGCAGGTTTGTTAAACATTTCTTCTCCACGGGCATTCAGGGTGCGATTGCTTATTTGGGTCGCTCCTTTGCTGTCCTTTACCCAGAATGGGATCAGGCCCCAGTGAAACAAATTGAGTTCGGGACCGGACAGCAAAACAGGAATGTCCGGATGAGCAAATCCCTGGACATGATAAACGGGGGGAGATTTTTTTTGCACCGCATCGACAGACCGGGCAGAAATGCCATAGTGCGTGGCATACTTGTCCGATCGTTTGGTCATATAGGCAATATCATAGCACATATTATCTTTCTGTTAATAGTTGATATAGCGGAGAGTGATGCCCAAAGGTGTTGAACATTTTTCCCGTACTTTTGCAATTCAATATATCATCCGGCAAATACTCCATATAAAATTAATGGATTCTTTAGTTACCTTCACCCACGACCGGGTATTAAGAAGAAGATCGCCAAGACACTGAGAGTCAGCAGGGTTAATTATGGTGCTCACAATCAGATACGATTTGCTTTCCCTATTTCTAGGTATTTTCAGTGATTGTGATTGAAAATACGTGAATATCGGCTTAGCATAATCGGAAATAAGGCGTTTTTTTTGTATTATAGATGTCCCGGATGGGTTCCTTTGCCAGGTTTAAAGAAAGGAGATTCAGCACGGGACGCTGAAGTTGTCTAATCAGTTGGTTTAAAAGAAAGAAAATGAGATACAGCGTAGTAGTGATTGAGGATGATGAAGCCATTCGCTGGTTAATTTCCAAGGTCCTTGAAAAAGAACACGAAGTGCATGCATTCAGCAATGTAGGGAATGCGATGAAGCACATGAACAGGGTGGGATTACCAGACCTTATCGTGACAGATATCAAATTGCCGGTAATTGATGGCAAGGATTTTCTGATCAATCTCAAGCGCAGCGGTTTGTTTGGCAACATACCCGTGATTGTTATTTCTTCATGGGCTGATGCCAAAACCCGGAAAGAATGTCTTCAGGCCGGGGCGGACGAATATATATCCAAGCCTTTCAATCCGGAACAACTGCTCACCACAGTGAATGGGGTGATACGCTCCAACATTGGAATGATGAGTTCATAGCTCTGCGGAATTAAGAATCCTTGTGTATGATGGAAAACTCTACTTATTCTTTACATGCTTTCCCTCTTCCCATCGATAGCCCTGCCATTACCCCGGAAATATCGAGGGCAAATTATACCCTGTTTATTGGAGAATGCGGCAATCTTTGCCGGGAAATAGAACACAAGGGTCTGAAATCAGAAAAGCTTGAAACAGGTGCAGATGCCCTGAAATGGCTCAAGGAAAAACATTTCAGGCATACCAGCTCCCCAAATCTTATTGTTATAAACACCCGTATTGACGGATTGAGGCCTTTTGATTTTGTCAAGTCTCTTGCTACCATAAAATTCCTGCGAAATGTACCGGTCATATTCATTTCCTGTGAATTCAGTGCGGAGGAGCGCGACCTGGCAATCCGGGTGGGCGCAAGCGATTACTTTACCAAAGACATTAACCCCGAAGACTTCATTCAGCGCCTCACTTTTCTGGCCCGTCTGAAGGAGCTGAATGAATCTACCGATGGACCGGACGACATATCCGTGGCGTCCGACAAAACCGAAGAGTTTCAGATTTGGCCAATGAAGCGGGCGTTTGATATCGTTCTGGCTACCCTGCTCCTACTAATCTTCAGTCCGATTATGATCCTGATCGCACTGGCAATTAAACTGGATTCCCGCGGACCGGTCCTTTACATTTCCAAGCGGGCCGGAAAAGGATACCAGATATTTGACTTTTATAAATTCAGGACAATGAAATCCGGTGCCGAGGCGCAGATGGAAAAACTTAAACACCTGAATATTTACAACGAAGTACCGGATCAGGATTCCCTGTTCTTCAAAGCCCGGAATGATCCGCGCACGACTACATTGGGGACTTTTCTCCGAAGAACCAGCCTGGACGAATTCCCTCAGCTTTTCAACGTGCTTAAAGGAGATATGTCCATTGTTGGAAACCGGCCTTTGCCCCTTTATGAAGCCGAAAAATTAACCCAGGATCAGTGGGCAATCCGGTTTGCAGCCCCGGCCGGCATAACCGGACTCTGGCAAATCAAGAAAAATGAGCAAATGTCTGAACAGGAGCGCATTGCCCTCGATATTGCCTATGCACGAGACAACTCTTTTCTTTCAGATCTTAAACTGATCATGAAGACCCCGCTTGTTGTTTTTCAGAAAGAAGAAAAGCAAGCCTGACCCCTCATGCTCTATGATCTGTTGATTTGGATCAATTACCTTCTGGCAGGATCCCTTATCCTTTTCCTTCTTTTGCCCCTACAGCTTGAGGTGATCGCATGGCTCACCAGGAGGCGGGCGAGGCATACTTCCGATAAAAATCACTTTTTTTCCTGCATCATCACTTCCTTTGGGGACCCCGGCCAGTGTAAGCTGCTGATAGATTCTATCCTTGCCAGTTCCTATACCGAGTATGAAGTAGTAGTGGTTATTGACGGGACCGACAAGGAATTTGCCTATTCACATCACAGGGTCCGGATATTGCGGCCTGCGCAAACCCTGAATTCCAAGTTGCGGTCCATAGAATCAGCCATGAATCTGACCTCTGAGGAAAGCGAAGGAATAATAATTCTAGATCCGGATAATCTGATGCACCCTGAATTCCTCCGAAAGATAAACGGTTATTTTCTTTCCCCGTTCGTGGCCGTACAGGGCAGACGAAAAGCCAAGAATATCAATACTCCCATTGCCCGTACAGATGCCCTTAATGAGTCATATTACAATATTGCCGACCGGAAGCTCCCGTTCAGGGCCGGATCCTCGGCGTCACTCGCCGGGTCTGGTATGTGTATTTCCCGTTCCCTGCTGGAGATTTTTCTGAAGAACTTCATTCCATCCGACCCTTCCAAAGTTGTCTTCGGAGAAGATAAGCTTATGCAGAATTTTCTGGTCAGGCAGGGATACCGGATTGCCTATGCGGAAACTGCTGTGATCTATGATGAAAAAACCATTTCGGCCAACCAGCTTGTCAGGCAGCGGGCACGCTGGCTGAATGCCTATTTTGAGAATGTCAGAGGGGCGGCTCAGACATTTCTGAGCGGACTCGCATCGGCAGACTGGAACCGGGTGGTGTTTGGCATCCACACCCTTAAACCACCCCTTTTCATAAATATCTCGGTCCTGACCGCCATTTTATTGATCAACCTTTGGCTGAATCCCTGGGTATCTGTGCTGGCGGGTGCTTCACTGGCTGCGTTTATCCTTTATTTTCTGGTTAAGGTGATCCGCTTAAAACTGGTATCAGGATTATACGCCCTGCCGGAGTTCTGGCTAAATCAGCTTATCGCTTTCTTTTTACACCGGAACTATCAGAAGGAATTTGGCAAAACAAATACGACTGCATACCTTTCAATCAGCGAAGTGCTTAAGAAGGATAACTTACCATGAACCGAACCGTATCTGTTATTACGGTGAACTACAATCAGCAAAAGGCCACGCTGGCGCTTGTTGAGAATCTTTTAAACCAGTCCGGGCGCCCCGAGATCCTTGTTGTGGATAACAGTGACGACCCCGGTCAAGTGATCCCCGAAAAATCCGGGGTGAAGGTGATCAGAAGCAGGAATAACGGCTACGCCGCGGCGCTGAACATTGGAGCTGCCCAGGCTTGTGGTGATATACTGGTCCTGATTAATAACGACATTCGTTTTCCGGGTAATTCGTATGATTGCCTGGTGAGGCAGTTCAGTAACCAGTCTTCCTGCGAGGCTGTCAGTCCGGTAATCGAAGATGACGGCGGCAGGGTTGAGTATGCCGGTTATACGGCCATACACCCCCTGACCGGCAGGAACCGCGCAGATACGGATGCCCGGGGAACCGGCATACGAACCACGTTTTACCTTCACGGTGCCTGTATGGTAGTGCGCAAGGAAATTTGGCAGCAAACAAAAGGGTTGCCTGAAATATATTTTCTTTATTACGAAGAAATGGAATGGTCGGAAACCATACGGAAGAATGGCGGTCGCCTGGGAGTGGCACTGGATTGCAGGGTGATCCATGCATCCTCCCTTTCAACGTCGGTCAACCCGGAGAAAACGTACTTTTACCAACAGCGTAACCGAATTCTGTTTCAAAGGCGTCATACCAGCGGTATTGTACGTAGTCTCTTTCTTGGTTATTTTCTACTTGTCGCAACCCCGGTAAATCTGATACGCAATGCATTCACCGGTCGGCCTGCATTCTCCCGGGAACTACTACGTGCAGTACACTGGAACTTTACCCATCCGGCAACATGAGCAGGCCATTCAAAATTCTGCATACCATCCGTCAGGGCCATATTGGCGGGGGAGAAACTCATGTGCAGGAGTTGGTGAAGCACATGAACAAGAACCGGTTTGAATCCTATGTCCTTGCCTTTGGTGAAGGCAATATGCACGATAAGCTGTATGACCTGGGCGTTCCTTCCTTTATCATACCCACCTCACGGCCATTTGATCTGCGGATCAGGAACCGGGTGAGAGGCCTGGCCGAAGAAATCCAGCCAGACCTTATCCATGCCCATGGCGCGCGGGCCTGCTCCAATTCATACTTCGTACGGAACAGCCTGGATATACCGCTCATTTATACGGTGCACGGCTGGACTTTCCGGGACCGGATGAATTTTTTTCAGCGCTGGTATCGCCGGAAGTCCGAAAAATTTCTGGCGAAGAAATCTGACCTGGTCATTAACGTAAGTTACAGTGACTTTCTGATCGGCAGGGAAATTCTTGGCATTCACCATTCCCTCGAAATCGTCAACGGGGTGGATGCCCGGATATTCAATGGTACCGGTGATCCCGGACAAAAATCGGAGTTCGGGTTTACCCCGGAAGACTTTGTCGTATGCATGATCGCGCGCATGACTGAGCAAAAAGATCCGCTGACCTTTATCCGGGCACTCGATCATTTGAAAAATGAAAAACATATCAAAGCCATTATGGTTGGTGATGGTGATTTATTACATGATGCCAGGGTGCTGGCACATAAATTGCACCTGACCGACAAGGTGTTTTTTACTGGTTTCAGGAATGACGTGGATCACATTCTCAGCTGGTCAGATGTTTATTGCCTGCCTTCATTGTGGGAAGGCATGCCAATCGGAATACTGGAAGCAATGTCCTCAGGATGCGCCGTGCTGGCTTCCAATGTAACCGGAACCAAAGAGATTGTGAACGAAGACACCGGGATATTGTTTGAGCCCGGGGACTACCACGGACTGGCCAGGGGAATCCACCTTTTGTACCGACGACCTGAATATAAAAAATACCTGGAGAATAATGCGATGAAACATATCAAACGCCACTATACGATACGCCGGATGGTCAAACGGGTGACTTCACAATATAACCGTTTCCTTAAAAGGTCGTAATTATACAGACGAACAGGTTTTTTTATCCATTGAAGAATAATAATTAGCATAATGTTGAGAAGAATCATTTTCCTTTCCCTTATCCTGTTTTCTTTTCAGGCACACGCACAAACAACCGGGTCAAATTATGCGCTGGTAAAGCAAACCAGCGATCACCTTGGATACTTTGAGCATGTGCCGGATTCATATAACAACAGCGCTGATACCAAATACCCGCTTATCCTTTTTTTGCATGGTGTCGGGGAACGGTCATTCGGGGAAAGTGAAGATCTGAAGAAAATTCTCCGCTGGGGTCCCCCAAAGATCATTTCGGGAAAACATCCGGCGTACAGCTCAATGCATCCCTACCGGTTTTTAGTGCTTGCCCCCCAGCTTAACGCGCCAGTTACAAGCTGGAAGCCACAACAGGTGCATGAATTCCTCAATTATGCATTGGATAATTACCGGATTGATGAAAACCGCATTTACCTGACCGGGGTGAGCATGGGTGGTGGCGGTGTTTGGAATTATGCCGTAAGCGAGCTGAATTCACCCAACCGTATCGCGGCTATGGCACCTATTTCTGCCTGGGGCAACCCGGGAAATGCCTGCCGGGTCATTGAAAAAGGCATCCCGGTCTGGGCTTTTCACGGGCTACAGGACAAGGTAATCCCGATTGCGAGAGGCCAGGCAATGTTTGCCGGCCTGCAGAATTGCGGCCAGACATTGAACAGCAAAGATTATCGGTTCAGTCCGCTTAACGCAGAACACACCGCCTGGCCCCCGGTGTACGGTGCGGTCTCAGACAGTCTGTCCATTTATGACTGGTTTATGAAATACTCGCTTGCACAATCCGACACCGTGGAGCAACCAAAAACCATATGGACCCCTCCCCCGTTTGTTCAGGCGGAAGCCACGCCCTACGGACAATTACCTCAACTTCTGAATGAATCTTCGGGATTGATTATTGACAGGCAGGGAGGATTATGGACCCTGAATGACAGCGGGAATAAGGCCAGTTTGTATGAAATTGATACGACTGCCAGCCTGATCCGGACCCTTCGAATTACTTCAGCCCCGAATATTGACTGGGAAGACCTTGCCCGTGATGAAGCGGGCAATCTGTATATCGCTGATATTGGAAATAACCTGAATGTGAGAAGGAAATTATTTATCTATAAAATAAGCCCGGACGACATTGCAGGGGAATCCGCAGCCGCCGAAGCAATCTCATTCGTGTATGAAGATCAGACCGATTTCCCGCCAGGTGCGAAAAAACTGCATTATGATGCCGAATCGCTCATCCATTACAAAGGTAACCTCTATATTTTCACAAAAAATCGCACAGAACCCTTCACCGGATACACGTATGTATACAAAATTCCTGATATGCCCGGGGATTATACGGCCGAATTGGTGGACAGCCTGAAAGTCGGGGAAGGAATCATGACAAATTTCTGGCTGACAGGAGCAGATATAAGTCCTTCTGGGGACCGTATTGCACTGCTTTCCCATGATAAGCTTTGGATTCTTAGTTGCTTTGAGGGGGGTAAATTCTCGGATGGACACCTCACAGAGATTCGGATGAATTCTTTCACCCAAAAGGAATCGGTTGTTTTTCTGGATGAAAAAACCCTCATTCTGAGCGATGAGCGCATAAGAAATATCCTCGGAGGCAACCTTTACAGGCTGGAAATACCCGATGCTGCCATAAAACCCTGCGAATAATCTCCCGTGTAAGTTTCGACACAAATCACCCGTATTCTTTCTGATTCAAAAGGATAACTTAGATGTTTTAATAGGGATTATCCTGGTCAATTACGAATGAAAGAAGGAATAACATGCGGGTATTTTTTGGCACAATTGTCCTGTTGTCTCTGTTGGCTTTTACAGGTAGGACGCAGCAAGTTGCAAAACGCACGGATACCGGAATCGGCTATCTGGAACATCTGCCTCCCGATTATTATACCAATCCATCGAAGAAGTACCCTGTACTGATTTTTTTGCATGGTATGGGAGAACGCGGTGATGGTTCGCCTGCCGCGCTGGAAATGGTTAAAAAGAATGGCCCTCCCCGTCGAATCGACCTGGGGCACAATATGTGTTTTGTCGTGAATGGTGTGGAGGAGTGTTTTATTGTCATTTCCCCCCAGCTGTCATCTTCCTACAGCTCCTGGCTGGCCAACATCACCGAAGAGGTATTTAATCACGTGTATGCCAACTACCGGTATGACCCGGACCGGGTGTACCTGACCGGGCTAAGCCTTGGTGGTGGCGGAACGTACCGCTACGCCGGATCTTCGTTTAATCAGCCCAATGAACTGGCCGCCATTGCTCCTGTAGCCGGGTGGGGAACCGGTGCCGATGCCTGTATAATTTCCGAAGGTAATGTATCGGTCTGGGCTTTTCATGGTGACCAGGATAATGTAATCAAATACAGCTGGGGCGTTGATATATTCAACCGTATCCAAAATTGTCTTCCCACGACCACAGGGGAGATGAAATTCACCACTTACGAAGGCGTGGGCCATAATAGCTGGTGGATGACCTACCTGGAAGACAACAGCTGGCATACACCGAACCTTTATGAATGGCTTCTTACACAGCGCAGGTCATCTGGCGGGCTGCCTGTCGCCGATGCCGGACCGGATAAAAACATTCAGCTGCCTACCAACCTGGTCACCCTGCAGGGAAGCGGAACAGATTCCGACGGAACCATTGTAGCCTATAACTGGCGCAAAGCCAGCGGGCCGGCTGCCACCCTTTCCAATGCCAATACCGCAGAACTCACGGCTTCCGCCCTGGTGGCAGGAACCTATGTATTCGAATTAACCGTTACCGATGATGATGGTAATACAGCCACGGATCAGGCCCAGGTAATTGTGCAGTCTGAACCCGCTAATGTTGCCCCGGTAGCCAATGCCGGAGCCGACAAATCCATCACGCTGCCACAGAATTCAGTGACCGTCACCGGAAGCGGATCCGATTCCGACGGAGGTATAGCAACCTGGAGGTGGACGCAGATTTCAGGTCCTTCCACGGCCACGCTGACCGGTGCTGCCTCGGCCACGGTTCAGGTATCAGACCTGGTCGAAGGAATCTATGTTTTACGACTCACTGTGGAGGATGATGACGGCGCGACGGGATTTGACGAGATGCGTATCACGGTCAATCCTGAAATTGTCAATGTCCCGCCGGTAGCCAATGCCGGTGCCGACCAACTGCTGACCCTCCCGGTAAACTCCACCAACCTGGCTGGCTCGGGAAATGATCCCGACGGCTCAGTGGTGGCCTATGAATGGACACAACTCAGCGGTCCTTCCACCGCCACCATTACCAACGGCTCCTCTCCCACCGCAACTGCCGGTAGTTTGATCCAGGGAGCCTATGTATTCTCTCTCAAAGTTACGGACAATGACGGCGACAGTGACACCGATGAGGTAACAGTCACCGTTCAGGCCGGCAACGTCTCCCCTGTTGCAAATGCCGGCAATGATATTACCCTGGTACTCCCGACCAACACCACCGTCATCAACGGAAGCGGTTCGGACAGTGACGGGACCATATCGGCCTATGCCTGGACCCAGTCATCCGGACCATCCACCGCCACCCTTTCCAATGCCTCCACTGCCTCGCTGACGGTTTCGGCACTGATCGAGGGAACCTACAGCTTTACGCTGGAAGTTACTGATGATGACGGGGCTACCGATACGGATGTAGTCAACGTGAATGTCTTACCTGCAGAGGTTAATCAGGCGCCTGTCGCCAGTGCCGGAGCGGATCAGACGATCTATCTTCCCCAGACAACGGCCACGGTAACCGGCTCCGGATCAGATTCGGATGGCAGTATCACCGCTTATGCCTGGAGCAAAGTCTCCGGTCCGTCGGCATTCTCCATCACTTCACCTGGCACTGCCCAAACCACTATTACCGGACTGGTACCCGGCACCTATGTGTTCCGGCTTACCGTGACCGATAACGACGGAGATTCCGGGTCGGATGACCTGACGATCACGGTAATTGATGCCACCACCAATGCCGCACCTCAGGTAAACGCGGGCTCAGACCGCCAGATCACACTTCCGACGAATTCAATAATCCTGACAGGAAATGCAACGGATACGGATGGAACAATTGCCAGCGTAAGCTGGACCCAGCGTTCAGGCCCCGGTACCGCGACAATCACTAACGCTCAAACACTCACCGCCACCTTTTCGGACCTGATCGAAGGAATATATGTTTTTGAACTGACCGCTGTGGATGACGACGGGGCCAGTGCCTCAGACCGCGTGTCCGTTACGGTCAATGCTGCCAATGTTTCTCCGACAGTAAATGCCGGGGCCGATGTAAATGTCCAGCTGCCCGAAAATACCGTGGCTATCAACGGAAGTGCCAGTGACCCGGACGGAACGCTGGCTTCTGTCGCCTGGAGCCAGGAATCAGGGCCAAATACGGCCACCATGTCAGGAGCCAACTCGCTGAATGTTACGCTTTCCAACCTTATCGAGGGAACCTATGTGTTCAGGCTGACCGTAACTGATAATGACGGCGCGTCTGCCTCAGATGATGTCAGGATCATCGTTTCCGGAGCGAATGCCGTACCTGTGGTTAATGCAGGCACGGATCGCACCATTACCTTGCCGACCAATACCATAAACCTGACAGGCAGTGCCACCGACAGTGACGGTACCATCGCCTCGGTGTTATGGGAACAGGTCTCTGGTCCTGCGGCAACGCTGACCAATGCAAATACACTGACCCTCACCGTGGAATCGCTGGTGGAAG
The DNA here is from genome assembly GCA_964563925.1 of uncultured Roseivirgaceae bacterium. GTDB lineage: Bacteria > Bacteroidota > Bacteroidia > Cytophagales > Cyclobacteriaceae > JAUILA01. The sequence goes on along the minus strand of CAZLZD010000001.1, from coordinate 41,671 downwards.
GTACCTTCGTATTCATGCTGACCGCTACGGACAACGAAGGGGGGACCGGAAATGACCAGGTGCAGGTCACCGTGAATGCTGCCGCCGTTAACCAGGATCCGGTAGCCAACGCCGGTCCGGACATACAGCTAACCCTGCCGGTCAACAGTACCAATATCAATGGTAGCGGGAATGACCCGGACGGGACAGTAACAGGCTATAACTGGACGAAAATCAGCGGAGGAAATGCTGTACTCTCCAATATGGATAACCCTGTTCTCTCGGTAAGTGAGCTCCAGGAAGGAGTCTATGTATTCGAACTTACGGTTACAGACAACGACAACGCTTCGGCCACCGACCGGATGACCCTCACAGTGAATGCAGGAGCAGTCAACCAGACCCCTACCGCCAACGCCGGACCGGACAAAACTGTGGTACTCCCGGCCAACAGTATTACGCTGGAAGGATCCGGTAGTGATCCGGACGGCACGGTTCTGACTTATCAGTGGACAAAAACCAGTGGTGGAAATGTGAGCACCCAGGGCGCGACAAGTCCGAATATCACACTCTCAGGGCTGGAAGAAGGAATTTACCTCTTCACCCTTACTGTTACCGACGAAGACGGCGCATCTGATTCGGATGCCGTACAGGTAACGGTACTTCCCGAAAACACCAACAGTGCACCTGTCGTAAATGCGGGCCCTGACCTGACGATCAAGCTACCCACGAATGCGGCAAACTTAAACGGGCAGGCAAGTGATAATGACGGTACTGTGGTGAGATACCAGTGGACAAAGACCAGCGGTCCTTCCGGCGGTACCATAGTAAATGCCAGCAGTGCCTCTGCTTCCGTTTCCGGACTTACCGAAGGGTTTTATATTTTCACCCTGACGGCCACTGATGAGGACGGGGCTGCAGGATCAGACCGGATGACCATCACGGTTTTATCGGAATCGACCAATGCGGCTCCTGAAGCTATCGCAGGCGGAGATGTAACGCTTCGTCTCCCGACAAACCAGGTGACATTATATGGTAAAGGGAAAGATACCGACGGAAGTATTGTAAGCTATAAGTGGACCAGGGTTTCAGGTCCTTCCCTGACCATGGACACGCCAAACCGGTCATCGGTAACGCTCACCGGGCTGGTGGAAGGGAATTATATCCTCCGGCTCACAGTCACGGACGACCAGGGAGCTTCCGGATCCGATGAACTGCTGGTCCAGGTAATTTCGGAAGCCTCCAACCTGCAACCTTATGCCAATGCCGGGGCTGATAAGGTTATCTACCTGCCGGTAAGTTCCGTGAAGCTGAACGGTACCGCGGCGGATACAGACGGAAACATCGTGGATGTTGTCTGGGTAAAGGTTTCAGGTGGCACAGCCGCGATCACGGACATGACCACGCTTAACCCTACCGTCAACAGCCTGACAGAAGGAACGTACATTTTCCGGCTTACGGTGACTGATAATGACAATGCCACCTCGTCAGACGATGTGATGGTGATTGTGCAGCCATCAACGGTTAACCAGCCCCCTGTCGTGGATGCAGGCAGTGATTTAACCCTGACGGTTCCGGAGAATAGCGGAACCCTCCGGGCCACGGCAAGTGACCCGGATGGCGCTATCGCTACCGTACGCTGGACAAGTCTGGATACGCCTGCTCCGGATATGACAGGAATAAACTCCCTGCAGCTCGAAGTATCCAATTTGCAGGAGGGAATTCACGGATTCCAGGTAACTGTAACGGATGATGACGGGCTGGTAGCCAGCGATGTGGTTTATATTACTGTATCTCCGAAAGAATTAATTCCACCGATCATCTCCATCATGGATGACGTGACGATGGAGTCAAGTCAGACTTCCCTGGAATTATGGGCGGATGCATCGGATGACGGCCGCGTGGAAAGCGTGTACTGGGAGCAAATCCTTGGTCCGGCTATAGACCTGAACACCCCGGAAACATTGCGTACCCAGGCCAATGGCTGGCAACCGGGCACGTATGAGTTCCGCCTGACTGCGACCGATGACGACGGATTGTCTTCTTCGGAAAGTGTGGTGATCCATGTGGTGGATGAGAATATGCTGGAGAATGCATTCCCGATGAAATTGATCACTCCTAACGGGGATTATGATAATGAACGGTGGATCCTTGATCCGGATGTAACCAGGCATGCGACCTGCCGGCTGTTAATATATAACAGGAACGGACAGGAAGTGTACAATATCGTTGGATACAACAACGAATGGAATGCCATGCACAACGGCGAAGAATTGCCGGAGGGCGTGTACTATTATTTTTTGAAATGTGAAGAGGAAGGTGATGCTGTCCTGACTGGCAGCATTACCGTAATTCGTTAAACCTATGAAACGGCTAATCGTATTATTTTTTTGTCTATGGTCTGTACAGGGAATCGCTCAATTGCGCACGCCCTATAATCAATATTACCTGCAACCCGTGCTAATTAACCCGGCCTACACCGGGGCCTCCGGGGTCAGCAGCCTTATGTTGAATCACCGGGTGCAGTGGTCCGGGGTTGCCGATGCACCCGTCACGACGTCGGCCATTCTGCAGTTGCCCGTGTCGGAGAGAATTTCGCTGGGGGGTGAACTGTACAGTGACCGTCATTCCAGTGTACTCAGCACCTACGAAGTCAAAATGAACGGGGCCTACACCCTGTATTTTGACGGCGCCGGCCGTAATTTCCTGACCTTCGGCCTCAGCCTGGGGGTGGGCAGGAACATGATCGATTTTGAAGGAACGGACCAGGCCATCATGACTGCCCAGGACAGAAGCTTCTATTTCAACGGGCGGTTCGGACTGGCCGTGACCATGGGAAATGCCTCACTGGGTTTCTCCCTTCCCCAGCTGATGGACACCGATATTCTTAATGAGCGTGATTTTGAAGACCTGGGCCTGGAAGCCACAAAGCAATCCATTCTTCACGCCAGCTACAAGATCGCTTTAAGTCCGATCCTGAGATTTGAACCTATGGCCCTTTACCGGATGGACAGCTACGGGAACAACCAGGCCGAAGGTGTCGGTATCCTTCATTACAAGGATATTATGTGGGCCGGAGCCGGCTACCGGCAGGATTATGGAGCCATGGCACACCTCGGTGTAAGTGTATTTAATGCGCTACGGGTAAGCTACAGTTATGAATTTGCCCCGGCACAGTCAACCGGTATCGGGAACGGGTCGCACGAATTTCAGCTGACCTATTCATTTGGCAAGAAAAGCCACAAACCGAAACAAAAAGAGGTGATCACTGCCTCCAATACACTACCTGTGGGTAATCCCCCTGTCGCACAGCCAGATGAAGCAGCAGAATCCGAAGAAGAGCCTGTTGAAGAGTCTGTAGCCACACGGAACGAAATACCCGTAAGGAAAAATGTAGTTACCACCGCATCCCCTGTCGTCAAAACAACCGAAGCTGAATCGCTTCCGGCGCCTCCGCCCAGCGAGCTGGCGAGAAAGGCTCCCGCCGAAGAGAATAAAGTCGAATGGCTTGAAGTGGACGAATCAAGGACAGTCAGTTCATTGCCGCAGGGATGCTACCTGGTGGTAGGTGCTTTCCAGAAAAAAGACAATGCCATCCGCTATCAGGCGGCCGTCAAAAACCTTGGTTACCGGGCCGAAGTCGCATACGATTCACATACAAATTTCAATTATGTGTACATAAATAAGTCGGTCGAACCAAAATACTTACATGCCCAGCGCGATGCCATCAGGAAGAAGGATATCCTGTACTTCCCGGAGGCATGGATTCTTGAAATCAGATAATTTCCCATTGAAATAATGAAGGGCCGGTTTGTTTTGCAAACCGGCCCTTTTCTTTGATTCAAGAATGTATTACGCAATTTTTAAGAAAGTATTACCTTATTCAAATAGATAAAATATTACTATCCCGTTATATTTTTCTATTTATCTTTGATCTCTGAAAAATACCCTTTCCGCCCTGTTAAATATCTATGGAAATTCCTTTTTTTGTTCGTAAATTGGTAAATTATTACATGAACAAGTTTACCTCTGCCTTCTTAGTCGTATATACGTAGCGAAGCTTCAATTATGAAAAAGATATACAATTTCACGGCAATCCTGCTGATCTCACTATTTGCCTTTGAGGCAAGTGGCCAGATTTATAAGGATGGAAGGTGGTGGACAGTCCTTCCCGGAACGGTAAGTCACCGCAAAGATGGCTCTGCAACTCCGGAGGTTGACGCAACTAAATGGTTCCTGGGTACGCATTACGGCTCGGATGAAGGCGGACTAAAAACCAACTGGGGCAACAGCAGCGCCTACACCAGCAACGGACGTACCTCGGGATACGAGGACATTGCCCTTTTTTCAAAAATCGGACAGACCGGCGTGCGTGCATCGGACATGCTTGCAGGTGGAGAGTTACCCACCTGGGCGGTACCGGCGTTTCGCATGAACGGCCGGCTTGCTTCGCCCTATGAATACCGGACGGCACCTGTACCGGGAAAAAAGTATCCGATTGTCATCATGATGCATGGTGTCGGGGAAACCGCCAACTGCCGGGGCAGGTGTAATACTGCAACCAATCCAGAACAATACAATAACGATCATAATCTCTATCATGGAGGCCGGGAGCACCTTGAAGCCATCAATGCGGATCCGGGCGATCCGAAGCACTGGCCGGGATTTGTTCTGTTTCCACAGGTATACGGGGCATGGGGCTACAGTTACGACGATGGAGAAGTTTCTCAGCAAAACCTTCAGGTACAGCAGGTCGCCCGCATGGTGGAGGTATTGATCACCATGTATCCGATAGACCCAAACCGGATTTATATCCACGGACTTTCCAATGGGGGTGCCGGAACGCATCTGTTCGTTTATGACCACCCTGACCTGATTGCTGCCGCAGGACCTATGTCCGGCGCGTTGTCTCACGGGTACGAGGGGGATTACGGGTTCAACGAATTCGGCGCACCGAACGATTACCCGCCGGAAGAAACGATGGTGCATATTCCCATCTGGCAGTTCCAGGGAGGACAGGATAAAAACCCCACACCCACCCGAACGTTGAACAGCCTTCAGCAGATCTATGACGCAGGAGGTTATATACGGTATTATGAATATCCGAATTTCGGACATAACGTCTGGTGGTACGCCTACAACCGCGAACCGGACTTTTTCTCCTGGTTCCAGCAATACTCCAAGCTTAGTATTCATAACTTCTTTGGCATCACCGAGATCTGTGAGGGGTCCTCGGCGAAACTGGGTATAACGGGCGGATATGTCAGTTATCAGTGGCAACTATCAACCGATGGCGGATCAAGCTGGAGCAGCTTCCCGTCCATCCCCGGCCGTCCCCACGAGATCATGGCAGACCAGGCAGGGCTATACCGGGTTAAATTTACGAGAAACAAATACATACCGAATACATCTAACATATACACATGGAGCCAATCCATAGTGCAGGAAGAGACTCCGTGGTCGGAACCATTTGAAATGCAGTTGAGGCCACGCAGCAAACCGGTCATTCAGACCAATGGAAGCTGGGTACTCTGGGGGTTGAACAACAATACTTCCCTCACGCTCACTGCAGACAATACGACGGCAGCCAACTATACATGGTATAAGAACGGTGCGGTATTTGCAACAGGAAATAATGCTTCCTCGATCACCCTTGGGGCTAATGATGAGGGGGTCTATACCCTACAGTACGACGAGAATAATTGTACCAGTTTATTGTCAGATCCTGTGTATATCAACCGGGCCCCGACGGATGGAGGAGAGCCGGCTGCACCTTCTGATATGGACGGTACAGCAACAAGCATCAGCACCACCACGATATGGTGGAAAGACAATGCGATTAATGAGATCGGCTATGAAATCTACCGGAGCCTGGATGGAGTGAATTATACCTGGCTTGGTAATTTCCCTGCAGACAAGGTGACCTATGACGATACCAACCTGCCTGCAGGCCAGTCAATATTTTACAAAGTCATGGCATTTAATGAGAACGGTGCCTCTTCGGAAGCCACGGTGGAAGTAGTAATGCCGGCCGATAATAATGCTCCGGCCATACCAGGTAATTTCTCCTTTGAGCGGTTCCGAATTCAGGAATTCCGTCTTAATCCGGAACCCTTCCTTCGCGGGGACGATCCTATAACCATGTACGACGAACATTTCCTTGTGCACCTGGACTCAGGCGTGTTCTCATGGGATCCCGTATCGTAAAGCACTGATATCTTTTACGACATTTACGCTTCCAACGGAACCCTGATTGGTTCGACCCAGGATACCTCCTATGTGGTCCCTGGCCTGGAGGAAAACGAGTCCTATTCATTTTACGTCAAATCAAGGGATATAAACGGGCTTGAATCAGGTCAGAGCCAGCAGGCTGCGGTATTTACCGTACTGAATGGTTTGTATTATAAATACTACCAGGGAGCCATCTGGGATGTAATTAAGGATTATTCGTTCCACGAGGAAACGGAAACCGGTCCGATTCATAATTTCCTGATTGATGCTATCCCTGAGCACGACTTCCCGGATTACTTTGCCTATGATTTTATCGGGTTTATCAATATCCAGGATCCCGGTGTATGGGAATTCAGGACCCGTTCGGATGACGGCAGTTCGCTCTGGATTGGAGACGTGGAGGTTGTGGATAATGATGGCTTGCATGGTGCACAAAACGCAACAGGATTATATTCCTTCCCGGAAGCGGGAGTCTATCCTATTACGGTCAAATATTTTGAACGCACCGGAGGCAATTCCCTGGCAGTAACCTGGAGAAAGCAGGGAACCAGTCAATGGACCAGCATTCCTGATAATATTTTAACAAGTGCCACGACAGAACCACCGGCACCGCCAACGGCACCGGTTAATTTATCAGCCTCTGCCGATGGATATTCGGTCGATCTGTCCTGGAATCACGAAAACGAAAGCATGAAAGTGGTGGTTCTCGGTTCGTCTACTGCCAACGGCACAGGGGCCAGCAGTTATGCCAACTCCTGGTTTGGTAAATTCCAGCAGGCCCTTGAAGACCTGAACCCGGCCAATGAAGCAGTGAAACTGGTCCAGAACGGCTTTACCAGCTATCACATTCTGCCTGACGGTACAAACACCCCGGGAAACAGACCCGATCCGGATGAGAGTAAAAATATTTCTGCAGCCCTGGACCTAAATCCGGATATTGTCATTGTCAACTTGCCCAGTAACGACAGGGCAAATGGCTATAATCTGGAAACGGAAACCCTTGATAATTTCCTGACGGTTAAAGCAGCTGCTGATGCCGCCGGGGTGGAAATCTATTTTACCACCACCCAGCCGCGAAACCTTATTGATCTTGGAGATCGTCAGTTACTGTCCCAGGAAGCTACACGCATAAAGCAATTGTTCGGTGCCTATGCCATCAATATCTATGACGAGCTGGTACAGTTACCAGGATATACCCTGAAGGCAGGATATGATTCCGGTGACGGAACACACCTGAACGATGCAGGTCACAATTACCTGTATCAGACGATCTGGAATAAAGTGAGTGAGCAATCCATTCCCAGATTTGAAGTTTTCCGCTCCGAGGCGGGTGGAAGTTATGTGATGGCTCTCACAACCAATAAACAACAAGTCAGCATTACGGATCCTGATTTGATGGCCAGTACGTTCTATGAGTACAAAGTACGTGCAGTAACCACCGCAGGTGCATCAGCTTTTTCAAATGTTGCCAACGCCACAACCGCGGGTGACACGGAGCCTCCGACCATTCCGCAGAACTTCCGCGAAGCGGCAACCTCCCAGACCGAGGTAACAGTCGTATGGGATGCATCTACGGATAATGTGGCAGTAGAGAAGTACGTAGTGGTGGAAACTTCAGGTGGTGCGGGCGGACGTACCGGCTCCGTTTCCGGAAAAACCATGATGGTAATGGGTGAAACTTCCCTGACCTCAATGACACTGACCGGTCTGACTCCTTTGGAAACACTTACACTGGCCGTTAAGGCTGTCGATCCGTCAGGCAACGAATCACCATTATCGAATGAGATCACGGTGCAGACCCAGGCTCCCCTTCCGGTTGAGTTCCTGGATGTAAGTCACAGGATCACCGATGACGGTGTCCTTGTCACCTGGGCCACAGCCTCCGAGCTCAATAACGCGTATTTTACCGTTGAGCGGGGAACCGGCCTGAATGATTTTGAAGCGATAGGTGGTGTAGACGGTTCGGGAACCACCACCAGCAGACGGGATTATGTCTTCCTGGATACGGAGCCTCTCGACCTGGCTTATTACCGCATCAAGCAAACGGATTTCGACGGAAAGTACGAGTATTCAAAGATCATCCGGGTGGTCTATGATGATGCAAACCTGGAAGAGTTTACGGTATATCCTAACCCGACCATTCAGGAAAACATCAATGCCCGGGGCTATGTTCCTACCAGCAGGCCTGAGGTACAGGTAAAACTGGTGGATGTGATGGGTAAAGTACATATGCAAAAAGTCCTGGATCCTAATGCCTTCCTTAACGGCGTGAAAATAGACCTGGACTATGCAGTACCTCCCGGAGTCTACATCATCCAGATCAGTGATGGTGCAAACAATACACAGCGAAGAGTAGTGATTCGGTAATTTATGACAGATTCATATGACCTGGTCCTGGCCGGGACCGGGTTTGCTTCTTCCTTCTTTTTAAAAAAATACCTGGAACACCCCTCTTCCACAAACAAGCGAGTACTTGTCCTGGAAAGAGGGGTATTTCATTCCCTTCAAAGCCGTCTCCGAAATAAGAATGGAGAGCTTGACCTTTCCATTCTGCGTCCATGGGACACTTATACTACCGATTCGACCAAACCCTGGATATTTGACCCTAACTTTGGAGGCAGCTCAAATTGCTGGACCGGTTGTACGCCCCGGTTTCTCCCGAATGATTTTCGCATGAAATCGCTCTACGGTATAGGCACTGACTGGCCCATTCAATACGAAGACCTGGAACCCAGCTATACAGAGGCAGAATCACTTATGGCCATAGCCGGTCCCGCTGAAACTCCTTTCCCTAAAAGCGGTCCCTATCCCCAGCCTCCGCATGCATTAAGCTCCGTAGACAAACTGTTTCAGGAAAAATACGGCAATCTGTATATCTCACAGCCCGCAGCAAGAGCCTCGGTGGCGATCAATCAGCGGGCTATGTGTTGCAGCAGTGGCGTGTGTAACCTTTGCCCGGTTAATTCCAAATTCACCATCGAAAATACATTAATGGCCCTGTACGAAGATTCCAGGGTCACACTGCGTTACTCAGCCCAGGTGATCTCACTGGATACTTCCGGGGGAATGGCCAGTGCCATTCGATTTCTGGAAAACGGGAAAGAGCAGAAGGTCAGGGCAGACAGTTTTGTGCTCGGGACCAATGCCATATTCAATGCCCATATCCTGTTAAACTCAGGTGACTCCAATCCGCTTACCGGTGCCGGCATCTCTGAACAAACCGGGATTTTCGGGCATTTTTACTATGACGGGCTGGAAAACCTTGGAGGAGGTTCCATTATTTCGGCGAATGGATATATGATGTACGACGGGCCACACAGGACCAGCCGGCCGGCCTGTTTAATCGAGCATTTTAATACGCCCATCATCCGTAACGAACGTGGGAAATGGCGCCAATTATCCTTGTTCAAGTTTATTTTTGAAGACCTGCCAGACGATAACAACCGGGTAATAACCACCGGAGACCCCCGAATGCCGGAAATTGTGTATGGAGGATTAGGGGAATATGTCAAGGCAGGGCTGAAGGAACTTCCTTCCCTCATCGAAAAGTATTTCTCGTTCCTGCCAGTTGAATCATGGCGACTGGATGATGCCCCCCAGCCCACCGAGTATCATATCTGTTCGACAGCTCGCATGGGTACCGATCCTGGTAATAGCGTGGTTGACGCTTCCCTGGTACATCATGAATACCGTAATGTACTGGTATTGGGCAGCAGTGCCTTTCCAACGGTCACGCCGGCCAATCCGACGCTCACCCTTTCTGCCCTTTCAATAAACGCCGCGAATCATTACCTTGCCTGAACCATGACCCGAAGAAAATTTATCCTGGGACTGTTAGTACTGATAGCGACCGTGGCAGGCGGAATTCTCTTCATTGTGCCCTTTGAATCCATTGTAGGTAAAATTCTCCGAAAACAGCTCTCCTACCTGAATGTGGATGAGGATGCGATCGGCCGGTTTACCCAGGACATATCCGCTTCCGGCTATTACGCCCGAAAAGACTTTGGATGGAAGAAGCAGGCATTTGTCAACGTCTTTTATTTCCTTGAGAATCCATGGATTCCATTGCCCGGGCACCAACGGTTTAAGCTGTACAGCTCCTTTTTTGTCAGTGATTTTTTGTTATCTACCGACTTCTTTCTGAATAAGATGGACGAAGGACGGAAAGTGACCTATATCGCTTTGTACGAGCCTTACAAGCGTCCGTGCAGCAACCCATTCTCCAATCTATTCTACCCGGCTGCATGAACACGAAGAAGGAGTTCTTAAATTATATCCATTATTTCAGGGGTTTTGCCATACTTATCATTCTTGGCATCCATGTACGAATGGTGTATCCATGGGGCGACAACGACATATGGAAACAATTACTGATAACCCTGCTGGATAACGGGACGGTCCTCTTTGTATTTATCGCCGGATTCCTTTTTCAATACCTGAGTAACCGCTACTCCTATGTTCCCTACCTTAAAAAGAAGGTACTTTATGTGGTATTGCCGTATATCCTGGTTTCATTACCGGCCATATTCAACCGCCTGTACCTGGAACCCGGGACCTGGGAACCTGATTTCCTGATGAATTCATCAGAGCTGGTCAAAGGGTTATACCTCATCGCTACCGGAAAGCACCTGGGGCCATTCTGGTTTATCCCCATGATCGTTCTTTTTTACCTGATCTCCCCGCTGTTTGTCGCCCTTGACCGGCCCTGGTTTTATAAGTTCGTATTGCCCGTTATGCTCCTCGGCACCTTATTCACCTACCGGTTTGGATACTTTTCCAATTCGATTGATTCGGCGATTCATTTCCTCCCGGTTTATATATTCGGGATCTTCGTCGGACGCTACAGAGAGTTTTTTACAATCGGACGGGACTGGCTGGCATGGTCACTCCTCCTCGCCTATCTGATTCTGGCCTACCTGGAAATGAACGACATCCTGCCTGTATACCGGCTAAACTCCGCAGAGGATGCGGCATCCGACCTGTATTTTGGATTTAATTCACCAAAACTCAGGATGATGTTTCTGTGTATAATCCTGATGAAATTCTTTTATAAAATCCAGGGGATGAATTTGCCGGTGCTGAAGCTTCTTGGTGATTACAGTTTCGGGCTCTATTTTATCCATTTATACGTCATCATTGTACTGGATACCCTCTACCGTAAATTTGTGGATCCTGACCCTGTTTATTCCCTTTGGCTGTATCTTCTGCTCCTGGCCCTTACCGTCGCCATAACGCTGGTTATCATCCATGTCGTTAAACTGGTCATGGGTAAAAAAAGCCGGATGCTGATAGGTTCCTGATCAGCCGAATTTGCGGTAGAAAGGATCTGTGGCCATGGCAAGCATCTCCCGGTCTCCCCGGCTGTCCCCATATGCATAGACCTTTGCGTAATCGGCCAGATCCAGGTAATCCCGGATGCGGGTTACCTTCTCGGGGCCAAAGCAATTTTTTCCCTTTATTTTTCCCGTTATCTGTCCATTTTCACAAACCAGTTCGGTTGACAACAGCTTCAGACCCATGGCATCTGTCCAGGGTTTAATCCAGCCGGAAGCTGATGCACTAACCACCACAACATCGTCGTTGTTGGCGAGATGCCAGTCAAGCCGGGCCGTGGCCTCGGATCGTAACAGGCCGGGCAGTACATTCCTGGCAAACCTGTTCCCGGATTCCTCAAAATCACCGCACGACATTCCACCCAAAAAATAGGCAAGCACTATTTCCTTTGCTCTCCAGTTGGGGATGATTTTCAGCTTATAGGCAATCAACACAGGAAGCAGGAGGGTCATACCCATGTAGAAACGCACGGGGCCGGCATGATATTTAAGAAATACCATCAGCGTATCACTGGTGGTAAGCGTTCCGTCAAAATCAAACAATGCCAGCGTCTTCACAGCTTCATCCGCTTAAAGATCGGCTCCGGTATCCATTTGATAATGAGCATAACCCAGCGCCACATCCATAGCACGTACAGCACATTCTTTTTCTTTTTAGCAGCTTTATATACCTTTTCTGCTACAACGTCGGGGGAGGCTGTAAGGGGACCGGGTAATTTCAGGTGCTCGGTCATACGTGTATCCACAAACCCGGGTTTAACCGTCAGGACGTGCACACCCACGCTGGCCAGGCGGTTTCGCAAACCCTGAAGGTAAAGGGTGAATCCGCCTTTTGCACTGCCATACAGGTAATTACTTTGTCTGCCGCGTTCACCGGCTACCGAACTGATCCCTACAATGGTCCCTTTGCCAATGCTTTCATAGCTGTTGGCCAGAATATTGAGGATGGATACAGCTCCGGTATAATTCGTGCTAAGGATACGGGAGGCATGATCCCAGTCAGACTGCCCCTTATCCTGGTCACCAAGAAGTCCGAATACACAAATCGTAAGCTCGGGAATGCCCGGCAGGCCGGAAACAAAGAGCGGGTGTGAGGCGGTATCCATGGCATCAAACCGGAAATATTTTACCGGGACCTCATACCTGACCCGGATATCGGCCTGAAGGTCCTTCAATTTTTCCTCATCCCTGCCGGCAAGCCAAATGCCATATCCGCGGGAACCGTACGCCCTGGCAAGGGCCTGCCCGATATCTGAGTATGCGCCGAGTAGTAAAACGTGTTTCATTATTTAATTGATAACCGGTCAGCGAGCATTGAATTGAATTTTCCTTCAGGATCATATTGCCTGACAATTTTGACAAACTCCTCGTAACCGGGATAGGATTCCTTGAAGAAGGAAGCATTCATGCGGGCATCCTTGGTGAGGTATACCCTCCCTCCGTGGTCGGCAACCAGCGCATCAAGCTCATCCAGGAAATCAAAAAGGCCATCCTCAACGGGAAAGTCCAGTGCGAGCGTATATCCCTTCATAGGAAATGAAATGAGACTGTCCTGTGGACCAAAAACTTTCAATACGGTAAGAAATGAACCCATATTTCGCCGGGAGATCCTTGTCATGATCTGTACCAGGCCTTCAACGGCATCCATCGGAACCACAAACTGGTACTGCACAAATCCCTTCCTGCCGTACATCCGGTTCCAGGAGTGAATAAAATCAAGGGGATAAAAGTAAGGATCATAATGCACCACGTTTTCCTGGATTGGCCTCACGTTTTTTCGATAATAAAGTGTGTTAAAGGCCTTTACGGAAAATTTGTTCAACACAAAGGACGGCAGGTTGAACGGCATGCCCAGCCTGGGATCCCCATGCGTAGCCAGCGGGTTCTTTGACTGGCGGGAGGAAAGGTCTTCCAGGTTTGCATGTTCGCCGAGCATAAGAATGCTCCTGCCGAAATGCCGGCCCTTTTTCAGACAATCTATCCAGGCTACCGAGTACGTGGAATATTTATAGTTCTCGAAATGCTCAAGCAATTCGTCAAGACTGGAGGCCTTGACCTGTTTCTGAATTATGTAGGAAGATTCAATTTTTTTGAGTTTAAACCTGACCCTGAGGATCACCCCGGTGAGCCCCATCCCCCCACACGTGGCCCTGAACAAATCAACGTTATCGGTTGGCCCGCACGAAACCAGCGAACCATCGGCAAGCATCAGCTGCATGCCCAGCACATGGTTTGAGAACGAACCATCGATATGGTGGTTTTTACCATGAATATCGGATGCAATAGCCCCCCCGACCGTTATGAACTTCGTCCCCGGGGTCACCGGGAGAAACCAACCCCTCGGGACAATAATCTTAAGTACCTCATCCAGGGACAGTCCCGACTGGCATTCAAATACCCCTTCGCTCTTATCAAAAGAGACTGCCTTGTCATACTTAACCGTGGCCAGAATCGTATCCTGAAGGGAGGCATCACCGTAACAACGCCCCAATCCACGGGCTATCAACGGCGCGTGTGTGGTCACCTGGTCGCGCAGTTCCGGGAGGGAATCAAAAAAGAGTAGCTCCGCATTTTTTACCGGGTAGTTGTTCCAGTTGGTTATATCTCTCTTCATCAGGCCTTCAAATAATATATGATCAGGAAAAAGCTTGCGATCCAGCCGGCAAGGGTAACATGGATAAACCGATCGGTATAGAGTATCCGTGTCGGGCTGCCGCTTTTATTTTCCACCATGGTTATCTGTATATAGCGCATCACCCCTGCGATAACAAAAACGGTCGTGAAATACAGGTGTTCCGTTCCAAACCGCTCACCCACTTCCGGAGAAATGGTATACATCAGGTATGCCACCACGATTATTCCTGACAACATGGTCAGAATGGAATGAATAAAATCCAGGTTATAATTCTGGACTGAAGACCGCAGGGCTATGCCTGACCGGTTATACTCCAGAATGTCATCTCTTCGCTTGGCCAGGACAATAAACAGGGATAGCAGGAATATCATGCTGATAAGCCAGTGAGACAGGTATACATCAGCCGCCAATCCACCGGCAATCACGCGCAGCACGAAACCTGTGGCCACAATCATCAGGTCGAGGATCGCCACCCGCTTTAGCCCAAGGCTGTACGTAAAATTAAGTACAAAATATACCGCGAGGATGATGGTAAATGCTTCATCGAGCCACCAGGCCAGGGAAAAACCGGTAATACCGCAAATGAGCATGACCACCCAGGCGACCTGGACAGAAACTTTCCCTGCGGCAATCGGCCGGAATTTCTTTTCCGGGTGCTTGCGGTCAGAATCCGCATCACGCATGTCATTCAGAATGTAGATGGAGCTGGCTACCAGGCAAAATGACATAAAGGCAATAAGGACCTGGGTCAGCTTTTGGGTATCAAACAATTCTCCTGCAAAGAACAGGGGGATGAACAAGAATGAGTTCTTAATCCACTGGGGAACACGTAATAATCCTGAGATTGTTTTCATTTGACCTTATCTCTCAATTCAAAGGTAGAAAATTGATGGTGCCGATATAAGGTATCAAGTTCATATTTTTCTAAGATAACCGCTTTAGGGAGATCTGTTTTTCCTTCCATCCTGCGCCGGATAGCCGGATCAGGCTGCAATACATCGGCCAGCACCAGGATACTTCCTCCCGGCCAGCCATTCTCCAGCAAATCCAGCCCTGCCTGCATATTCTGTTCAAGGTTAATCACACGGGCCGGATACTGCCAGGCAAGATATGCTTCCATCGTCCCTGGTCCGAACGTCAGAATCACATCGTTGTTGGTGACCTCGCCAGCCAGCCCTTCACCCCTCAAGTGTATATAATCATACTTTTCATCGGCAATTAGTAACATCCCCCCGACCAGATTATTTATAAAAATAAGAATAATGACAGGAATGGCCATTAATCGGCGCCCTGGTGATGGAGCTGCCTCAAAAAGAATGCTACCGGCAAGAAAAACCAGTGGCAACTGAATCATGATCCAGGGTTCCGCAGAAACCGGGTCAAGGGACAGCAGCATGATCGCGTAAAGGAGAATCCAGGCTATCAGGACCCGGCTCCAGGCAGCATGCAAAAGACTCCTGATTCCCTTGCGGTTTATTGTCAGAAGAACCAGGGTATAGCCCAGCGTCAAAATAACCAGGGCCAGAAGCATCCAGGGTGGCACGGTCAATGCATTTTGCAAATACATTTCTTCTGACAAAACTTTCTCAGGCCAGATTCCGGTAGCGGCTGAGGACAGGAAATCAAGGGAAAATATCCACAGGAAGGACAATTGGTTGCTTAATATCACAAGCAGGGATACCAACGGATTACCTCCCGTGACCGTGGCTCCTCCCGCGATGTAATCATACATATCATAATCCGGGGAAAACCATCCCAGCAGAAAATAGGCCGCCAACATTCCGGCAAACATACAGCCAATCAGGCGGACAGGCTTTTTCCAGCGATCCTTGCGGGTACTGAGTATCCATGGAAGGCATACCAGGACCGGGATTGAATTGGGCTTGTAGAAGAGAATTGCCAGTAATCCCACAGCGACCGCCTGCCACCACAGGTTCCCCGACCCGTACGGCTGTTCCCTGATCCTGAACAGCAGCCACATCAGGATGGCCAGGAGAAGGGTTGAAGGTGCGTAAAGTTCTGCTTCCACGCTATACCTCCAAAAGCCCCAGGAAAACAGGAGCAGCAAGGAGGTACCGGCGGCACCAACCTTCGACATGTCAAGCCACCGATAACACAGGTGGTAACTGAGTACAACGGCAGCGGCACTGGAAATCATGCTGAGTCCGGCTAATGCATCATGAGCTGAAAAGGTAAAACCCATCCAGGATAACAGCAGGTACAAAGATTTACCGATCGGAAGGTATATCGGATAGCGGGGAAGGAACAAGGAACCGGCAGGCTGGTCCCTGACAAGCCTGGAAAAGGTATATGCGTCATCTGCACTGCTTATATTTTCCGGAAGGCTGAGCCAAAGGAGCAGGAGAATGCCGGCAAAAGGCGGTAAATAAGTTTTGAAAATATTGTAATTAAGGGCTTTTCTTGTCATGTTAGCACGGCCTTCGGCAGTCCTAATTTATTACTTAAAAGACAGTATAAAAAACATGTGGAAACGCAGCCTCCCGGAAAGGTTTTTCACCATCTCTGACTGGATCATCATTCTTGTCTTTTGCGGGGTTCCCCTTTTTATCATGCTACCGTACAAGATCAATTTATATCTTGCGTGGGAAGGGGCTTACAGGATGTCCATCGGGCAAACCCCTTTCCGTGACTTCGGCATGCCCCTCGGCTACGGATTCTGGATTATTCCGACCCTTGCCTTCAAAATTTTCGGTCCGTACATGTCCTCCCTGATCAAGGCCCAGGCCCTCATAAACCTTGCATCGGTCCTGTCTTACCGTCATATCCTGGGTGTGTTTGAGGTGCAGAAGCCCATCAGGACCCTCGGCGTGCTTCTGTTCTGTGTGAGCTATGTCTTTATCAACTTCTGGCCCTGGTATAACCATGTGGTATTTGTCTATGAGCTGGCCGGGATTGCCCTGCTCCTTCAGGCGGTGGTCAGGCCGTCACGTCACAGCTGGTGGCAAACCGTTCTGGCCGGGCTCCTGGCATTCCTGGCCATTTTCACGAAACAGGATATCGGGGGGCTGGGGTTCCTGGTCATGGTCTTTCTGTTACTGGCCTACGGACTGCTGGAAAAAAAATTCAGGCCCTTGCTGTGGTTCGGGGCGGGATTTGTGGCATCTGCGCTGCTGATCATTCTCCCGCTACTCTCCTATGACTTCGGCTACTGGTTTAATTACGGGCAGGAGCCTCACTCCTCACGGATTGCGATGATGGATTTTATTAATGAGGCCTTCAATTTCGAGGCCATCCCCATCCGCATTTATTTATTTGCCCTGACGGTACTGGTTTTGAATTCATGGAAACCGCTGACCCGCCTGCTGGCAGACACCCGGGAGACCCTGTTCCTTTTACTGACACTGGGCTTGCTGGTACAACCGTTACTGGGACAGGTTACCACCTACATTCCCATGTATGTTCACTACTACTTTCACAGCTTTGCCCTGATTTACATCCTGCACAGGATTAATTGGAAAGTAAACCTTGCCGCCCCGGGATACCTGGCAATCATGACACTGGTGCTTCTTTTCTGGTTCTCGCAGGACACATGGCGATACGGTAAACGGGTATTGTACCGTATTACCAATTATGAGGATGTGATCGATTACGATGAGGTGAGTAAGCGCACCTGGCAGCTGCCACCTGAAAATGCTCCCAGCAGTGACCGCTCTGACTGGCAGCCCACGCCTTTCCGGAGTCTTGACAACGTTCTCATGCCACGCGAAACCATTGAAGGCATGAAAAAGCTGGTGGAGCAGTTTGGCGGGAAGGAGAATCTTAAGGTGCTGAATATGTCAGAAATACCGCAGCTTGCCTATGAAATCGGATATGAACCGCTGGCTGCGGAGGACCACCCGCTCTGGTACCATCGTAATGTGGCCATATTTGATGCACAGATCAGTCGGTTCTGCGAAGAAATCGTCAATAATGAATATGACCTGGTGATTTTTCAGGACATTCCTTCCTTAAATGGATTTTTCCCGCCGGAAGTACGGGCATGCCTGATAGAGGAATACATCCTCCAGGACCGCTTTCTGGCGCCAAGGATTCCAATGGACTCCCATGTGGAAGTGTATGTGCCGGTAAAGGATTAGCTGGTATAACCAAGCCGGCGCATTGTCTCGCCAGCCAGGTCGTCAAATTCTTTTTTGGCCGCATCGGGCCATTTCTTCCAGCGGCCCAGGGGATTGAAACCTTCGGGCTTTTCAACCGGTTCCCAGTGTACCTCCGGAGCTTCTGAACTACCCAGGACCGGCAAGGAACTCATTTCATGGAATGGGTATTCGTTCTCATTCAGCTGAATGGCCGGGAGAATCTCACGGATAGCCTGTTCAGGATGCTTCACACACTCTTCATAATGCAAGCGCAGTACCCGGTCACCATAGCCCGCGGCACGGGCCTCCTCTTCAAAGGACAGCATTTCCTCCACACGTCCGGCCCACCGTCGGGCAAAATCGGCAAATACCGACCCGGTACCCCATGAATTCATGAACGAGGAGCAGGTGTCCCTGCCATCCCGGAACAGCAGGATGACCGTCGCGTCCGGGAACAGATTGAACAAAAACCGAATATTCCGGCTGTCGGGAGCCCTCAGCAAGGGCCTTTCCGGCGGCCGCTCCCTGAACAACTCATTGAGCATCCCCTTCCCGATCGCCGCAAACATTCGTTGTGCCATGGCTTTCTTGTCTTCCGGTTGGGGTATCCAGGTATCCCATGTCGCCGTGGTGCGTTCCACATAAGCCTGCAATGCTTCGCCATAGGTATGAAGAAAATACTCCTTCGGCACATTCTCCTTCGCAGACAACGCCTCGAGACCGGGATGGAGCGCAAGTAATTCGTGCACATGGGTGGAACCGCTGCGCTGGGTCGGACTGATCAGGAAAACCGGTCCGACTTGTTGGTCCGGCACGGGAGGCCAGTGTATGTTGACCCGGGGTAATTCCTGCAGCATGACCGGGTCATGATCATTACCAAAAACCCATGCATTGCGCCATTCCAGGTAGGAATCGGGGCCCATGATTTTCTTTAGCCAGCGGATGAGTGTGCCTTTTTTCACAGGGAAGAATCGGGACGATGCCCGCAATTATCCGTTGAAATTTACAAAATGCCCGCGCTTCCTTAAAGATTCTTACATCCTTTCTTGTCAGCATTGCAAAAAATGTATCTTTCTACATGGATTTTTGGCTGGAGACTGTCACCTGGTTCTTTATAATGGTCCTGGTATATACGTATATCGGGTACGCCGTCATACTGGGTATACTGGTCAAATTAAGGCCGCGAAATACGGAAACGCCTCCTTCCTATCTTCCCTCGGTGGCACACATAATACCGGCTTACAACGAAGAGAACTATTTACGGGATAAAATCCGGAACAGCCTTGCCCTCTCCTATCCACCCGGCAGATACCGGGTGATTGTGGTGACAGACGGTTCGTCGGATGCCAGTGAATCCATTGCCAACGAATTCTCCGGGATCGTACACCTTCATTACCCGGAACGTCGGGGAAAATCAGGTGCCATCAACCGGGCCATTCCACTTATCACGGAAGACGTGGTCGTGGTATCCGATGCAAATACCACCCTGAATGAAATGGCAATCAGGCAATTGGTTCGGCCATTTAATGACGAGGGAGTAGGCGTGGTAGCAGGAGAAAAGAGAATCGTGGAAAAGGCTGAAGATATGGCGCCAGGGGCCGGAGAAGGCCTTTACTGGAAATATGAGTCCCTTTTGAAGAAATGGGACGGACAGCTGTATTCGGTGGTAGGTGCAGCGGGAGAATTATTTGCGGTTCGCCGGAATCTGATTTCTGCCCTGGATGAGTCCGTTATCCTGGAAGACTTTTATATCTCCCTGGACCTGGCAGGCCGGGGTCACCGCACCGCTTATGCCCCCGATGCCGTGGCAACGGAAGTGGCCTCCAGGGACATTCAATCGGAACTCCAGCGGAAGATCCGCATTGCCGCTGGCGGCTTTCAGGCAATGTGGCGGCTGCGTCGTTTGCTGAATATATTCCAATACGGAATCCTCAGTTTTCAATATATTTCGCACCGCGTACTGCGCTGGACACTTGCGCCGGCCGGACTAATAATCGTTTTTTGCGGATCAGCCTGGCTTGCTTTAAGGGGGGATCCATCCTTCCGTTTACTGCTGCTGGTGCAGATTTTGTTTTACTTACTCGCTGGTCTGGGGGCAATATTCCGGAACTCGCGCGTTAGTTGGAAAATATTTTTTGTTCCCTTTTATTTTTCCATGATGAACTATGCGGTCTTTCTTGGATTCCTGAGATTTGTACGCAAAGGCCAATCTTCAGTCTGGGAGAAAACGAGGGATTAACGATCATGGGATTATGAGACCAAACCGATCTTATTTTTTTGATGGAAGCAACTTGCGCCGTCATCTAATCATGCTTATTATCCTGCTCCTTCCGCTTGGTGCCTGTAATCAGGGTAACTATGTGACGGTAAAGCATGTTAAACCTGTAAACCGGAACCGGTATTATAATCCAAAAAAGGATAAAAAAAGGAAGAGAGTCAGGTACAAGAAGATGAAAATCCTCAAGCGATCACCTAATCCTCCGAAAGCCCCGGCCCGGTCAAAACCAGCGGAGAAAAAAGCACCGCAAAAACAGGATACGGTACAGTATGAATCGGACACCACAGGATTTTTATGAAAAAGGCATCAGGGCGTGTGATGCCAGGGATTTCGCACAGGGCGTCGTGTTCTTTGATCAGGCATTAGCTGTTGATCCCGGACATGCCCCTTCCAGGTACAATCGTGCCAAAGCCAACTACCAGCTGAAAAACCTCACTAAGTCTCTGGAGGATTTTAATTACCTGGTACAGAAGAACCCGGAGAATGCCCATTATTATGGCGAAAGGGCTATCATCCGTTTCATGCTGAAAGATTCGGAAGGGTGTATCTCAGACCTTGACCAGGCGGTGGCGCTTCAGCCTGAAAAGCCCTACCGGTATGCAAGCCGGGCATTTCTCAAGGACCGGATGGGCGACCTGAAAGGAGCGTTGAAGGATTATGAAAAGGCCATCGAACTGGATCCTGAAGATGCAATTTCCTACAACAACAAAGGACTGGTAGAAGAAAAAATGGGGTACCAGGAGCGCTCCAGGCAAAGTTTTGACCGCGCCGATTCACTTGATCCCGCTCATACCCCGGATAGAACAAATAGTGCGGGAAACCCCGGTGCGGATCATTCTCCGGAAAAAAATAAGGACAGGCAGACGAATCCCGAACTTCCGAGACCCGGTTCAGAATCAACCGCCGCGAAGGATCCGAAAAGAATCGGACTCACCGACTATTACCGCCAGATCAAACGCTTAATCAGTTCGTCAGAAGAACGGGCTGAGTTCAGCGATTACCTGAAAAACCTGTTCAGGTAATCCAGACCGTATCCGGCAAGGTAAGCGAACAGACTGGTCAACCCACCGATTATCAGGGCCGGAAATGCTGTTGGAAAAACATACGCAGAGATAAGCCAGGCACTGATACCCAGGAACATGGATAAAAGGGCACCGTTGCGTGATATAATATTGGAGAATAAGGCAAAGCACATAGGAACAAGTATGGAAACCAGTCCGAGTACTGACGACTCCCCTACCAGTGCATAGATATCCTGGCGGCCGAGCGCCAGGGTCGCCGCCACCATAACGATAAGGATGACAGAACCCCGCGTGAGTTTAAGCATCCGCGCATCGGTAAGTTGTTTATTTCCCATCAACGGCCTGATGATATTTTCAGCCAGAAGGCTGGCGGGGGCCAATACCGCTCCGCTGCAGGTACTGAATATGGCAGACATCAGTGCACCAAGAAGCATCACCTGGACCGGAAGCGTAGTATGGTCCCGGATCAGGGCTGGTATACTAAGTTGGTTGTCCTGTTCCATGTATTCAGGATAGGATACACGGATAACCAGACCTATGATAAGGGGAAACATGGCAAATACCAGGTAAATAAGCGCGCCGAGATATCCTGACATGACCGAAGCTCGCTCGGTACGAGCGGAGTTAAAACGCTGGAAAATGTCTTGCGATGCCAGGGATCCAAGACCAAGCACCGCCCATGCACTTATATATTGAGACCACTCGGTGGCTGAATTTGTTTCTGGCGTAAACCGGAAAAAACCGTCCGGAGCCTTATTAACCACTTCATTAAGTCCGCCGGCATCCCGCAGCAATATATAGACCACCCAGGAAAGTCCGAGTATTATCACGATGCTCTGAAAAAAGTCTGCCACGGAAATGGCCCACATCCCACCGATCATGGTATAGAAACCAACTACTACTGCACTGATCAGGATGCCTGTGGTCAGGTCCACATCGATGACCGATTGAAAAAGAATTCCGAGCGCCACCAGCTGGGCGGCGGCATAACCAAAAAATGAAAGGATCATGAAGCCCGAGGCAATGAGCTCGACTCCACGGCCAAACCTGAGACGAAAGAGGTCACCCAGGGTCCAGATATTCATTCGGTAAAGACGGCGTGCGAAGAAAGTGGCAAAAAGGACCAGGCAGAGGGCTGCCCCGAACGGATCTTCAATCACACCGTACAATCCCTCCTCCATGAACACCGAGGAGGCCCCGAAAATGGTCTCTGAACCATACCATAGTGCGAAGAGGGCAAAAGAACTTAGAGCCAGGGGAAGGTTGCGGCCAGCGGTTAGAAAATCATTTGAATTATGTATTCTCCGGGAAACCCAGACACCCAGTACGATGTTCCCTGCCAGGTAAAGAATAACAAAGCCAAGCAGCATCAGCAGGGATTCATTTAAAAAGTGAATCTATGTTTCGGCGGAAGAGTGTCCTGATTGGCTGAATCTGCCGGGTATGGGCGGTGATAATGGAACCGTATATGACCGAAAGAACGAGGTTGCTGATTTCCGCCGGGTCATGCTGTTTTCCGGTCTGTTTCTTCAGCACAGCTTCCAGTACAAATTTTTCAACCAGCATGGGGATTGACAATATCTCGATCTCGGCCCAGTTCTGCACCCTGGGGTATAACATATGACGTTCAATAGGCTTTACCGGGAAGGTATTGGGCGGCCGGTGTACACTGGTCCAGTAGCTGATCAGATTAAGAATGAGGCCGGGATAGCGTTCATACGTTTCCGCTAATTTGTCCGCCAGAAAATAAAGTCCGTGAATGCCCTCCCTGGACTTCTGATTAAGTTCGACGGCCCGGTCGAGGCACCAGATCCGCAAATAATAGAGAAGAACATCTTCTTTTTGCGGAAAGTATTTAAAGAAAGTAACCTTGGAAGTTCCTGCTTTTTCACAGATATCATCCACGTAGAGGTCCTGAAAAGACTTTTTGCCTACCAGCTGAATCGCACTGATCAGAATATCCAGCTTTATGGATGCGGATTTTTTGGCGCGTTTTGTAACCTCCATGTATAAGGTTTAATCGGGTTTATATACCGTTGAAATAATCAAATATAAGATATTAGGTCTGAACTGTTATATTCGGTGAAAATTTTACCGATGCGCTACCTGTACTTTCTTTCAATTGTCGTCCTGTACTTCCAGTCTTGTAGTATTCCCGAACCATCCGAAGAAGAATCAACGCAGAGGCTTGTCACCGATTCTGCGATGGTGGTATCTGCCCACCCGGTCGCCTCAGAAGTGGGTGTGGCCATTCTTCGTGCAGGAGGTAATGCGGTGGATGCGGCCATTGCCGTACAGTTTGCGCTTGCAGTGGTGCATCCTTCTGCGGGAAATCTCGGTGGCGGGGGTTTTATGGTCGTACGGGAAAAAGACGGAAAAACCAATTCGCTGGACTTCAGGGAGGCGGCACCCCTCGCGGCCACCCGGGATATGTACCTGGACGGGGAGGGAAATGTGATTGACGGGCTCAGTCTCCGGGGCCACCGGGCCTCCGGCGTACCGGGAACAGTAGACGGAATGTTGAATGCCCATCAGAAATACGGTTCCCTGCCCTGGAAAGACCTTCTGCAGCCTGCCATCGATATCGCAGAAACCGGAGTGCGGTTAACCGCCAGGGAGGCCCGTGGCCTGAACGCCATCGCCGAAAGCCTGCGGGAATATAACACCGTATCTCCCGAACATCTTCTTCAGGAATGGAAGCAAGGCGAACTCTTTGTGCAAAAAGACCTGGCGGCCACCCTCCGCCGGATCCGGGACCTGGGAAGGATTGGTTTCTATGAAGGGCCAACTGCCCAGCTGATAATTGATGAAATGAAACGGGGGGACGGTCTCATCACCCAGGAGGACCTTTCCGCGTACCGCTCCGTATGGAGGCAACCGGTGTATACGCGGTACCGCGGGCACCGGATCATTTCCATGGGGCCGCCCTCCAGCGGAGGTATTGCCCTGGCTCAGCTACTGAAAATGGCCGAATCCTACCCTCTTGGTGAATGGGACCGAACCTCCAGGGAAACAGTGCACCTGATGACCGAAACACAGCGTCGGGTATATGCCGACCGGGCCCGTCATCTTGGGGACCCGGATTATTACATTGTCCCACAGGATAAACTGATCGATTCAGTCTACCTCGTTAAACGAATGGCCTCATTTACACCTGAAAGGGCAACGCTGAGTGACTCAATCAGTGCGGGAGAAACGGTTCCCGAAAGTGAACAAACCACGCATTTCTCGATTGTGGATGAGCAGGGTAATGCGGTTGCGGTCACCACCACCCTGAATGGAGGTTATGGTTCCCGGGTAATGGTAGGCGGAGCTGGTTTTTTCCTGAACAATGAAATGGATGACTTCAGTATCAAACCCGGGGTACCAAATATGTTTGGTCTCACGGGCGGGGAAGCAAATGCCATTGCCCCGGCCAAGAGAATGCTTAGTTCAATGACACCTACCATTGTGGAAAAAAACGGGGATTTATACATGGTGGTGGGAACCCCGGGCGGTTCTACAATTATCACCTCGGTATTTCAGATCATTGTGAACGTAATAGATTTTGATATGGGCATGCAGGAAGCGGTTAATTTTCCAAGACATCATCACCAATGGAAGCCCGACACGTTATACACCGAACGCGGGGCTTTGCCAGCCGAAACAGTGAAGGAATTATCAGAAATAGGAACCGTGGTAAGCGAGCGAGGGGCCATTGGCCGCGTCGATGCGATCCTGATCCTGCCTGACGGCCGGCTGGAAGGTGGCGCTGACCCGAGGGGCGATGATGCCGCCCGGGGATACTGAGCATCAGGGGTGGTATCGCCAGCTACTGATCACCTCAGTATAAAATTCAAGGGTCCGGGTATCCATGTAACTGATTCCCTTCCGTAAAGGGAATCCCACATGTCCGCCAAACTCAGGGGTTTCCAGGTACACATGAGGCAGCGTATCGCAGATTTCCTCCGGATAACAATCATTACCCAGAAACGGGTCATTGACCGCATTTACCAACAATACAGGACGCCGGATATCTGCAAGCCTGTTCACCGCACTCGCCTTTTCATAAAAGTCTTCGGCATCCTCAAATCCGTGAAGCGGGGCTGTATAACGATTATCAAAATCCGGGAAATGCTGAATAGCATCCCAGTTCTCTGCGGATATATGGGCTGGAAAAAGGTCCGCCTTGAGCCTGATCTTCGTTTCCAGTTTTCGCAGGAAGCGGCGTCTGTAGATTCGGTTCTCAGGCCGGGCAAGGGCATCCACACTGCTTCGCATCTTGACCGGAACGGAATACACCGATGCCCCGCGTATGCGTTTATCCACCGCCTCCCCGTGTTCACCGAGGTAATTCAGGATCATGCTGCCCCCCATGCTGAAACCCGACAATAGTATCTCCTCATAGTTCCCGGTTTCGAGGACATGATCGATTACAGCTCCGATATCCCCGGTATCTGCGTGATGATAAAAACGAGGAAGACGGTTCATCTCCCCGCTGCAGCTACGACAATTCCAGGCCAGGGCATCCCATCCGGCTGCATTCATATAGCGTACCAACCCCCGCATGTAGCCCCTGTCTGCACTACCTTCCAGGCCATGAGACAGAATGATTACCTTCCTTGCCCGGGTCCGGCTCCAGTCAAGATCCAGGAAATCTCCGTCGGGCAGTTCCAGACGTTCACGCGTATAGGTAACCTCCGGGACCTTACGAAAAATTGCAGGAAGAAGGGTGGAAATGTGACCGTTCCGATAATAGTACGGGGGTCTGTAGCTTGAGGGGATAACCGGCATGGTGCAAAGTAACATGAATATTGCAAGAGTTGCATAAACGCCTGACCATTGATCACACACGCGTTGCATGCACCGGGCCTATTCCCTAAAATTGCACCGAATGAAATATTTCTTTTGGGTTCTGATTATGGCTTCGTTTACCACCGTATACGGCCAGAAGGTCACGGTGATGAATGAGCGCACCGGCACCCCGGTGCCGCAGGTATTGCTTTATGATTCCCTTGCGGAGATCACCGTGCTTACTGACTATCGCGGACAAGCTTCCCTGGCCCAATTCACTAATGAACTCACTGTCTATTTCAGGCATCCTTCTTTTGACCTGGTCGCCCTGAAAAAACCGCTCATACCGGATACGGTTTACCTGAGTGAAAAAGTTATTCATACCGAACAGGTCGTTATTTCGGCCAATAAATGGGAACAGTCACTTACCGAAATCCCGCAGAATATCGTGGCGGTCGAACAGGAAGACATCCGGTTCAGGAATCCTCCGACTGCTGCAGACCTGCTTGCCCAGTCCGGTGAGGTTTTTGTTCAGAAATCTCAACTTGGCGGGGGAAGTCCGTCATTACGTGGCTTTGCAGCCAATGCCGTGCTGCTCGTATTTGACGGCGTGAGAATGAATAATGCCATCTTCCGAAGCGGAAACCTTCAGAATGTCATCAGCATTGACCCCCTTGCCCTGGAGGGCGTGGAAGTCCTTATGGGATCAGGTTCAGTGATCTATGGAAGCGATGCCCTTGGCGGTGTAATGGATTTTCATACGATTGACCCGGAATTCGCACAGGAAAGCCAGGTTCTTTTTCAACCTGACTTTTTTATCCGTTACGGCTCAGCTGCCCGTGAAAAAACAGTACACGGATCCTTTCACCTGGGAGGTAAGCGACTGGCAGGATTTACCTCACTGTCTTTTAATGACTTCGGAGACCTTCGGGCTGGTGAATCCCTTGATAAGAATTATCCGGATTATGGCAAATATCCCTTTAAGGTAAGCCAGAATGCCGGCGGTGAGGACATTGTTATTTCCAGCGATGAACATCTGCAGGAACCCACGGGATACGAGGCATTTAGCATTCTTCAGAAAATCAGGTACCGTATTTCGCCGGATTCAGAATTGCAATACAGCTTTTACCACAATCAAACGTCTGACATCCCCCGGTTTGACCGGCTGATCCAAACCAATGAAAGCGACGAACCCGTGTATGCCGACTGGTATTACGGCCCGCAGAAATGGACCATGCATTCACTCAGGCTTACCGTTGAAAAGGGAAATACCTTTTTTGACCGTCTTCGCATTCTCCCCGCCTATCAGCATTACGAGGAAAGCAGGTTTGACCGCCGGTTTGGTTCATCGTCACTTCGTGCGCAGCAGGAAGCCGTGGATATGTTCAGTGTTAATGTCGATGCAGACAAAGCACTTGGTAACCGAACGCATCTGTATTATGGCCTGGAAACCGTGTATAATGAGGTGGAGTCTGATGCATACCGGGAGAATATTGATGACGGGAGCATAAGCGGTACCTCTCCCAGGTATCCCGACGATGGCAGTAGATATGCCACCAATGCCGCTTACGCCAGCATCACCCATTCCCTTACCCCGGAAATGATCCTCTCAGGCGGATTGCGGTATACACACGTTGGCCTGAAGGCGTCTACCAGTGATGCCGATGCTGGTGCGCTGGGAACCCGTAACATCTCCCTGTCCAATGGTGCCCTGAGCGGTAATGCCGGGATACACTGGCAGTTTACCCCGCAACACAGCCTGAACGCCCTGTTGTCAACCGGATTCAGGGCACCGAATGTGGATGATGTGGGAAAAGTATTCGAACTCGACGGTAATGACCTTATCATTCCCAACTCCGACCTGGAGCCCGAAAAAACATATAATGCCGAAGTCTCATGGCGCTTTGACAAAAACGGATTACTGCTCGAAATCACTGCTTTTTACACGTGGCTTAATAATGCAATTGTACGCGGACCGGTGCAACTTGACGGTAACGATTCGGTCTTTTATAATGACCAGTATTTCCGTCTCTATTCCCAGGTGAATGCATCTGAAGCGGATATTTACGGGATGAGTTTCAGAGGGTCGTATGCCTTCAGCGACCATCTTGCCTTGCGCGGTGTTTTCAATCTGACCACAGGCACAGAACGGGATACTGGTGAGCCACTGAGGCATACCACACCGGCATTCGGGTCTCTGACAGCCACCTGGCTCCTTTCGCACTTCAAGCTGGAAGGCTGGGTTGAATTTAACGGTAACCGATTCCGGAAAGATATCCCGTCAAGCGAAATAGACAGCAAACCCTACCTGTATGCCATGCATCGTAATGATCCCGGTCGGGACGGCAGTCCGGGATGGTACACCCTGAACCTGCGGGGCAACTGGCAGATAACTCCCTCGTTGCTCTTACAAGCGTCGCTGGAGAATATCCTGGACCGGCATTACCGCCCGTATTCCAGCGGCCTCAGTGCTCCGGGACGAAATATTATCCTGTCATTACGTGTGACGCCAAGAAAGTAATAATAAGGTAAACAGATTAATCGTATATCGTACTGGGTGCCTGATACCTTTGGTGTGTAGAAACTTCATAGGTTAATTAGGGGAAAAGGGCCGAACACAGTTCGCCCTTTTTTGTTGCTCCCGAATCGCGTAGTTTTGTGGCGTTAAGACCTGATTTTTATCCCATGCACATTGCCATCTGCGGAAATATTGGTTCCGGAAAGACCACGCTGACATCCATGCTGGCCAAACATTATCGCTGGAAAGCAGAATTGGAGTCGGTTGAAGACAACCCGTACCTCGAGGATTTCTATGAGGATATGCAGCGCTGGGCATTTCATCTCCAGGTTTACTTCCTGAACAGTCGTTTCCGGCAGGTTAAGAAAATCAGGGAAAGCCTTGTTTCAACCATCCAGGACCGGACTATCTACGAGGATGCGTATATTTTTGCAGCAAATCTTTACCGCTCCGGATTTATCAATGACCGCGACTACAGCAATTACCTCTCCCTGTTCAATTCAATGATCCAGCATGTGACACCGCCTGACCTGCTGATTTACCTGAAAGCGGATATCCCCAAACTTATTCAGCAAATTGAAAAACGCGGCCGCAGTTATGAGAATGCTATTCGAATCGATTACCTGAAGAATCTGAATGCCCATTATAATGACTGGATAGGTGAATACGACCTGGGAAAACTCCTGGTGGTGGATGTAAATGATATGGATTTTGTTCACTCCCGTGACGACTTTGCCTCCATCGTACGCAGGATCGACGTGGAATTATTTGGTTTGTTCAGTTAGGGCTGAAACAAAATATCCCCCAGAGCCTTGCCCTGGAGGATAAATCGTTGTCTATAGTTGGCTTTAATTAATTCTAAGGTAATAAAAGCAATTAATTCCCGAAATTTCTGATCTGTGAACTGCAATTTCACCAGATAAACCGCTTTATGGGTGGTTGGATGAAGAATCCGAGGTATCACTGTCTCCCTTCAATCGTTCCTGTAACTGAGGTTTGGATCCGGGAAAAGTCGTACGGGAAGATATGTCATAACTTACCCAGATCAGGAGCAGGAAGAATAACGCGGCCAGCACAAGGAAAATTATCTTTGACTTTTTCATGAACGTTACCATTCTGATTCCTGCAAATATCGCTTATTTTGAAGAATGTCACACCGTAAAGTCATTCATATCGATATGGATGCGTTTTTTGCCTCCGTGGAACAGCGGGACAATCCCGACCTTAAAGGCAAGCCCGTAGCCGTCGGTGGTAGTCGTGAGCGGGGTGTGGTGGCTGCCGCCAGCTATGAAGCCCGTAAATTCGGCGTTCATTCGGCGATGTCGTCAAGGATCGCAGCTATGAAATGCCCCGGTCTTGTATTCGTGAAGCCGAGGTTTGAGGCCTACAAGGAGGTCTCCGGCCAAATCCGGGAATTGTTCTTTGAATACACGGATCTGGTAGAACCCCTGAGCCTCGACGAAGCGTATCTTGATGTGACACATAATAAAAAGGGCATACCCTCGGCCACGCTGATAGCCCGTGAGCTGACAAAACGCATTTACGAAGAAACATCACTCACGGCTTCTGCCGGGATCTCCGTCAATAAATTTCTGGCTAAAACAGCCAGTGATGTAAATAAGCCCAATGGCATATTCCTGATCCCGCCGGAAGAGGTCATCTCTTATATTGCCCGGATGCCCATAGAGCGGTTCTATGGAATTGGGAAAGTGACCGCTGAGAAGATGAAAAAAATGGGGATTATTTTCGGAGAAGACCTTCGGGAATACACGGAAGAAGACCTGGTCACCAGATTTGGTAAGCCGGGACATTTCTATTATCGTATCTGCCGCGGAATTGACGACCGGCCCGTAAACCCGGAACGCATCCGTAAATCCATTGGCGCCGAAAACACCTTTGACCGTGATATTACCAACTCAGCGGAAATGGTCCACGCACTTTACCGGATCGGCCGGGAGGTAGTCGGACGAATGAAAAAAGCGGGGACACGAGGGCGAACGATCACGCTGAAATTCAAATATTTTGATTTCCAGCTTATCACACGATCCAAAACTCAGGCCGACTGGATAGATTCCTTTTCACGTATGAAAGAAATGATCGATGAAATCAGCGCCGAAATTGATCCGGCGGAAAAGGGGATACGGTTGCTTGGGATTTCCATTTCCAATCTTGAGCACGAAGAGGAAGAATCTCAACCGGTCCAGCTAACGATTAAATTCTGAAAAGACGGTGAGATTCTTTTCGCTTTTGGTGTAGTTTTGTTCTCAAAAAGACATGGCAAAAGCTGATATCATTACCGACAAAGGGACTATGACCGTTTCATTTTATGAGAAGGACGCTCCCAATACCGTGGCTAATTTTATTAAACTATCCAAAGAAGGATTTTATGATGGCCTGAGTTTCCACCGGGTTATCCCGGATTTCGTGATTCAGGGAGGATGTCCCGATGGTGCGGGAGCCGGCGGACCAGGATATTTAATAGACTGTGAGCTGGATGGAGACAATCAGTACCATGACCGAGGGGTGCTATCCATGGCTCATCGGGGGCCGAATACAGGCGGAAGCCAGTTCTTCATCTGTCATAGCCGAAATAACACTTCCCACCTGGATAGAAAACATACATGCTTTGGCCGGGTAACCGAAGGTCTGGAGGTAATTGATTCGATCCGACAGGGAGACCGGATCCGGAAAATCGAAGTCCGCGAAGAGAATTAAACTACACCGAAATCGGGGCTTTAATGGTCGGATACGGATCGTATTCAAGAATCTCAAAATCTTCGTAACGATAATCAAAGATACTGTCCGGTTTCCTGGCTATCCGCAGTTTTGGCAATGACCGGGGAGTCCGTTCCAACTGGAGTCTGGCCTGGTCAAGATGGTTACGATATAAATGCACATCGCCACCGGTCCATACAAATTCTCCCGCCTCAAGTCCTGTTTGCTGAGCAACCATGTGCACAAGTAAGGCATAGGAGGCGATGTTAAATGGGACTCCGAGAAAATAATCGGCACTCCGCTGATAAAGCTGGCAGGATAATTTTCCATCAGCCACGAAGAACTGGAACAGCGCATGACAGGGAGGCAACGCCATTTTGTCCACCTCGGCCGGGTTCCAGGCGCACACAATATGCCTCCGGGAATCTGGCTTATTGTTAATTTGTTCGATCACATTGGCAATCTGATCCACCTCTCCCCCGCCGGGTTTCGGCCAGTGACGCCATTGGTGGCCGTATACCGGACCGAGGTCCCCGTTCTCATCGGCCCATTCGTCCCATATGGTAACCTTGTGTTCCTGGAGGTACCTGATATTGGTATCCCCGCTCAGGAACCACAATAATTCATGAATGATCGAACGGGTGTGAAGTTTCTTGGTGGTTAAGAGTGGAAATCCTTCCTTCAGGTCAAATCTCAATTGCCGACCAAATACAGACAATGTGCCCGTCCCCGTCCGGTCCTCTTTCCTGGTCCCGTTTTCCAGGATATCTCGCATCAATTCAAGGTACTGATTCATAGCTCCGAAATTTATTTTCTAAGTTAGGCAATCAGCGGTTTCCGCGGCAACCCGGGCGCCAAAAAATTATCCCCTCAACCCGGGAGCCATCAAACCTTGCCTCTCCTTTCCTGTTATATTCTTAAATTCGCAGCATGACCCAATCCAATGCACTAAGAGTAATTATTTTGCTCGTTGTGCTGTCAGTATTCTTTGCGTTTCAACTCCCTGATCTTCGTTTCAATTACGTATTTGAAGATTTCTTTCCGATTGATGACCCGGAACTGGCCTTTTATCAGGAATTCCGAAGTGAATTTGGTGAAGACAACAATTACCTCCTCATCGGCCTTACCCCTGACCAGGGAATATTCAATACTCCCTTTCTTACCGAACTTGACTCACTTACCCGCAAGCTTTCCCGGCTGCAGGTTGTAACTTCCGTCCAGTCCCTCAGTACCTTTGAGCAGCCGGTCATATCGCCGACAGGATTGCTGACCCTGCCGGTCGTTCACCCTGAGGAGCCTGAACGGTTGCGTTCCGACAGCTCAAGGATCATGCAATCCAAAATCCTGCGTGGCAATTTGGTGAGTGATGACGGTAAATCAACGGCGGTTTTATTGCGCCACAGTCCGCTTAATACCGAAACACAGGCGGCGACTCTTCTCGACACCCTTCAGGGCATCCTCAGGACCATACCGGATACCTCCTGGCATATAGCCGGAAAGCTCCATGCACAGCGGGTCTTCGTAACCACCATGCAGCAGGAACTCATCCTGTTTCTGAGTGCCTCACTGGTGCTGATCGTGGCATTTCTCGCTTTCGCCTACCGCTCAGTCATTCTTGTTATACTGCCCCTTGTCGTGGTGCTGTTAGGGGCAGTATGGATCCTGGGAATCATGGCCCTGGCGGGTAAACCCCTGGATATACTCATGGTCCTGTTGCCTACCATAATGTTTGTCGTGGGTATGTCAGATGTGGTACATATCATGACCAAGTATATCGAACAACTTCGCGCCGGGCAATCTAAGATTGCCGCCATACGCATTACGTTTCGTGAGGTCGGTTTGGCTACTTTTCTGACGTCCCTCACCACGGCCGTCGGATTTTTTACCCTCCTTACAGCAAGCATCCGGCCTATCCGGGAATTTGGCATCTATACAGGCATTGGTGTATTTATTGCCTTTGTGGTCGCCTTTTCCCTTATTCCTGCGAGTCTGAGCCTAATGAAACCGCCTGCGATATCACGGAAACTCATCCACCGGTCGGGTTGGTTTGGTGTCCTGAGCGGAGGCTATATTCATGTTTTACGAAATGCAAAGTCCATTGTATGGTTCTCACTGGCGCTGGTGGTCCTTTCGTTCCTGGGCATTCAGCAAATCCATATAAACACGTACCTGATTGAAGACCTGCCCCGCGACCACCCCCTGAAACAAGACTTTACCTTTTTCGACCAGCATTTTGGCGGGTCCAGGCCCTTTGAAATGACCGCACGCGTGTCTGAGGAAAGCAGCCTTTTTGACGAAGAGGTCCTGCGTGAAATGGAAAAAGTGACCGCATACCTGGAATCCACCTATGAGGCAGGCAATATTGCCAGTCCGGCCACGGTGGTTAAGGCCCTTAACCAGGCATCACGCGGAGGTGCTGCCGACGCGTTTATTCTCCCTCAAACGCAGGCCGAATGGCGGCGTGTCGAAAGGTACCTGCCTCGGATCCTGCGGTCTGAAGGGTCTGGTGATTTTATCAGCAGCGACCAGCGTACCGGAAGGATCACCGGGCGGGTGGAAGATATCGGAAGTGCCGTCTCCCTGGAGCGCACCGACAGTCTCAGGAAATTTATAAAGGCAAATATCAATGAAGATCTGGTTGATTTCACTGTCACCGGTACCTCAAACCTTATTGACAAAAACAATGAATACCTTGCCCGGAATATGTTCAGTGGCCTGGGCATAGCTTTCGGGGTGGTGGCGATCATTGCCGGACTGCTGTTTCGGTCGCTGCGAATGATCCTGATTACCCTTATCCCTAATGTGATTCCACTCCTGGTAGTGGCCGCCATAATGGGGGTGACGGGAATAACCCTGAAGCTGTCCACCTCCATTGTCTTTACAATTGCGTTCGGTATTGCGGTGGATGACACCATCCACTTTATCAGTAAACTGAAAATCGAACTAAACAAAGGTTCTTCCCTGCTTTACGCGCTGAAAAGAACCTATCTTTCGACGGGAAAGGCGATCATCGTAACCAGTATTATTCTTTCAGGCGGTTTCCTGACGTTGCTGCTTTCCAGTTTTGGAGGAACGTTTTATACGGGCCTGCTGATCAGTCTCACCCTGGTCCTGGCCCTTCTCATTGACCTTACCCTCCTGCCTGTACTCATTCTTCTCTTTTTTCCCCGGAAGAAGGGAAAGAGAGCCTTAAATTAGTTATTTTCAGTCCATGGACAGGATCATCGTTATCTTGATCATGGGTTTCCTTGTCGTAATCGGCCTGAAAGCCACACCGGAAAATCCGAATGGCAAATTTCACGGGGTCTCCCTTGTGGCACCGCGTGATTCAACTGATTTTGCCACCTTTTCAGAACTGCCTGGTACCGGTGTGCGGTGGGTAGCCATCATTCCGTTTGCCTTTTCGCGGCCAGGCGAACCCGGTGTAACCTTTGACCACCAGAGACAGTGGTGGGGAGAGCGTTCGGAAGGCACACGTGAAGCTGTGAAGGC
Source organism: uncultured Roseivirgaceae bacterium (assembly GCA_964563925.1). GTDB lineage: Bacteria > Bacteroidota > Bacteroidia > Cytophagales > Cyclobacteriaceae > JAUILA01. The sequence goes on along the minus strand of CAZLZD010000001.1, from coordinate 6,601 downwards.
TGCGCATGCCCTTGGACTAAAGGTTATGATCAAACCGCATGTCTGGGTGCGCGAACAGGGCTGGCCCGGAGAATATACCCTCGATAGCGAGGAAGCCTGGGAGACATGGGAGGAAAATTATCTGAAATATATTATGAACTACGCCAGGATCGCCGGCGAATCCGGCGCCGAACTTTTCTGTATCGGCACGGAATTCAGGCTGGCAGTCAGGCAACGCCCCCAATTCTGGAAAAAACTTATCCGGGAAGTAAAAAAGGTTTACCCTGGTAAACTAACCTATGCCGCCAATTGGGACAACTTTGAAAATATCCGCTTCTGGTCAGACCTCGATTATATTGGAATCGATGCCTACTTCCCTCTTTCAGGGTCTGCTGTTCCCGAAGTAGAGGAATTGCGTAAGGCATGGCGCGGCCCCGCCGCATCCCTAAAAAAACTGAGTGACCGGTATGGAAAGCAGGTCCTCTTCACGGAATATGGGTACAGGAGCACAGAATACACCGCCGACGGACACTGGAAGCATAGTCTGGAAGACCTCAGGAACAATTCCCAGGGACAGGTCAATGGTTATGAAGCCTTATATTCAGGAATCTGGCAGGAACCCTGGATGGCAGGTGGTTTCCTGTGGAAATGGCACTTGTCCATTCCGAACCGTGAGGGCTTTATGGACAAGGCCTATTCTCCACAGGGCAAACCAGCCATTGAGGTGATCCGTAAATATTACGGATCACCCTGAATTATTCATTCCTTAACAATTCGGCAGGATTGACCCTAAGTGACCTCAGGGTTTGCGAGCCAATGGTAAACAACGCCGTAGCAAGGAGCAGTAACGTCCCTGCAAGGAAAAACCACGGACTCATGCTGATACGCGTAGCCATCATTTCCAGCCACATCTGGTTGGCAAAGTACGATAACGGGATGGCAATGAGGGTCGCGATCAGGACAAGTTTTACGAATCCCCAGGACAAGGTAAGCACCAGGTTTCGGTCACCTGCACCCATCACTTTCCGGATACTCACCTCCTTCATTCTGAGTTCGGTCGTGTAGATCGCAATACCGAGGAGACCAAGGCAGGATATGAACGTGGCAAGTATGGCGAATAAGACAAGGATACTCACCAGGTCACCAAAAAGCAGGTCATAAAACTCGTCGACTTTTGCTTTCAGAGGCTGGATCACAGTGGCTTTTTCAGGATGATGGGCTTTCCATATCTCCGTTATTGATTCGGTAGCCATTTCAACCTGGCCTTTTGAAACCTGTACCTGTACCCAGGTGTACATATCCGGGACCATCCTGAGTGCCAGAGGTGCAATATCCATCATTAACGCATCATGGTGATAATCGCTGATTACCCCCACAATAGCTACTTCGGCCGAATCCCGGGTAAAGAGCATCTCTCCGATCGCTTCCTGCGGCGACTCAAAGCCAAGCTGGCGTATTGCTTCCTCGTTCAGCACGACTTCACTTTCGGGTTCATCCTTCTGCCGGTTCCTGATCATTCTGCCTTCCACCAGGGAAATATTCATATTCTCCAGGTAGCTGGCATCCACGGAATAATAAGTCATGCCATTTTCCTGTGCCTCTGCTATAGTCCTGGCCAGTCCGTCTGAATGCACAAATCCTGTTGCCGGTAAATGGGAAGACCTGGTTACACTTTCCACCCACGACTGGGCTTGCAGGGTATTACGAATAACATCAAAGGATTCCTCGTCATAGGGTGCAATAATAACCTCCTCTGCATTGAAGCCGGTTGGTGCTTTCGTCATCATGGTGAACTGATTGTAAAAAATCAGGATACTTATGATAAAAAACAGGGACAAGGTAAATTGGACGACAATCAGGAATTTGCGCATCCCGACATGAGAAAACAGCTTGAGGTTTTTGATACCCTTAAGGACATTCAACGGTTGAAAACCAGACATCACGAGGCTGGGGAACAAACCTGCCACGGCACCGGTCACAAGGGTAAAAGCAATTATAACCAACCATGCTTCAGGTTCATGACTGAGTTTCCATTGAAGAATGCGGGCAAAATTCAATCGCTCAAAAGCAGGTTCAAAATAGAATAACATAAGCGTCGCCATACCTAATGCAAAGAAAGACAGTAGCATCGATTCTACCAGGAATTGAAAAATAATCTGACGTTTCCCGGCGCCATTGACCTTCCTGATGCCCACTTCACGGGACCGGCTCATTGCACGCGCCACACTCAGGTTCACATAGTTGAAGCAGGAGCTGACCATAATGATTAAACCGAGTGCACCCAGGATATAAACGATGATCCATGGCATAAAAGGGCCTATCTCATTCCCCATCAGCGGGCCTGGTTTGATATCAAGCAACGCCTGGCTCGTGAATTCCATTCCGGAATCGGAGGGCATATTGGGATCGGCGGCCTCTTTCATGTGAGCCATAACCCCAGGCAGGGCCTTCGTATCGGTCAGTTCGAAATAGACCCAGCCACTGGTTGTATCTTCCCACTTGTCCAGTACCACCGGAATGACACCAGACCCTTCCAGAGCGATGGCACTGCTCATTGAAGCTATCGCTTCAAACTCCAGGTGGGTGGAAATCTGGTCCATATCCAAAATACCGGTTACGGTATATTCTCCGAGCTCATCCATATCGAGGACTTTTCCCAGGACATCCGTATCACCGAATAATTTCTCTGCCGACTTGGTGGTCAATACAACCGTAAAGGGCTCAGTCAATGCAGTTGTGACGTCACCTTTGACCAGGGGATAGGCAAAAAGATCCAGAATTTCAGGATCGGCGTATAATCCTGATACCGGAATATGCTGTTGTTCCTGAATGCCCATCCAGTGACGGCCAAAACCACGCCGTATCCTTACTGCGCGTTTTACCCCGGAATGTTCGCCGAGTGTTTCAGCCAGGCGCAAAGAGCTGGTTGCATGACCAAGGTAGGGTCCGGATGGATCCAGACGTTTGGTAATGATGCGATAGATATTCTCCTTCTCAGGATTGAACCGGTCTGACTTCATCTGGTAGGCCACCGACATGATGATTACCATGCATATGGCCATCCCAAGGGCAAGGCCGGTGATATTTATCAGCGTGAATGTTTTGTAGCGACGCATATTCCGGAGCGCCGCCACGAAGTAATTCCGTAACATAATTACTTAGCCTGTCGGGCGATGAAATAATGAATCAACAGGCCCAGGGAAATGCTAAGGGCAAACAGACCATAAGGAAGCGGTGAATCATGCTCATATGGAATAAACTCAAGCAGAACCAGGGCTAAGCCGCCAAAGAAAACGACCAGAGCCCATTTGAGGGTTGTTAAGGGACCGGCCGAACTTCTGGTCTCTGACAGGATGGCAATACTTTCTTTATCCACATAGCCCTTATCGATCATCTTCTTGCGAATGATGTAGCTGGTGATGGTGCGGGCGAAATAAATCAATCCGAGACTTAATGTTCCCAAAATGGCGATTGGCATTAATACATTTTGCATGTTATTGAAGTTTTTGTTGTTGTTTCCCCGTTTGACAGGAAAAATTTTCCGAAGGTTTCAAAAAGATGAAGAAAAAATTTGCAACCTTTCCACAGGAGTTCCTGTCACATGAAACAAATGACGGATGATCATTCGCTGATTGAGAAGATACTGGCGGGGGACCGACAAGCCTTCCGCTGGCTGATTAAGCGCTATGAGCGTCTGATCGGGCATGTGGTAGGCCGAATTGTAACCACTGAGGAGGATCGGGAAGAGGTTTGTCAGGATGTTTTCCTCAAGATTCACGATAAACTGGACACGTTCCGGGGAGATTCAAAGTTATCCACCTGGATGGTGACCATTGCGTACCGTACAAGCCTTAACTTTATTGAGAGGCGAAAAAATGAAACAGTGTCTTTGTCGGATGCACGGGATATAGCGGTAGCCCCTTCCGGTCTGGCCGACCTTGAGCAACGTGAATTACGTAAATCGCTGGAAGAGGCAATAAGCCGGCTGCCATTACCATACCGGGTGGCCATTACCCTGTTTCACCTGGAAGAACATTCCTATGAGGAGATGTGTGAGATTACCGGGCTTTCACCGGGCACTGTCAAGTCAAACTTGTTTCGCGGCCGTAAGCTGCTAAAAGAATTACTGGAAAAGAAAAACTTTATATCACGCCATGAATGACGAACTGATTCAAAAGTTACTTGATGAGGGACAAGGCCAATCGCTTCCTGAAAATCCGGATACCCGTTCTTACAGACAACTGTTTGAATTGCTGGATTCTGCGGAATCGTATTCTCCGGAGGCGGGATTTGCCCATCGGGTAACAGCAGCCCTTGATAAGAAAGAATCGAAATCCACCACTTTCAGCCTGGTGCTGACCGTTTCCCTGGTGGCAGTGATACTGGTATTGTCTGTAGTGGCTATTATGGTCTATTATCAACTCTCCATTCCGATAAGTAACATGACTGGTTCCCTGATAATAATGTTTGCCCTTGGACTATTTCTTTCCGCCCTGTACCGATTGATTGAGAAACGATTTCTGCATTCCTGATTGGTGGCAAGTCTATTTTTCCTAGATTTACCGCCCATGAATTTCCTGGAAAAACTATTACGCCGCCATTCGGAATCCATGCATCCTGTCATGCGTTTTGATCCGCTGTCAGATCCGGTCGCCCTGATTGACCTGACTGCCGGCAATCAGGCCCTCGCCAGCATAGATGTCGACGATGAAGAAGCCTTCACCGGCTTTATTTCTGACTTTATTTCTTCGCAGAAGGCATTGTATGGTGCCGGCGGGTACGGGGAACACAGAGCAATTTACCAGCGGAGCGAGGTGTTTGAAGGTGATCGTTGCATTCACCTGGGTGTTGATTTATGGGCTAATGCCGGCGAGGAGGTCTATTCGCCCCTGGATGCACAGGTGCACAGTGTACAAAACAATGACAACCACGGTGATTACGGTCCCACTATTATTCTGCAGCATACGTTGGAGGAAACTGATTTCTTTACACTCTACGGGCATCTCAGCCGTTCATCCCTTGCAGGCAAGGAAGCGGGGCAAACCGTAAAGAAAGGGGAAAGGATTGGCTGGCTGGGAGAATATAATGAGAATGTGCACTGGCCGCCCCATTTACATTTTCAGGTGATAGCCGATATGGGAGACCGAAAGGGAGACTACCCCGGGGTGGCACGTCCGTCGGAGGCGAAGCATTACCTGGCATTATGCCCTGATCCTAACCTTATACTTAAAATTGCCGGATTAAATAACCACGAGGTCTTCCCGGCTGAATGAATCCATACGCTTCAGTGCTTCCACTGAAATATCTGACTGGATCAATGTACCCAGTACCCCGGGCTTCCTGGATTGTATTTCGCTGATCATCTTTTCCGGGTCGGCAAACAATTCTATCGTGTATCCTTCTATCGCCAGCTTTTTCATCCACTTTTCCCAGAAGGAAAGAATTTCTGGTGTGGTGGCGAGCACGTCGAGGCTCATTTTCTTTTTGAGTGCCACCTCACATACCCTTTTCAGGTTTTTGAACTGGTCTTCATGAGGGAGATCATCCGCCACAAACAGCATTTGTTTCCGCAGGTTTTTACGCGCTTTCAACGGGGTGAGCCATACCGGGCACGCGGGTGGATCTACTTTTGTTTTTGGTGAAATATAGGGGGAAAGATCGAGCTGCCCCGACCAATCACCAAAGCCCACCACTAAAAAATCCTTATCCGTAATACTCAGTAAACGCTCCCTGGTTTTGTTAGGGTTTTCCATGGTAATATGGGCCTCGGGAGTCCAGCGGTGCTTACCAGCTTTTTTTATGATCTGGCGCATCGCTTTTTCATGGCTCATCAGCTCCTTAAGGGAATTGTCGAGCGCCTTAACCTGGTCATCCACAGACTTACCGTTGGAAGATGGAATATCAATGACATTGAGAATTTCAAAATGCGCATTATGTTCCCTGGCAAGCATCAGTGCCCGCGTGATGGCACGCTCTGAGGAAGCCTTGAATTTCGTAACAAGAATGATTCGATTAATTTCCATAAAAAAAGGGATACCAGTCGATATCCCTTCTTTAAATTAGCTTGGAATATTATTCTTCAGTAGAGAAGGCAGTAAACATCCAGTGCGTCTTCTCAAGTTCCATGACAAAATCTTTGATCATGTCTTCGGTCGCTATGTCTCCGACCTCAATGGCTGCGTCTGCTGCATCGACCATGTAAGATAGCAGAATTTCAAAATCATTCAAAATTTCCCCTACCATTTCCATACCGGTCATTTCGTGATCGGTCGGGGTCTCTGAAATCTCCGAATTCTCCAGATATTCTGCCAGTGTACTCATCGGACGATGACCGAAAACACGAATCCGTTCTGCGATGTCATCAATATTCAATTTTGCCTGATCATACTGAGCTTCAAACTGTTCGTGAATATCAAAAAAGTCTGCGCCTTTCACATTCCAGTGATAGTTTCTTAGTTTTTGATAATGCACGTGATAGTTTGCCAGCAGTGCGTTCAACGCATCCACGATTGATTTGGTTTCTTCTTTAGAATAACCAAGTTTCTTATATGCCCATGTGCGTTTTTTATTTTCTTTTGATACTTCAGCGTCTTTCATTAATGTGTCAGTACTCATAATTGTT